>PMSW01000106.1:487-40469 GCA_003168215.1 Actinomycetota bacterium
TCGCGATGTAGTCCTTGAACCGCCCGGGGACCGGATTCCACCGGGCGTGGACCGTGCCAAGGACCGCGTAGCAGTCACGCAGGGAGTCGACGAGGACGCGGATGCCGACCAGATCGTAGATGTCGTCGAAGCCCACATTCCTGGCGATCATCTTCTGGTAGACCGAGTAATAGTGCTTGGGGCGCCCGGTCACGGTCGCCTTGATCTTGGCCTCCCGCAGGTCCGTCGACACGTCCTCGACGACTTCCTGCAGGAACACGTCACGGCGGGGCGCGCGCTCGGAGACCAGCCGTGCGATCTCGTCGTAGCGCTTCGGGAACATGGTGGCGAAGGCCAGGTCCTCGAGTTCCCACTTGACGGTGTTCATGCCGAGCCGGTGCGCGAGCGGCGCGAAGATCTCGAGTACCTCGCGCGATTTCTGCTCCTGCTTCGGCCTCGGCAGGTAGCGGAGTGTCCGCATATTGTGCAGGCGGTCCGCAAGCTTGATGACCAGGACCCTGATGTCCCGGGACATCGCAACCACCATCTTGCGCACGGTCTCCGCCTGGGCGGCGTCACCGTACTTGACCTTGTCCAGCTTGGTCACGCCGTCGACCAGCTCGGCGATCTCGTCTCCGAACTCGCGGCGCAGCTCATCGAGGGTATACGCGGTGTCCTCGATGGTGTCGTGCAGCAGCGCGGCGCAGATCGTCTCGTGGTTCATGCCGAGCTCGGCCAGGATCGTGGCCACTGCCAGCGGATGGGTAATGTACGGGTCGCCGCTCTTGCGCAGCGTGCCGGAGTGCTGCGCTGCGGCGACCTCGTACGCGTGCTCCACCATCCGCACATCCGCCTTAGGATGCGTCGCCCGGATCGTCTTGACCAGTGGCTCGAGCACGGGGTTGATGCCGCCGCGCGGCGCCCCGAGCCTGGCCAGCCTGCGGCGGACGGACGCGGTCCCGGCGACCGCGGTCCCGGCGGCTCCGTTCGGCGCCTGCGGGCCCGGCGCGGTCGACGGGGCAGCTCGGCGCTTGGCCGCGCCAGACTTGGCAGCACCGGACTCGGCAGCACCAGGTTCGGCTGCACCGGACTCGGCAGCACCAGGTTCGGCAGCACCAGGTTCGGCGTCCCCGGGCTGGGCGTCCCCGGGCTTGCCAGCAATGGGCCGGGCGTCCCCGGGCTTGGCAGTACCGGATTTGGCCACACGAGGCTTGGCGGCCCGAGGCTTGGCAGCATCGGGCTGAGCCAGAACAGGCTGGGCCGCAGCGGGCATAGCCGGGCGACGCTGAGTCGCATGCGGCACATTCGCGTCCGCGCCGTCCTCCGCTGTCACCCCGCCCTGTTCCGATGGCACAGCCGGCTTCTCCTGGTCGGTCTGCCCGTCGGCGGCCTTGGCGACACCGGTTCCGGCCGCGCCGGCCGTCACCACGTCACCCCCCACTGATGCTCCTCACATCCGCCGAAGCACACAGTCTATCGGCGGACGATTCGGTACGCGCCCAGCGCGCCAGGTCACACCGTCAGCAGCGATCGCACATCCAGGCCCGGCAGCTGTGCGCGGCCGCTGAGGAAGCCGAGCTCGAGCAGGACCGCTATCCCGATGACCTCTGCGCCGCTGCGTCTGACCAGGTCCGCGGTCGCGCTGGCGGTTCCGCCGGTGGCAAGCACATCGTCGACGATGAGGACCCGGTCGCCTGCATCGAAGGCATCCTCGTGCACCTCGAGCGTCGCCGTGCCGTATTCGAGCTGGTAGGTCTTGGCGATGCTGGGAGCCGGCAGCTTCCCCTGCTTGCGGACCGGAACGAAGCCCGCTCCGAGGCCGACCGCGACGGGCGCCGCCAGGATGAACCCCCGGGCCTCGATCCCGGCCACCTTGTCAACCGGGCCGTGCCCGGCGGCGAGCGCGCCCACCACCGCGGCAAAGGCGGCGCCGTCAGCGAGCAGCGGGGTGATGTCCTTGAATACGATGCCCGGCTCGGGAAAGTCTCGGACATCGCGGATCATCGAGGAGATCAGGGCGGCAACCCCCGCGCCAGCGAGTGCCTCCTGGCCGGCGAGTGCCTCCTGGCCGGCGGACACGCCCTAGCGCCGCTTCTTCTTGCCGCTTGGCCGCCGCTTCGCTGCGCTGTTGCGCCGCGGCTGCTGGCGCGGTCCCGACCGGGCCGGGCTGCGCGGCGCGGTGCTGCCAGCGGCCGGACGGCCAACCGGTACCCACTCGCCGGCCTGCTGCGGCGGTGCCTGGCTGTCGTCGGCATCCTGCTGGGCGGCATCATCGGCATCGGCATCGGCATCGGGCGCCTGGCCGAGCTGGCCGGCATCAGGCCCGCGGACGGCGGCCGTCTTCCCGGCCTTTGCCTTGGCCCGCTGGGCGGCGCGGCCGCCGGAGGCACGCAGCGCGACCCGTTTCGCCAGCGCCTTGTACTGCGGCTCACGCTCCTTCAGGTCAGCCAGCACCGGCGTGGCGATGAAGATGGAGGAGTAGGTGCCGGACAGCATGCCGACGAACAGCACAAGCGCCAGGTCCTTGAGCTCGCCGGCGCCGAGCAGCGCGACGCCGACAACCAGGATCGACGCTACCGGCAGCAGCGCGATCACCGAGGTGTTGATGGAACGGACCAGGGTCTGGTTCAGGGCCAGGTTCGCGGCCTGGCTGTAGGTGCTCCTGCCCGTGCCGAGCAGGCCCGCGGTGTTCTCCCTGACCTTGTCGAAGACCACCACGGTGTCGTAGAGCGAGTAGCCGAGGATGGTGAGCAGGCCGATGACCGTGGCCGGGCTCACATCGAAGCCGGTCAGCGCGTAGACGCCGATCGTGATCACGATGTCGTGCGCGAGGGCGATCAGGGCGGCGCTGGCCATCTTCCACTCGAACGCGATCGACAGGTAGATCACGATGGCGATGAGGAAGGCGATCAGCGCCTCCAGTGCCTTCTCCGAGATCTGGCCGCCCCAGCTCGGTCCGACGAAGGTCGTACTGACGGCGTTGACGGCCAGGTGGAAGTGGCTGGCGAGGGCGTCCTGGACCTTGGTCCCCTCATTGAACTGGAGCTTGTCGGTCTGCACCTGCCAGCTGCGGCTGCTGCCGAGGCCGACCGTCTGGACGATCGCGTCGCTGCCGCCGCCCGCCGTTTCCACGACCTGGCTGATCTGAGTAGAGGTTGCTGCTGGCGCGGTGAACTGGAAGACCGAGCCGCCCTTGAAATCGACGCTGTAGTCCAGTCCGCGGATGAGCAGGGCGGCGATGCTGATCACCAGAATCAGCCCGGAGATCGTGTACCAGCGCCGTTTCCTGGCGACGAACTCGATCGAGACCTCGCCACGGTACAGCCGGCCGCCGATGTTGCCGAGCCGGGACATCACGCCTCCTTCGGGGTGGTCCGGCCTTGCGGGCGCGCCGCGGGCGACGCCGCCGCGCCGCCCGCGGCCGGCCTGGCAGTGACGCGCTTGGCGCCCCGCCACGGAGTTCGCGCCCCGAGCCTGGCCGGGTCCAGGCCGGAAAGCCGGTGCCCGTTGCCGTAGAAGCTGGTCCTGGCCAGCACGGTAATCATCGGCTTGGTGAACAGGAACACCACGAGGACGTCGATCAGGGTGGTCAGGCCGAGCGTGAAGGCGAAGCCCTTGACATCGTCGATGGAGAAGTACCACAGCATCAGGGCGGCGAGGAAGGACACCGTGTCCGAGACCAGGATGGTGCGCCTGGCGCGCTGCCAGCCCCTCTCCACCGCGGCCCGCAGCGACCGGCCGTCTCTGACCTCGTCACGGAGCCGTTCGAAGAACACCACGAACGAGTCGGCGGTGATGCCGATCGCGACGATCAGGCCGGCGACCCCGGCCAGCGAGAGCGAGTAGCCCTCGTACTTGCTCAGCAGGACGACCGACAGGTAGGACAGGAGCGCCGCAATGGCCAGGCTGGAGACCGACACCAGGCCGAGGCCGCGGTAGTAGAGGAACGAGTAGAGCACGACCAGGAGCAGGCCGATCCCGGCGGCGATCAGCCCGGCGTGCAGCTGGGATGAGCCAAGCTGCGGGGAGATCGCGTCAGTCGACTCGTTCTTGAAGGTCAGCGGCAGATGCCCGTAGCTCAGCTGGTTGGCCAGCAAGGTGGCCTGCTGCTCGTTGAAGCTGCCGGTAATCTGGGCCGACCCGGCGGTGATCGCGCCCTGGTCGATGGTCGCCAACGAGACGATCTTGCCGTCCAGGACTACCCCCAGCAGGTCGAGGACCGAATCCGAGGGCGAACTGGCGTCAGTACTGGAACCGTAGTTGTCGTACATGCGGGTGGTCAGGTTGCCGAAGGCTGTTCCGCCTGCGCCGTTAAAGGTGAGATTGACTTGCCAGAAGGTTGACGTGGTGCTGAGGGTCGCGCTGGCAGCGGTGACCTCGGTGCCGGCCACCGTGGACTTGTCCAGCACGTACTTGTCGCCGCCGCTGCACGCCACGGTCTGGGTGTTCGGATTGTCCCATTTCGTCGGATCGTTATCGTAGATCTGCTTCTGCCAGTCCTTTTCGGCGCAGTTCAGCTTGTCGAACAGGGCCTTCACCGGGGCGCTGACCGCGGCGGCGTCGCCCTCGCCGTCGGCGGTGGTGGAGAGCTTTTCGGCCGGCGCCGTGGCAGCGGGGGTGGCACTGGGGCTGGGGCTGGGCGAGTTGCTGGCCGACGGGCTCGGATCCGCCGATGCCGACGGCTTTGGCTTGGCTGCCAGGTGCCGTGCACTCACCGACAGGCTCAGGCCGCCGGTGCCTGCGCCCGGTGCGCCGAGAGCGGCAGCCGAGGAACTGGGTGTCGGCGTTGGGCTGGCCTTTACGGACTTACTGGCCTTCGCTGAAGGGCTCGGGGAAGCTGATGCGCTCGGGGTGGGCGTTGCCGATGGCGCCGGGGTTGCCGAGACCATATTCGGCGCCGCCAGCAGCGCCTCGCGGAACCGCAGCAGCGCCGTGGTGCCGACCAGCTGCACTACCTGCTGCGATCCCTTGCCCGGCACCGCCACGGTAATGATGTTGCTGCCCTGCTGCTGGACCGAGGCGCCAGTGAACCCGGCCGAGTTGACCCGCTGGTTCATGATCGAGATAGCGGTGGTCATGTCGGCCGCCGAGGGCGGCACGTTGTGCGGCGTGACCGCCTTCAGCGTCACGGTAGTGCCGCTGGACAGATCGAGGCCGAGCTGAACGCGGAAGTTGCGATGCCAGCTGCCAGGCTGGAATGCGTCCTTGCCGACGATCGCCACCAGCATGATGATGAGGATCGCGATCAGCGCCGCGAGGGCGCGCCCCGGCCTGGATCTGGTGCTGCTTGGGGGTGCCACTTCTCGTCTGTCCTTTGTCCTCTGATCGATCGGGGCAGCGCGGCGCTACGGGCGGGCGTTACGGGTTGTGGTCCGTTGAGTCCCAGTCGTCCGCCGGCTTATCGCCGAAGTCCGTTTCCGCCTCCGGCGGTGCCTCGTCGTCCGGGCTGTCCTCCGGCAGGATATTCATGACGGCCCGGCGCATGATCCGGATCTCGACGCCTGGCGCGATCTCCAGCTCCACGTCCTGGTCATTGACCGACGTGACGGTGCCGTAGATGCCCGCAGTGGTCGTGACCCGCTGGCCGGGCGTGACGTCGCCCTGCATTTGCTGTGACCGGCGCTGCCTATTGCGCTGCGGCCTGATGAGCAGCATGTAGATGAGGCCGAAGACCACGGCGATCACCAGGATGGAAGTGTACGAACCCGTCTTGCTGGCGGTCTTAGCTGCTACCGCGAGATACATGTTCCCCATCGCCGGGGCTTCCTTCCACTTGATTGCCACAGCGGGCACGGGTCAGCCGTAACCGCTAACGGGCCCGGCCGGCACCCCGCGCCAGGCGGCTGTCGTTGGCCAACTGCCGCAGTGTAGCGGCGCGCAGGCGGCGCACCAACAGGCTACGGGCTCAGGCGAGCGATCGTGACATGCCCGCAACCAGGCTTAGCCTCCCCGCAGTTAGCCGAACAGGGTGCCGGCGCCCGGATTGCCCGCGCCGCCTGGCTCCGGCACGGCGAGGCCGAGATACTCCCAGGCGGCTGGCGTCGCCACCCTGCCACGCGGCGTCCTGATCATCAGGCCTTCCCGGACCAGGAAGGGCTCGGCGACCACCTCCACGGTCTCCGCTTCCTCGCCGACCGCCACGGCGAGCGTGGACAGGCCGACCGGGCCGCCGCCGAACCTGCGGACGAGCGCGGACAGCACCGCCCGGTCGAGCCGGTCAAGGCCGTTGTCGTCCACCTCGTACAGCTCCAGCGCAGCACGGGCAACCTGCCTGGTCACCACGCCGTCGGCACGGACCTCGGCGAAGTCGCGCACCCGGCGCAGCAGCCGGTTGGCGATCCGCGGCGTGCCGCGGGACCGGCCAGCGATCTCGTCCGCGCCATCGTCGCGAAGCGCCACGCCGAGTAGCCCCGCGGACCTGCGGACGATCACGCCGAGCTCGGCCGGTTCGTAAAAGTCGAGATAGGCGGTGAACCCGAACCGGTCGCGCAGCGGCGCGGGCAGCAACCCGGCCCGGGTGGTTGCCCCGACCAGGGTGAACGGCGCTATCTCCAGCGGGATCGCGGTCGCCCCGGGGCCCTTGCCGATCACCACGTCCACCCGGAAGTCCTCCATCGCCAGGTAGAGCATCTCCTCGGCCGGCCTGGCCACCCGGTGGATCTCGTCGATGAACATCACCTCGCCGTCGCTCAGCGTGGAGAGCACGGAGGCGAGATCACCGGCCCGCTCGATTGCCGGGCCGCTGGTAATCCGCAGCGGCTTCCCGAGCTCGGCAGCGATGATCATGGCGATGGTAGTCTTGCCGAGGCCAGGCGGGCCGGAGATGAGCATGTGATCGGGCACCCGGCCGCGCCGCAGCGCGCCCTCGAGCACAAGCGACAGCTGCTCGCGCACCCTTCCCTGGCCGACGAACTCCGCCAGCCGCTTTGGCCGCAGGGCGCCCTCGATCACCCGGTCGTCGGCGTCGGCGAGCGGCGACACCACCCGCTCCTCGCTGGCCTGGGCACTCTGGCCGACCTGAGCCCCGGTGCCGGCCGGAAGCCCGCCGCCCGCGCCATCGCCATCGCCATCGCCAGGAGGGCTCGTGGCACTCTGCCCGGCACCCCGATCACCCTGGCGGCCAGAGCCGGTGACGCTCGGCCCGGCAGCCTGGGCGGCCTGGCCGGCGGGGCTGGTCACGTTCGCCCCAGCACCCTGAGTGCCGCGCGCAGCGCGACCGCCACATCTACGTCCTGGCCTGCGGCGGCGCCGCTGGCCGCGGCACCGTTAGCCGCGGCACTGAGCAACTCGGGCTCGACCGCCGCAATTGCCAGGTCGGCATCGCGGGCCTGCCAGCCCAGGTTCACTAGGCCGGCGCGCACCTGGTCCCGCCAGGGCGCCGCCCTCCCTGCGGCTGCTGGCCTGCCGTCGGCGCCCCCGCCGGGCGGTAGCTCGCCAGGCGAGCCGAGCCGGCCGGCCAGCTCGAGGACGATCCGCTGCGCGCCCTTCCTGCCGATGCCGGGGACGGTCATCAGGGCCGCCAGGTCCTCGGCCGCTACCGCGCGGCGCAGCGCGTCCGGGCTGAACACCGCCAGCATGGCCAGGGCCAGCCGGGGGCCGACCCCGCTAGCCGTCTGCAGCAGCTCGAACGTATTCCGCTCGTCCTCGCCGGCGAAGCCGAACAGCGTCAGCGAGTCTTCCCGTACCAGCAGGGAGGTCGCCACCCTGGCCCGCTCTCCCGTGCGCAGCCCGGCGAGCGTGGCCGGCGTGCACTGCACGAGCAGCCCGACGCCGCCCACGTCGATGACCGCGCCATCGGGCGCGACCGAGCAGACCGTGCCATCCAGGTGGGCGATCACCGCTCGCCGCCGCGGGCAGCCGCCGCCTGCAGGACCGTGGCCGCCGCGACGGCCGCGGCGAGTCGCCGCTGCGCGCCGCCGCGCCACAGATGGCAGATCGCCAGCGCGAGCGCGTCGGCCGAATCGGCCGGGCGCGGCGGATTGTCCATCCGGAGCAACCGCGTCACCATCTCAGTCACCTGCTCCTTGCCTGCCCGGCCGTTGCCGGTCACCGCTGCCTTGACCTCGCTCGGCGTGTGCAGCGCGACGGGCAGCCCGCGGCGCGCACCGCACAGGATGGCGACCGCACCGGCCTGCGCGGTGCCCATCACCGTGCGGACGTTGTGCTGGCTGAACACCCGCTCGACCGCTACCGCGTCCGGCTGGTGCTCTGTCAGCCAGGACTCGATGCCTGCCTCGAGCGCCAGCAGCCGGAGCGCGATGTCATCGCCGGGCGGGGTGCGGATCACGTCGGTGCCCACCAGTGTCAGTGCCCGGCCGGGCACTCCGTCGATGACGCCGACGCCGCACCGGGTCAGGCCGGGATCGACGCCGAGCACCCGCATCCGCTCACCATCCTGGTTGCTGACGAACACATGTTCGGTCGCCTTGAGCCTACCGGGCGGCGCGGCCGGGCGCCGCGACGTGCCCCGGCGTGTCGCCGTCGACCACGAGGCGGCCATCAGCGGTTGCGTTCTGTCCGGTCGAGACCGGACAGAACGCAACCGCTAAGTTGATCTTGGTGATCCTGAGGCTGCTGTGGTGGCTGGTGCTGGCATCGGCGGCGGATTGGCTGGCGCGGACAGGCCAGGCGGCAGCTTGGCTGGCGCGGCCAGGCGGCGCCGCGGCGGCTCAGAATCAGGACCCGCGGCTCAGAAGTAGTCGAGCATGAACGCCGTGGCGGCGAACGCGCCGTCGAGCGCCGCGTCCCCGGCCGGGTCGCCCCCGGCGGCCAGCCCCGCCAGCCGGAGCGCGGCCACGGGGGTGCCCGCGTACAAGGCGGCGAAACCGCGCGCCCCCATGGTGAGCGGCGTAGCGGGCGGCGGCGACGCAGGAACCGCTGCGTGGCGGAGGAGAGCGCCCTTGCCGCCGCTGACTGCCAGTCTCCACAGCCCCGCGTTGGCCGCGCAGAGTTCGTCGCCGAGCCGCAGGGTGACGGCTGCCTGGGCCGAAGCCGGGAACCCGCGCCCGGCGATCGCCGCCTCGGCGTCGACCACCCGCAGCATCCACGGGTAATGGCGGGCCAGGCTCACGTCCGGTTCCCTGGTGAGCCAGCTGACCGGATCGGCCGGCCCGACGAAGGCTCGGACGGTGCCAGCCATCGAGTCGTGCGAGGCGACCACCGACCATAGCGCGCGGGCCGTCGCAGCGGACCCGGCCACCGCGTTGTACACCCGGATCTCGCTGTGCCCGCCGGACCAGCTGTAGGCGAGGAACCCGTCGGGGGCGAGGTAGCAGAACAGGTCCTCGTCGTCGAGTTGCCGCCGGGATACGCCAGTATCGAAGATAACGGGCCCGCAGGCCCGGCCGAGTTCGTGAACCCGAGCGACCACGGCGTCAATCTCGGGTGCGTCTTCCGGCCCGACCCGGCGGAGCCCGGGCGGTGCCTCGTCGACGGGAACATCCGGCGGGAGCAGCGAGCGCAGCGACCTGGCCGGTACCGACACCTGATACTGGGCGCCCGCCAGCTCGTAGCCGACCCGGCGGTACACGGTCGCGGTGGCCGGGTACAGCACGGACAGCGGGTAGCCCTGGGCTGCCATCTCCGCGACCAGCGCGGTCATCATGGCCTTGCCCACGCCACGGCCGCGTTCCTCGGGCGCGACGACGACATTGGCGACCCCGGCCATCGGCAGCGACCGCCCGTGCCACCACTGCACCATCTCGAAGAACTTCGCGGCTCCGAGCAGCCGCCCGCCGTCAAACGCGCCGAGGTGCCTGCCCGCGGCGATGGATTCCCTGGCGTCCGCCAGCCTGCGCTGCCTTGCCGCTCCGCCGAACGCGCCGAACGACCGGCGGCCCAGGTCAAGCAGCGGCTCAAGGTCGTCGGCCGCGGTGAGCCCGCGGATCTCCGGCTGCTGAGCGGTCACCGCCGCCCGGCCAGACGGCGGCTCATCCGAGCTTCTCGATGATCTCGTCGGGGACCGAGTAGTTCGCGTAGACATCCTGCACGTCGTCGGAGTCCTCGATCGCCTCGATCAGCCGGAACACCCGCCTGGCCTGCTCCTCGTCCAGCGGTATCTCGACCGAGGGCAGGAACGCGGCCTCCGCTGACTCATAGTCGATGCCAGCCTGCTGCAGCGCGCTGCGGACCGCGGTCAGGTCGGTGGCCTCGCTGACGACCTCGAACGACTCGCCGAGATCGTTGACTTCCTCGGCGCCGGCCTCGAGCACCGCGGTGAGTACGTCATCCTCGGTCACGCCGGGCGCCTTCCCGACGATGACGACGCCCTTGCGGGCGAACATGTACGACACGGAGCCGGGATCAGCCATCGAGCCGCCATTGCGGGTGAGGGCGGCCCGCACGTCCGCGGCGGCCCGGTTCTTGTTGTCGGTCAGGCACTCCACCAGGACGGCGACTCCGCCCGGGGCATAGCCCTCGTAGGTGATCGCCTCGTAGGTCGCGCCACCCGCCTCGAGGCCCGCGCCGCGGCTGACCGCCCGGTCGATGTTGTCGCTGGGGACCGAGTTCCGCTTCGCCTTCTGCACTGCCTCATACAGCGTGGGGTTGCCGGCCATATCCGCGCCGCCGGTGCGCGCGGCCACTTCCACGTTCTTGATCAGCTTGGCGAAGAGCTTGCCCCGCCTGGCGTCGACGACGGCCTTCTTGTGCTTGGTGGTCGCCCACTTCGAATGGCCGCTCATGACCGTTCCCTCACCATGTCGACGAAGAGCTCGTGGATGCGCCGGTCCGGCGTCAGCTCGGGATGAAACGCCGTTGCCAGCGCTGGCCCCTGGCGGACCGCGACGATCCTACCCGTGTGCGGCTCGGAGCCGAGAACCTCGACGCCGCGGCCTGCCTCCTCCACCCACGGCGCGCGGATGAAGACCGCGCGGAAGTCCGGGCCCGGGACGCCGCGGAGCGTTATGTCGCTCTCGAACGAGTCCACCTGCCGGCCGAACGCGTTCCGCCGGACGCTGATGTTGATGCCGCCGAGCGTCTCCTGGCCGCTGGCGCTGTCCAGCAGCCGGTCGGCCAGCATGATCATGCCAGCGCACGAGCCGAAGACGGGCAGGCCCGAGCTGAGCCGCTTGCGCAGCGGGTCAAGCAGCTCGAAGATCACCGTGAGCTTCCACATCGTGGTGGATTCCCCGCCGGGGATGATCAGGCCGTCGACCGCGTCGAGCTCGTCCGGCCTGCGCACCGCGATGCCCTGCGCGCCCGCCTCCCCGATCGCCCGGAGGTGCTCGGCCACGTCTCCCTGCAGCGCAAGGACCCCGATAGCGGGGCGGTGCTGGCTAGCCGTCACGCACCCTCCTTGTGGTGAGCTGCCACCTGCGAGGGTAGCGGGCAACCGGGCGCAGCCGGTCAGGCCCGCCCGGCGCGGAGGCCTGACACGCCCAGCCGGTCAGCTGGCATCCCGGCAGAATTCGCGCTAGTTCCTTACTAGACTCTGAGCAACATTGCGCACCGGGTAAATTCCGCGCTGTATAAGTAGGTATTACGCAATCTAAGGGTGGTCTCTATGCCGGCTAGGCACCCTGGTTCGACTGCAGACGTCGAGCTTGCCGCAGCCATCGTGATGCATCGCGACAGCGTACTTGTCGTACGGCGGAGTATGGCGGAGAGATTCTTGCCCGGCGCCTGGGGACTGCCGTGCGGCAAGGTAGACGCCGGGGAGAATCCCGGCGACGCAGTTCTGCGCGAGCTGCGCGAGGAGACTGGTCTTGATGGCACGGCGATCAAGTTCGCCGGGGACTCAGTGCCCTTCCAGAGCAATTTCCGTGGCAGCACGGTGTGGAATCGGCAGCGCAACTACCTCGTCCAGCTCTGCGGCGCTGCGCTCCGGGCGCAGCAGCCGCCCGTGGTTGACCTGCCCGACGAAACGCAGGAGGCCAGGTGGGTGCCGGCGGACGAGATTGAGACAGCCGGCCTGGATGAGCACAACCTCCGCGCTATCAGGCAGGGGCTGACCTGTTACCAGCAGTCTCAGCGGGACAGCTCGCCGATGACCGCGTCAAGGCCGCGCGCGTAGGCGTCCCTGCTGAGCATCCGCCGCGGCGTGCTGGCGGCGACGCCCGATCCCCGCTCGGTGAATACCGCCGTTGTCGGCTTGATGGCTGCCGTCTCGAGGAACAACGTGCAGCACAGCCCGGCAGACGGCACCCAGATCCGGTGCAGTGTCTCCGCTCCGAGCCAGTAGCAGGACCCCGGCTGGAGCATCAGCGTCGCCAGCGGATGCACGTGCGTATCGCCGACGTGCTCCAGGTGCCAGTCAGCTGCCCGGTCCCGGCCGAGGAGCTGCTCGCGGTACTCAGTCATCGGGATGCCCGCTTGGTCGAGGCCGAAGATCTGCATCTCGTAGCCGCCGCACAGCAGGGCTGCGGCAAACCCGAACCGGTGGTTGTGCACATGCTCGAGGGTCCGGCTGCCCGGCCGCCACAGGTGCAGGCGGAGCGTGAAACGCGGTCTCGCGTCGAGAAGCCCCAGGCTTACGAACCCGAGCGGATGGTGATACGACAGTTGCGCGCGGGCGGCCAGCATCTGGCGGTCATCGCGGACCGAGGCAAGCAGTTCCAGTATCTGCTGTCGCTGGACTAGTGCCGAGATCTCCGCCAGCACTGCCGCCTCGGCATTGCCGGCAGGATCGTCATGACCTAGGACATCGTTCAGACGGCCCGCAAGCTCGGTCAGCATCGGGGCGCCCACATGCTCTCCTGACGCGGCCCGGCCGCTGTCGGAATATTCACAGCGGCGGGCATGCGCGCATGGCGTAGTCGCGCATTACGCTCGCGCCCTGGTACATCATCCACAGCGTGCGATCGCCGTCGTCCCACTCCCAGGCGCCATCGCGCTGCGCCTGCCATACCTTCCTGACGGCGGACGTAAGCGCGACGTCGGCATCTGGCTGGCCGCCCGGTGACGCGACCAGCAGCGCCCTGGCTACCCACGCCGCAGTGAAGTGCTTGACGGTGAGGGAGTCGGAGTGACGGTCGTTCACGAACCGCCTGATCTGCTCGGTGACGTTTGCCAGGTCCCGCTGCGCGATCAGCCATCTGACTGCCTGGCCAATGGCCGGCTGTCCCTGCTCGTCATTCAGCACCTGGCCAGCGCGGACCAGCGCGATGACGGCCATGGCGGTGTGCGCGACGGACGGTACGCGGGCCTGCTGGGGTGCTGTCTCGAAGAGGTTCGACCAGCAGGTCAAGTTGCCGTTCTCCGGATCCTGCACGGCGCCGGCCAGCAGCGCCCTCCGCAGTTCGGCCAGCCTCCGGGAGGCAGGCCGGACCCGCATCAGGCCGCGCATCGCTGCCGTCACCACATGAGTGCGCTGCATGCCTTCCGGATCGGCGCCCGGGGCGAGCGCGGCCTCGAACGCGGCTGCGGCCGATGCCAGCCTCACCTGATCGCCGCCAGCCTGCGACAGCGCGCCGAGCACGAGAGCGGTGATCTCGGGCCGGGCGATCCCGCTGCCGGTGCGCGCCGCCCAGCCGCCGTCGCCAGGAAGCTGCAGCTTCCACAGGGTCTCGGCGAGCGCGGCCCGGTCGAGCCTGCCGTCCGGCTCGTCAAGCACCAGGGCCAGCTTGATGCCGTAGGCCGTGCCGATCGCGGTCGGGCGGAGCCCGGCCTTCGACTCATGCAGGAAATGCGTCCATCCCACCAGCGTGCCCAGCTTGCCATCGGCGTACTGCGACACGCTTTCACGCAGTAGCCGGGCGCACTGCACAGCGACGGTGCGTGCGTTGATCCCGCTGGCAGCGGCGAGATTGACCGGCAAGGCCGGCTCCGGCGGGACGGCTGCCAGCGCGGCCACGACCTCGGGAAGCCTGCCGGTAATATCCGCGATGCACGTCGCGACCACGCACCCGCCGGAAGCCGCGGTGGGCATCGTCCCGGCCGGCGCGGCACGGACGATGCCGACCACGGACCTCGGGCTGAGGCTGCCGGGCGCAGGCAGTTGCAGCACCGGCCCGCCCGACAGGCCATGCGGATCGACCGGGTCGACCGCGCCCAGCGCTCCGCTGTAGATCTTCAGTCCGGCCACGTCCCCGAGCGGCAGGGCGACCTCGACCACTTCGCCGCCGTTCGTATCGCTGTCGGCGCCCGAGCCGCTGGCCGGGAAGCCGATCACCTGAACCGCGTCCTTGACCTGAACGGCCAGGCTGAGCGGGAACGCCGATGCCGCGAATAGCACCACCACATCCTCGGCCGACAGCTGGCTCGCGGGCAGCCGCTGCGGATCCATGGCAAGCGCGGCGACATCGAAGACATAGTCGTAGTTGGTCACCCGGACCGGGACGTAGATGTAGCGACGGCCGATGGCCGGCTCGCGGCGGAGCCGGAACCAGAGCGGGGCGCCGTCGTCGAGAGCGTCGCGCACGCAATGCCATGCGGTGAGCAGATGGGACCCACTAATGGCAAAGGCGGTGCGCCGTACCTCGCCGGGCACCTCCCGGGCAGCCTCGCTGGCTTCCCTGGCAGCGCGCTCCGCTCCGACCAGGATGCGGCCGACCCGCGGCACCGCCGTGATGGTCTCCGCGCCGGTCACTGCTGGCGGTCCGTAGCTGCCGGATGACCGTCGGCCCGGCGGCGGGTGAGCGTGATCGTCACCTGCGCGCTGGATTCCACCGCGGAGGTGAAGACGGCCTGCACGCCGCCGGAAAGCGTGACGCCAAAGGCGACCTGCACCGACTCCAGGCCCAGCCCGTTCTCGGTAGCCGGCGTCCAGTCCTGCTGGTCAAGTACCGCCGCGATGCGCTGCGCGGCAATTCCGATCTGCCCAGCAATGGCCTCGGTGCCGGCCCGGACGGCATCCTCGCCCTTCTCGATGAGCGTGAGCCGCCGGTCACCAGCCCGCTGCCTGATAAGCCCGATTACCTCGTCGTAGCCAGCTAATCCAGCCGATTCACCAGATCGTCCGCCAGCCTGGGACCGGACAGCTGACTCGGCTGCGATGGCGGCGGATGGATGGATGGCGATTCCGACATCGAATGACAATCCGCCGCCTGAATCCGTTCCTGATGCCGTCACGCAGCCCTCCCCTGCCGCATAGTTGCTCGCTGCAGCACTTGCAGCGAAGTTACATCAGCGCGGCTATAGCCCGGTAGTGACCAGAATGTGCGGCGTCCGCGCGGTGAGGTGGCTACCAGCCGCGGCCGGCGTAGCGCTGCTCCGGCGCCAGCTCTTCCAGGCCGATGCCGACCATGGCCTGGCCGAGGCCGCGGGAGACCTTGGCGATCACGTCGGGGTCGTCATAGAAGGTGGTTGCCTTCACGATCGCCGCCGCGCGCGCGGCCGGGTCGCCCGACTTGAAGATCCCGGAGCCGACGAACACGCCCTCGGCGCCGAGCTGCATCATCATCGCCGCGTCGGCAGGGGTGGCCAGTCCGCCGGCGGTGAACAGCACCACCGGCAGCTTCCCGGCGGCGGCCACCTCGGCGACAAGGTCATAGGGCGCCTGCAGGTCCTTGGCCGCGCTGTACAGTTCCTGCGCCGACAGCGTGGCCAGCCGCCGCATCTCGGCCCTGATGCCGCGCATGTGCCTGGTGGCCTCGACCACGTTGCCGGTGCCTGCCTCGCCCTTCGACCTGATCATCGCCGCGCCCTCGGCGATCCGGCGCAGCGCCTCGCCGAGGTTGGTCGCGCCGCAGACGAACGGGACGGTGAACTCCCACTTGTCGACATGGTGCGCCTCATCGGCGGGGGTGAGCACCTCGGACTCGTCGATGTAGTCCACCCCGATCGCCTGCAGCACCTGGGCCTCGGCGAAATGCCCGATCCGGCACTTGGCCATGACGGGGATGGACACCGCGGCGATGATCCCGTCGATCATGTCGGGGTCGCTCATCCTGGCCACGCCGCCCTGAGCGCGGATGTCGGCGGGCACGCGCTCCAGGGCCATCACCGCGACGGCGCCGGCATCCTCGGCGATCTTGGCCTGATCGGGCGTGACAACGTCCATGATGACGCCGCCCTTCAGCATGTCGGCCATGCCCCGCTTGACCCGCTGGGTCCCCGTCCCCGGAGCTCCGCCGCTCGCGGGACTGCTGGTACTGGCGGGAGCACTGTGGACTGACACGAAGACCTCACTTGATCGTTTCTAGTGGCTGCCTCCATGGTAGATGCTCGCGCCGGCCGCTGATCGCTGACGCTCGCCGAGCCGGTCAGGCGCTCAGCCGGTCAGCTCAGCTCNNTCAGCTCAGCTCAGCCGGTCAGGCGCTCAGCCAGTCAGGTGCGGCATGTCCGTTCCCTGGCCGTCAGGCCCGGCTGCGACCAGCGAGTCGTCGATCTCGAAGAACCCGGGCAGCGGGGCACCCCCGGACAGCCTGAGCAGCCGGGCGAGCCAGCGGCGGCGTGCCAACAAGGTCGCCGCGACAGCGTCGTTATGGAACTTACGGGCCAGGAAGACCTGGTGGGATGCGGTCTCGACCTCGGCGAGCAGTTCCTCGGCCCCGTGGCCGCCAGCCAGCGATGCCCGGAACTCCGGCTGGCCGAAGGCCGCGCGCAGGGCGCGGGTGAGATCGCTTTCCCGCAGTTCCCGCGCGTCGTCGGCCGCAGTCCTCGCGTCATGCGCCGCGGACGCGAGCAGGAGGCTCGTCGCCGGGTCGAGCAGGCCGGTGGAGGCCAGTTCCAGCGCCACCGAGCTGCGCCGCAGCAGCGCGACGTCGAGCGCGGCGCGGGTGGCCTCCAGCCGCGCGTGCAGCCTGTCGAGCCGGCCCGCCCGCCAGGAGATGTAGACGCCGAGCAGCAGCGCGATGCCGACGATGATGATGACGCTGGTCATGGTCATCGGGTCAGCACCCCGGCCATCACGCCACCACCCCGACCTTGATGCCGCCGAGCGTCACCGTCTGGTAGACGGCAACCACATCGCGCGCGATCACCGGCCAGTCATACACCTTCACCGCCGCGGTGGCCGCCTTGGATAGTTCCGCGCGCCGCTGCGGGTCATCGAGGAGCCGGCTCGCCGCCATGGCCAGCTCGGCGGCGTCGCCGATGGCGAACAGCTCGCCCGCCTGGCCGCCGCGCAGGACCATCCGGAACGCGTCCAGGTCACTGGCCACGATCGGCGCGCCGGCGGCCATCGCCTCGGCCAGCACGATCCCGAAGCTCTCGCCGCCGGTGTTCGGGGCGCAGAAGACGTCCACCGAGTGGTAGACGCGAACCTTGTCCGCCTCGCTGACCTGGCCGAGCAGTACCACCCGGTCGCGCAGCGGCGCGGAAACCTTGTCCAGTACCTCCTCGGTGTCCCCCGGGCCGGCGACGAGCAGCCGCAGGCCGGCCCGCTGGGCGCCGAGTATCTCGAACGCGGCAAGCAGCACGGCCAGGCCCTTACGGGACTCGTCCATCCGGCCGAGGAAGCCGAGCGCGCCGCCTGCCCCCGGCCAGCCGGGGAGGGGGTCCGCCTTCTCGTACCTGCGCACCGAGACCCCGTTCGGGATGAGCACGGCGTCGCCGCCCAGATGCTCGACCTGCGTGGTCCTTGCTGCCTCGGACACCGCGATCCTGGCGCTGATCTTCTCCAGCGCCGACTGCAGCGCCGGCCGCGCGGCGAGCATCCAGCGGGAGCGCGGGTTCGCGGTGTGCACGGTCGCCACGATCGGGCCGGAGGAGACCCAGCAGGCCAGCAGCCCCAGGCTCGGCACGATGGGCTCGTGCACGTGCAGCACGTCGAACTGGCCGTCCTTGACCCACCTGCGCACCCGGCTGGCGGACAGGAAGCCGAATGCGAGCCTGCCGACGGACCCGTTGTACGGCACGGGCACCGCCCGGCCGGCCGGCACGACGTAGCCGGGCAGCGGGGTGTCGTCGTCGGCGGGCGAGATGACGGAGACCTGGTGGCCGAGGTCGATCAGCGCCTCGGCGAGATTCCTGATGTGCTCCTGGACGCCGCCGGGGACAGCCCAGGTGTACGGGCAGACGATGCCGACTCTCATGGCACGGCATCCGCCGGGCCATGAGAGTCGCTGGCGTCCACGGCACTCCCGGCGNNCCGGCGGCGTCCACGGCAGGACCGGCGGCGTCGACGGCAGGGCCGGCAGGGCCGAAGGCATCCGCGGCAGGGCCGGCGGGGTCCACGGCAGGGCCGGCGGCGTCCGCGGGGTCCCCCGCGGCCTTGGCGGCGGCGACCGAGGCAGCCAGCCGGTCAGCGTCGAGGTCGGTCAGGAACAGCCGCTGCAGCATGTGCCAGTCCGCCGGGTGCGCGCTGATGCCGTCCTCGAAGGCGCGCGCGATCTGCTGCGTCATGGCCGCGGTCCGCTGCTTCGTGTCGCCCTCGGCCGGCACCGGGATCTCGTCGTGGAAGCGGACTCCCCAGCCGTCGTCGGTGAACCAGAGCGTGGCCGGGATCAGCGCCGCGCCCGTCCGCACGGCGAGCGCGGCAGGACCGGCCATCATGTGCGCCTTCTCGCCGAAGAATTCCACCTCGATGCCGTTGCCGGTGACGTCCCGGTCGCACGGCAGGCAGACGATCCGGCCGGCTCGCAGCCGCTGCGCCAGTACGCCGAACGGCCTGCTGCCGCCGCTGGCCGGCAGCACTTCCATGCCAAGATTCTCGCGGAACGCGACGAAGCGCTCGTAGACAGCCTCCGGCTTCAGCCGCTCGGCGACGGTGGTGAACGAGCCGGCGCCGCTGGCGATGATCCAGGCGGCGGCCTGGTCCCAGTTGCCCATGTGCGGCAGCGCGAATACCACGCCGCGGCCGGCCGCAACGTAGTCGAACGCGATCTGCACGCTCCCTTCCTCGTACATGCCGTCCACCAGCCGCTTGACGGGAATCACCGGCAGCCGGAACACCTCGAGCCAGTACCGCGCGTACGAGCGCATCGACTGCCTGGACAACGCGCGCAGCTCACCGCCGTCCGCGGCGGGCCCGAGCACCCGGCGGAGGTTGGCCTCCAGGACCTGGACCCGCGGGCCCTGGCGCCGCCAGGCGATTTCCGCCCCGGCCATGAATGCCCACCTCGCCCAGGACTCGGGCGCGCGGCATACGACTGACCAGCCGAGCCCGTACCCGGCGTCGATCAGCCTGTCTCTGAGTCCGGGCATCCGGTTCCTCCCTGCACTGTGGCACGACGCACGGCGAGCATTCGCTGTGCCAGTGTGACGGTGCTTGCAGCTGCCAGCACCCAGAGTCCCACGGGAAGGACATAGGGCACGCCAAGCCCGGTCAGGCCGATCACGACCAGGCCGATCACCAGCCGCTCCGACCGCTCCGCGATGCCTACGTCGCAGCGCACGCCCAGGCCTTCCGCGCGCGCCTTCGCGTACGACACGAGGGCGCCGGTCACAAGGCAGAACAGCGCCAGCCCGGCCACCAGCCTGCTGTGCCCGCTCAGCACCGCCCAGGCGGCAACGCCCGCGAAGATCGACGCGTCGGCAACCCGGTCCAGGGTGGAGTCAAGGAAGGCACCCCACGGGCCGGTCGTGCCCTTGATCCGCGCTAGCGTCCCGTCCAGCATGTCGGCGAAGACGAAAAAGGTGCAGACCATCGTCCCGGCGAACAGATGGCCGGCCGGGAACAGCGCAAGCGCGCCCGCGGAGACCCCGAGGGTGCCGATGATGGTCACTGCATTCGGGGTGACCGGGGTGCGGGCAAGCGCCTGGCCCACCGGCGTCAGCACGCGGGCGATGGCTGGTCGCAGCACGTTCAGCATGGCCATCCGATCTTACTGGCGAGCGGGCAGGCCGGATCTTACTGACGGGTAGGCACGGCGAATGCGGCCGGGGTCTTGTGATCCGGTGGCCAGGAGGTAAAAGCTGGCGGTGCAGGCACGGGCCAAGGTCTGGCCGGGCCGGCCGCCGGGCGGACCTGACAGCCCGGCAGCCGGGCGGATCTAACAGGAGGCGACGGCGATGGCCGATAGGACAGGAAGCTCGGGAGCCGCGGGCAGATCGCCCGCGGCCGGCCAGGCAGACAGCGTGCGCAACGTCGTGCTGGTCGGCCACTCAGGAGCAGGCAAGACGACGCTGGTCGAGTCCCTGCTGGTGCACACCGGCGCGATCCAGCGGCCCGGCCGGGTCGAGGACGGGACGACCGTGAGTGACTTCGACGAGGTCGAGGTCAGGCAGCAGCGCTCGGTCAACCTCACGCTGGCGCCGGTCGTGCACGGCAACGTGAAGGTGAACCTGCTGGACACGCCTGGCTACGCCGACTTCACCGGCGACCTGAGGGCGGGCCTGCGGGCCGCCGACGCCGCGCTGTTCACCGTGTCCGCCGCCGACAGCATCGACGGCCTGACCAAGATGCTGTGGGAGGAATGCGCCGCCGTCGGCACCCCCCGCGCCGTGGTGATCACCAAGATCGATCATCAGCGGGGCAATTTCGACGAGGCGCTCGCCGCCTGCCGGGACGCGTTCGGCGACTCGGTCGCGCCGCTGTACCTGCCGGTGACCGACGACCAGGGCAACGTCAGCGGGCTGATCGGCCTGCTGTCCGAGCGGTTCTACGACTACTCGTCCGGTACCCGGGCTGACCGTGATCCCGACCCCGCGCACGCCGAGCGCATCGCCGGGGCCCGCGGCGAGCTGATCGAGTCGATCATCCAGGAGAGCGAAGACGAATCGCTGATGGAGCGTTACCTCAACGACGAGCACATCGACGTCAAGGTGCTCATCGAGGACCTGGAGAAGGCCGTCGCCCGCGGCAGTTTCTACCCGGTGCTCGCCGCCGCTGCCGCCCGCGGCATCGGCCTCGCCGAGCTACTCGAGGTGATGACGGAGGCGTTCCCCGCCCCGGAGGAGCATCCGCTGCCCGCGGTGACCTCGCTGGACGGCAAGCCGGTGAACAATCTTCGCAGCGACCCTGGCGGCCCGCTGCTGGCCGAGGTGATCAAGACAGCCTCGGATCCCTATGTCGGCCGGATCAGCCTGGTCCGGGTGTTCTCCGGCACCCTGCGGCCCGACGCCGTGGTGCACGTGTCCGGCCACGGCCGGGCGGAGCACGGCCACGCCGATCACGACCAGGACGAGCGGATCGGCGCGCTCACGTCCCCGCTCGGCAAGCAGCAGCGCGGCGTCGCGCTGTGCGCGGCCGGGGACATCTGCGCCGTCGCCAAGCTCGGCAGCGCCGAGACCGGCGACTCGCTGTCCGACAAGGACATGCCGCTGCTGATAGAAGCGTGGGCGATGCCCGAGCCGCTGCTGCCGATCGCGATCTCGGCGAAGTCCAAGGCCGACGAGGACAAGATGTCGCAGGCACTGTCCAGGCTGGTTGCCGAGGATCCCACGCTGCGGCTGGAGAACAACGCGGAGACTCGCCAGCTGGTGCTCTGGTGCATGGGCGAGGCGCACGCTGACCTGCTGCTCGACCGGCTGTCGAGCCGGTACGGCGTGGCGGTGGAGACAACGCCGCTGCGCGTGCCGCTGCGGGAGACCGTCGGCGGCAAGGCGCAGGGACTGGGCCGGAACGTCAAGCAGACCGGCGGGCACGGCGAGTTCGCCATCTGCCGTATCGAGGTGGAGCCGCGGCCGTCCGGTTCCGGGCTCGAGTTCGTTGACAAGATCGTCGGCGGAGTGGTGCCGCGGCAGTTCATCCCGTCGGTCGAGAAGGGCGTCCGCGCCCAGATGGACCTGGGGGTACTGGCGGGCTACCCGATGGTGGACATCAGGGTCACCCTGTACGACGGCAAGGCGCACGCCGTGGACTCCTCCGACCTGGCGTTCCAGAAGGCAGGCAAGGCAGCGCTGCGGGATGCGGCCGAGCAGGCGCAGGTGCTGCTGCTCGAGCCCGTCGACGAGGTCTCCGTGCTGGTCGCTGATGACTATGTCGGCGCAGTGATGTCGGACCTGTCCTCGCGGCGCGGGCGCGTGCTCGGCACCGAGCCGGTACCCGGCGGCCGCACGCTGGTCAGGTCCGAGATACCGGAACTGGAGATCATGCGGTACGCCATTGACCTGAGGTCTATGTCGCACGGGACCGGGTCCTTCACCCGGTCATACCTGCGGTATGAGCCACTGCCCTCGCATCTCGCCGACAAGGTCGCCGAGGCCTCGAAACCCGGCTGACCGGGGCCGCTAACCGGGGCCTGTGCCTGGCCGGCCGCCTCAGGCGGCCGGCCACGCGTCGGCGATCAGCTTGCGGGTGTCGGCCAGCAGCTGGGGCAGGACCCTGGTCTGCGCGATGATCGGCATGAAGTTCATGTCGCCGCCCCACCTGGGCACCACGTGCTGGTGCAGGTGCGCCGCGATCCCGGCACCGGCCACGGAGCCCATGTTCATCCCGATGTTGAATCCGTGCGGGCCGGAGCCGGCCCGCAGCGCCGTCATGGCGCGCTTGGTGAACTCGCCAAGCTCGGCGGTCTCCGGCTCGTCCAGGCCGGTGTAGTCGGCGACATGCCGGTACGGGCAGATCAGCAGGTGGCCGCTGTTGTAGGGATAGAGGTTGAGCACGGCATAGACCAGGGTGCCGCGCGCCACGATCAGGCCTTCGGAGTCCGGCAGCCCGGGAATACGGCAGAACGGGCAATCCCCGCCTGCTGCCGTGTCAGCCGGCTTGCCCTCGCCCTTGATGTAGGCCAGCCGGTGCGGCATCCACAGCCGCTGCAGCCCGTCCGGTGGGCCGGCCCCGTCCTGCTCCAGGGGCTCAGTCGGCATGACCGCTCAGACCTGGACCCGCGCGGCGACGGCGGACGCGATCTCGGTGATCGCGTCGTCGACGGGCACCCCGTTCTTCTGCTCGCCGCTGCGGTACCGGAACGAGACCGCCCCGGCGGCGACATCGTCGTCGCCGGCCAGCAGCATGTACGGGACCTTCTGCCGCTGCGCGTTCCTGATCTTCTTCTGCATCCGGTCGTCGCTGGCGTCGACCTCGACCCGGATCCCGCGGGCGCGCAGCCGGGCGGCGACATCCTCCAGGTACGGCACATGCGCGTCGGAGATCGGGATGCCGACCACCTGGACCGGCGCCAGCCAGGGCGGGAACGCGCCCGCATAGTGCTCGACAAGGACGCCGAGGAATCGCTCCACCGACCCGAACAGCGCGCGGTGGATCATGATCGGCTGCTGCCGGGTGCCATCCGCTGCCTGGTACTCCATCCCGAACCGCTTCGGCTCGTTGTAGTCGAGCTGGATGGTGGACAGCTGCCAGGTGCGGCCGATCGCGTCCCTGGCCTGCACCGAGATCTTCGGCCCGTAGAACGCGGCGCCGCCGGGGTCGGCGACCAGCTCCAGGCCCGACTCCGCCGCGGCCTGCCGGAGCGCCTCGGTTGCGTGCTCCCAGTCCTCGTCGGTGCCGACCCACTTGTCCTTGACGTCGTCGCGGGTGGACAGCTCCAGGTAGAAGTCGCTCAGCCCGTAGTCGCGCAGCAGGTCAAGCACGAACGACAGCAGGCTCTTGATCTCCGCCCCGGACTGCTCCCGGGTGCAGAAGATATGCGCGTCGTCCATGGTGAGGCCGCGGACCCGGGTCAGGCCGTGCACCACGCCGGACTTCTCGTACCGGTAGACGGAGCCGAACTCGAACAGCCGCAGCGGCAGCTCACGGTAGGACCGGCCGCGTGCCTTGAAGATGAGGATGTGGAACGGGCAGTTCATCGGCTTGAGGTAGTACTTCGCCCCCTCCATCTCCATCGGCGGGAACATCCCCTCGGCGAACCACTGCAGGTGGCCGGAGGTCTCGAACAGGGTCGACTTGCTGATGTGCGGGGTGTTCACGAACTCGTAGCCGGCCTCCTCGTGGCGCTGCCGCGAGTAATCCTCCATGACCTTCCTGATCATCCCGCCCTTGGGGTGGAAGACCGCGAGCCCGCTGCCGATCTCGGCCGGGAACGAGAACAGGTCGAGCTCGGCGCCGAGCTTGCGGTGGTCCCGCTTCTCGGCCTCGGCGAGCATCGTCAGGTAATCGTCCTGCTCCTGCCGGGACGGCCACGCGGTGCCGTAGATCCGCTGCAGCTGCGGGTTCTGCTCGCTGCCCCGCCAGTACGCGCCGCCAGTCCGCAGCAGCTTGAACGCCGGGATCTGCCGGGTGCTGGGCAGGTGCGGGCCGCGGCACAGATCCTTCCAGCACAGTTCGCCGGTGCCAGGGTCGAGGTTGTCGTAGATGGTGAGCTCGGCGCCGCCGACCTCCACCGCCTCGTCGGCGCTGACCCCGGCGGCCGCGGCGCTGCCCGGGAAGACCCCGGACTCCGATGACCCGGAAACCCCCGCATCGGCTGCCGGGCCGCCGCTCATCAGCGCGACAAGCTCGAGCTTGTAGGGCTCGCCGGCCAGCTCCGCCCGCGCATCGTCGGCGCTGACGACCCGGCGGGCGAACCGCTGGCCCTGCTTCACGATCTGGCGCATCCGCTGCTCGATGGCCTTCAGGTCATCAGGGCCGAACGGGTGCTCGGTGTCAAAGTCGTAATAGAAGCCGTTCTCGACCGGGGGGCCGATGCCGAGCTTCGCCCCGGCGAACAGCCCCTGCACCGCCTGGGCCAGCACATGCGCCGTGGAGTGCCGCAGGATGGCCAGGCCGTCAGGGCTGGCGATGCCGACCGGCTCGACCGTGTCGCCGTCGGCGAGCGGGCAGCCGAGGTCCCTCAGCTCGCCGCTGACCCTGGCCGCTATCACGGCACCGGCCACGGCGGGCTCGTTATCGCCGGTGGTCAGCTCCAGTGCCTGGCCGGCCGTCGTGCCCGCTTCCACCACGTGCTCGCGTCCGGCGAGGGTGATGTGAAGCTTGTCGACGCGCACTGGCTTTGCTCCTTGGGCAGAGGTGGTCGCGGCGGTGATCACCGCGGTACCCCGATGCTATCGATGCGCTGGCGCTGCCGCGCGCCGCAGCCGGCATGCCCCGTTCAGGCGGGCGGCGCGACCGTGACGAGGCTGCCGTAGGTGAGGTAGGGCCAGGCCTTCTCCGCCGCCCCGATCGGCAGCTCGACGCAGCCCAGGCTCTGCGGGAAGCCGTAGGAGCCGCGCGGGAAGTAGTGCACGGCCTCGCCGGCCCGGAAATAGGAGACGTACGACACCGGATCGGCGTACTTGGTGCCGTCCGGGTTGGTGCCCTTCATGATCTGGAAACGGTACCGCAGGTACACCGGGGCGGTGCCGACCGTGGTCGGCGCGGCCGGGATGCCGGTATTCGCCAGGGTCCGCAGCACCACGTGGCCGTCATGCCAGACGGTCAGCGTCTCCGGGCTGTCCTCCGAGGCGCGCGCGTACGTGTAGCCGTGCGCGTTCTGCTGGCCGGCCGCCACCGCCTTGAACAGCGCGTGCCACACCGCGGGCCCCGCGATCCCGTCCATCGTCATCAGGTGGTCCGACTCGAAGGCCATGATCGCGCCCTGCAGCACCAGGCTCGGATGGCCCTTCCGCCAGAAGCTGCGGAGCTCGCGGGGGTACCCGTGGTTCCAGGTGAAGGTCCCGGCCGGCGGGCTGAACGCGGCGGAACGCTGGCCGCTGGCGTCGGTGGCCGCGGGATTGGCCGCGCCGGGCGCCGGCGTCCAGGTCAGCGGCAGGTAGCCGAGCTGGGCAAGCAGCTGGTCGAGCCTGGTCGACGACCAGGCGCCGACGCGGAACCGCGCGACGACGCGCGTGGCCAGCAGGCCGCCGCCGGCCGATTTCATCCCGGCTGCGCCCCCCGGGATGCGCACGGTGACATGCGCATGCTGGGAGAAGGCCTTGTCCGGCATGAACTCGACGGTGGTGGCGCTCGTTCGCTGCCAGCTGCCGGGGGTATGCGGGGACACTTTCGGCAGCGGCGAGTCAGCGGCGAGCGGGGCGGAGAACCGCACCTGCACCGGGGCGGCGCCGTTCACGTCGCTGGCGTGGCTGGCCGGGGTCACCGACAGCACCTGCAGCGGCTGCGCCGATGTCTGCGAAGCACGCTTCCCGTGCCCGCTGGCGGCCGGATGGCCGTCCTGCTTGGCTTGCGCGTGGCTCAGCGCGAACCAGGTGCCCCCGGCCAGCAGCGCAACGATGACCGTGGCCAGGACAAGAACGCGGCCACGAAGCCGTCCCACACTGAGCAAGATAGGCTCCCTCGCCGTACCTGGCCCCCCCTGTTTCGGCGGGCAATCTGCTACTTGCCCGGTTTGCTCCCAGGCGCTCCTGTCCTGTGACTCTAGGCGGCAAATGCAACTGCTGCGGCACGGTCGGGGTAAAGAATCAGGCGAGAAACAGACACGGACTCATGACGGCCCCCGTCGTCATGAATCCGTGTCCTGACGGGTCGGGAGACAGGGCCTCCCGGCCCGTGCTCCTGGCCACGCTCTCCCCCGAGAGCCTGGCCAGGCGTCTTAGCCCGCCACCGTGACCAGGCTTCCGTAGGTGAGATAGGGCCAGGCTGCCGCGGCTGCCGCGAGCGGCAATTCCACGCAGCCCAGGCTCTGCGGGAAACCGTAGGAGCCGCGAGGGAAGTAGTGCACGGCCTCACCGCCGTCGAAGTAGGAGACGTACGAGACGGGATCGGCGTAGCTGCTGCCGTCCGGGTTGATTCCCCGCATGATCTGGAACTGGTACCGCAGGTACACGGGGAATGTGCCGTCAGCCGTCGGTGCCACCGGAATGCCGGTGTTGGCGGGACTGCTCAGCACGATGCGGCCGTCGTGCCAGATCGTCAGGGTCTCCGGGTCCGCCTTGCTGGCCAGCGCGTAGGTGTAGCCGTCCGGGTTGCGGCTGTGGCGGTCCGCGGCGCGGAAGACGGCCTTCCACACGCTGGCCCCGGCAACGCCGTTCATGGTCATCCCGTGCTGTGACTGGAAGGCCATCACGGCGCCCTTCAGGAGCAGGCTGGGCCTGCCTGCCCGCCACTGGCTGCGCAGCGACGCCGGATAACCGCGGTGCCACCGGAAGGTCCCGGCCGGCGGGCTGTAGGCCGCCGCGAGCTGGGCGGCGAGGCCAGAGTCCGCGGGCGCGGCCCCGGCGGGCACGCCGGGAAGCCCGGTCCCGCCGCGGCGCGGGCTCCACGACAGCGGCAGGTAGCGCAGCTGGGCGAGCAGCTCACTCAGCCGCCTGGCGGACCACGCCCTGGTGCGGAAGCCGGCCGTGACCGGCCTGGCGAGCGTCGCGCCGGCGGCCGTCCGGACGCCATTGGCCCCTGCCGGTATCCGCAGCACGATTTGGCTGGACGGATCGAACGGGACGGCGGGCGTGAATGCCAGCGACCCGCCGGCCTGCTGCCAGCGGCCCCGGACCGCGGGTTTCAGGCTGGGCATCGGCGAGCCTGCCGCCAGCGGGGCGGAGAAGGTCACCACGACCGGATTGCCGCCGTCCACGCGGCGGGCGCCGGGTGCGGGTGACACCGAGAGCACCCGCAGCGGCGCCGTGCTCGCGGCCTGGCCGGCCAGCGCGGCCGACTGCGCCCCGGCAGCCCCCCGCGCGCTGGAGGTGGCGTGCGCCAGCGCGTACGTTCCCGCTGTCGCCAGCACGCCGACGATCACGATCGCAGGCACGATAACCCACGCTGCGGGGCGCCTGTGCGCGGCTGCGCCGGCCTTGAACGCCGCTCCCGATTTGCCGCCGAAGCGTCCCATTCCGAACACCCGCTCTCCATCTGCAAGGCACGTTGCATGGCCCTCGCGGTGCCTGCATGTGCCGTACCGAGGTCACCCTGCGTTATAAAAACGTCTCTGTAGTTACTGAGCGTAGCCTGATTATCCGGCCGTGATTACGCGAAATCCAATTGCACGTAAATGATCAGGCCCGCCCCCTGCCCTGGCTCCGTACGCCTGCCCGAGAAGAACCGCACCCGGAGTCCTGCCTCGCTCGACGCGGTGCCGCCGAGCCATACCGCGATCCTGAAGCGGGAGCCGGACGGGCACCGCGGTCGTCAGTGCGGGCCAGCGCAGATGACTCCAGCCACCGCAATCCTGGCGGCACGAGACCACATCGGGCGCGTCATCACGTGCCCTCCCCGGCCGAGTGGCGATCGTCGCAGGACCGGAGGTGGACCCGTTCGCGGTCCGAATATCAGGTGAACGCTTGGCGCGGGCAGCTCATGGGCACAGGATGGCCGTTAGCGTGAGTAAGGACAGCAGCCCCGCAGGCGTGAGATACCGTCCGGGCAGCCCTCGATCAGGGAGGTTAGTCCGGTGGGAAATCCCGATCGCGAGGCACGGGGTCCGCGCCTGACCCGCCGTCAGCTGCTCGCATCCCTGGGATGGGCCGGCGCGGCCGCCGCCGTGGCCGGCCCAGCGGCCGCCTGGGCGCAAAGCGCGAGCCCTGCCGCGCTGGTCCGGCGAGCCGCGTCCACGGCTCCGGCCGGCTCCGACCTCGGCGCTATCGAGCACATCGTCTTCCTGATGATGGAGAACCGCTCCTACGACCACTACTTCGGCGCCTACCCGAAGGGCCGCGGCTTCGACGACCATCCGGCCGATTCGCTCGGGGTGTTCGCGCAGAGCTATCCGGGCGCGACGACGCTGTCCCCGCCGGATGTCCTGCTGCCGTTCCACCTGGACTCCGCGGCGGGCGAAGAGTGCACCGACGACCTCACCCACGACTGGGGTCCCATGCACCTGTGCTGGAACAACGGGGCGATGGACAGCTTCGTGAAGGTGCACACCTCCTCGACCTACGAGGGTGCACACGGCGCCATGACGATGGGCTATTACCGCCGTAAAGACCTCCCGTTCCACTGGGCACTCGCCGATGCCTTCACCCTCCTGGACCGTTATCACTGCTCGATCCTGGGCCCGACGCACCCCAACCGCCTGATGTCGATCAGCGGCACGATCGACCCGGCGGGGACCAGCGGCGGCCCGGTGACCGACACCAACGCCACTCCCGACTACCTGTGGAACTGCACGTGGCCGACCATGCAGGAGGTCCTCCAGGACGCCGGCGTGTCCTGGAAGGTCTACCACCCGTCCAACGCCAGCCTGGCCGCTCAATACAGCGCGCTGGCCGCCTACCCGACCTGGGACCCGGCGCTGTACAACCCGACGACCAACCCCGAGGTCATGGTCGCGAGCGACCACGTGCTGCCCTATTTCACCGCGTTCAGGAACCCGCTGTCGCCGCTGTACCAGAACGCGTTTACGCCGACGTTCCCCAACGACTTCGTCAGCGACGTGGGCTCCGGCGCCCTGCCGAGCGTGTCGTGGATAATCCCGCCCCTCGGCTTCGACGAGCACCCCTCCTCCTCGCCAGCGAACGGGATGTACTTCACGTCCCTTGTCGTCGACGCCCTGACCGCCAATCCTGAGGTGTGGTCGAAGACCGCGCTGTTCCTCATGTATGACGAGAACGACGGCTGGTTCGACCACGTCCCGCCCCCGACGGCGCCGCCAGGGACGCCCGGCGAGTACCTGACCGCCAGCCCGTCACCGATCCTCGAACCCAAATCTGACACCCTCGGCATTACCGGGCCGCTTGGCCTCGGCGTGCGGGTGCCCGCGCTCATGATCTCGCCGTTCAGCCGCGGCGGCCAGGTCGCCTCGGAGGTCTTCGACCACACCTCGCAGCTCATGCTCGTCGCCGAGCGCTTCAACGTCGAAGTACCCAACGTCTCCGCCTGGCGCCGGAGCACCGTCGGCGACCTGACCTCGGCGCTGTTCAGCGGGAGCTACCACCCGGGCGTTCCCCGCCTCCCCGCGCCTGCCCTGCCGCCGCAGATGCTCACCGGCAGCTGCTCGCTGCAGAACCAGGACACCGAGACCGGCGGCGCAGCGCCCAGCGTCCCGACCAAGCAGACAATGCCCGATCAGCAGGGCGGGACCAAGCCGGCCAGCGACTTCCTCCCCGGCGGGAACAACCCGGCAGCCGGCGCGGCGGCCCGCACCGTGCTGGGCCCAGCAGAGCCGCGGCCAGTGACCACCAAGTCCTCTTACAACCGGCTGGCCAGGCAATAGCCGCCCCGGCAGCCGGCTGAGGACTACGGGCGATCCTGCTCAGAGTGCCGGCCCGGTTTCGATCGGTCATCGCGTAAAGCTCCTGCGCCTCGGCTGAGCAGCATTAGCCTGCTCGATCTGCTGTGCTTCGTAGTCGGTGATCTCTGACACGACGTCGGTCCTTCTCGTTCGTGCGGTAGCGCGCCCGGGTTTGCTAGCGGCCTGGGACGCCGCCGCGGAGCCCTCGCCAGGACCGCCGGCAGCGAGCAGGATGTCTTACGAAAGGAGAGTCCATGGACCGTTCGGGAACCCGTGCCGCAGTACCAGGCACCTCGCCGGGCGGGAGCAGCCGGCCCAAGCAGCTGGCTCTCGTAGCGGCGATCATGGGCTCGTTCGTCGCCGGGCTGGATGCCACCGCCGTGAACGTCGCGCTGCCCGCGATCCGCGCCGACCTCGGCGGCGGCCTGGCCGGCCAGCAATGGGTATCCAACGCCTACCTGCTCGCCCTCGGCTCGCTGATCCTGGTGGGCGGATCGCTCGGCGACATCTTCGGTGAGCGGCGCGTGTTCTCGATCGGCGTCGCCGGATTCGGGCTGGTCTCGGTGCTGTGCGCGGTGGCGCCGGATATAGGGATCCTGATCGCGGGCCGTGCGCTGGAGGGCGCGTTCGGGGCGCTGCTGATGCCGAGCGCGCTGGCGGTGATCATCGCCGCCTTCCCTCGCGACGAGCGCGGCGCGGCGATCGGCTCGTGGACGGCGTGGTCCGGGATCGCGACCGTCATCGGCCCGCTGGCGGGCGGCTACCTGGTCGATGCGGTCTCCTGGCGGCTGATCTTCGCGATCAACGTGCCCTTCGTCGCGGCGACGCTGGTGCTGATCTCCAGGGCGGTGCCCGGCCGCGAGCGCGGCGCCGCGCATGCCAGGGTGGACTGGCTCGGCGCCGTGCTGACCTTCCTGGGGCTGGCCGGGCCGGTCCTGGCGCTGATCCGGCTGCCGGAGGCCGGCTGGGCCAGCCCGCAGGTGTGGGTTTCCGGGCTCGGCGGGCTGGCGCTGCTGGGCATCTTCGTGGCACACGAGCGGCGCACCCCGGCGCCGACGGTGCCGCTGGCGCTGTTCCGGGGGCGGAACTTCGCCGTGGGCAACGCGGCGACCCTCGCGATGTACGGCGGGCTCGGCATCACGTTCTTCCTGCTGGTGCTGTTCCTTCAGGAGGTGGCCGGCTACAGCGCGCTGCATGCCGGGCTCGCCCTGATGCCCACGACGATCGTCATGTTCGCGCTGTCCAAGCGTTTCGGGAAGCTGGCCGACCGGTTCGGGCCGCGGCTCTTCATGGGCGCCGGCCCGCTGATCGCCGCTGCCGGACTCGCGCTGCTGCTGCGCCTCGGCGCGCACGTGAGCTACCTGACCGGGCTGCTGCCCGCGCTGCTGATCTTCTCGGTCGGGCTTGCCGCCACCGTCGCGCCCCTGACGGCGACCGTCCTGTCCGATGCCGACGAAGCCAACGCGGGCATCGCGTCGGGGATCAACAACGCGACCGCCCGGATCGCCGGCCTGCTCTCCATCGCGGCCGTCGGCGCGGTCATCTCGGCCCAGTTCGGGCACGCGCTGGACGAGAGCCTGGCCGGGCGCAGCCTCTCCCCGGCGGCCCGGATCGCCGTGGCGCAGGCGCGCCGCGAAACGCTCGCCCGGCTCGATCCCGCCCGGGTAGGCCAGCAGGTCTCACTCGCCGTGCAGTCCGCGTCGGTGCACGCGTTCCACGTGGGAATCTTGATCTCGGCCGTGCTCGTCGCCATCGGCGGGCTGCTCGGGCTTGCCGGGATCCGCAACCCCCGGCGCGCCGTGCGATCCCAGGATTGCGCCGGCGGCCAGCTCGCCGGCCAGCCGGTGGAAGCGGGACGCGAACGGAGCCCGGTCGCACCGCACCCGCAGGGCTGACGGCCGCCTGCGACCTGGCGGAACATTTTTTATCCAGCTTTCGTTAAGTCGCATTAAAGCCTGTTACCCGACGGTAAGTAATACACTGAATAGCAAGATAAACGTTGAATTAAATAAGTGTTTTCGCAGGTCAGAGCCAGTTTAATTGCCAGAGATCAGGGTTAAGATCGGCCTAATCGCGGAATCATATCTACTGCCTGACTTTTAAGCGGCAACGCGTCTCACAGTAAATGAGCAGCCGCATTAATCATCATAAAACCCCGGATTGCGGGAAACGATAAGACAGGAGTCAGCCGATGATTAGCAGCGCAACAGTCTCAACTGAGCTAGGGCTGGTGCTTGTCGTTCCCGGCCGAGGGTCAGTTCCGCTGGTGGCCAGCCTCTCCTACAGCGCCGATGACCCCTACGCGATCCGCATCGCCTTTGATGTCGGCACGGCCGAGCCAGTCGAGTGGATCTTCGCCCGGGAATTGCTCGCGACGGGTCTTGCCTACCCGGCCGGTGACGGAGATGTCCAGGTGTGCCCGGCCCCGCCGGGGAGACGCGACGTGCTGAACATCGCGCTGTCGTCGCCGTCCGGCCAGGCGCGTTTCGAGGCGCCGGCGTCCGCGACCTCGGATTTCCTGCACCTGACCTATGACATTATCGCGGCCGGTCGGGAGGATGAGTTCATCGACGTCGATGACGAGCTGGACGAGCTGCCGTGGCGGGCATGACCGCCGAAGGACGCCGCGTCCCTGACTCGCTCCGCTCTCCCACCAGGCCGGGACTCCGCCCGACGCACACAAGGTGCGACGTGGCCTCCGAAAGGTCGCCGGCGCCGCTGGTCTAACAGCCCGCCTGCCTGGTGAGCCATACCAGTACAGCAGTCACCAAACCGTCGGTTGCTCTCTCGTGAATTGCTGGTTTACGGTGGACCGATGCGGTCATCTACCGCAAAGGGAGCCAGTCATGGTGGCGGAGAAGACGTCGGCTCATCGTTGGTTGCGGGCTCATCGTTGGTTGCCGGGGATCGCCACGGCAGCGCTCCTGTCCGCCGCAGCGGTCGCCGTGGCGTCGCCCGCCGCAGCGGCGCGGCACTCGTCAGCTGCCAGCAGCGCGCAGCATCCGCCCGGATACGAGATCATAGCCAGCGGGCCCGACGGCGCGCTGCCTAGCGCTTTCAACTCCGGTGCCTTCGCCACGTGCCCTGCTGGCACAGTCGTGTGGGGTGGCGGAGTGGCCTTTCTCGGTTCCCCCGATGCCAACCTCACCGTCAGCACGTCCAACCCCAACGGGAGCGGCGGCTGGGCAGCAAGGGTCAACAACGCCGGGACAACGACCGCGCAGTTCGAGGTCGACGCGACCTGCGCGAACAAGCCGAAGGGCTACAAGATCGTTTCTAAGATGGTGGATAATCCATCGAACACCCAGTCGCATTCCACAGCCACCTGCCCCTCCCCGGATGTCCTGCTTGGCGGCGGCACGCTGTCGACTGCCGACCAGGTGGCGGCTGTTCTCACCAGTGCCTGGCCACAGAGTTCGGCCAAGTTCACGGGGTACATGTACAACGGGACGACCAGCGATGCGAACTTCATCGTCTATGCGATCTGCGGCCACAAGCCGGCTGACTACAAGATCGTCTCGAACAGTGGTTCTATAGGTCCGGGCGCCACGCTGGAGGACGGCCTCCCGTGTCCAGCTGGCACGTCAGCATTGGATGGTGGCGCTCAGGTCCCGGCCCACGTCCCAGCCGTCCAAGTCAGCGGATCGATCGACCAGGGCCCCTCCGGTTGGACCATCGCCCTGAACAACACCGGGCACTCGGCGGATCACGAAGACGGCTACGTGATCTGCGCCGCGTAAGCTCATCGGGCTTGAATGTGATCTTTGCGCGGTGAGACACTGCCCGGCGCGTGGAGGACGGCCCGGCCGGTGCGGCTGCGGAAGCCCCTATGAAACTGCCGGCCGACCCTGGGTGACCTTGTTATATATGTAGGGGCCGAACACGAAGGCCAGCGCTGCGAAGGCTAGCGGCAGCAGTCCCAAGTAGGTGTGCGGGAGCAGAAGGATGCCGACGGCAACGAGGATGACGCCAACGGCAAGGCGCAAACCTAGGAAGAAACGCGGGAAGCTGTACTCCCACTTCCTGACCAGCAGCTTCTCGAGGATCGACCGCCGAGGAACGGCGTTCTCATCTGATGAGCGCATCAGGATACCTCCTTATTACCGCGGTCCCCGACCACGAGGGACTATCAATAAGATATCACTTTTAGGAAAGCCGTCAAACAGCGATAGCAACCCCTCACAGCCCCAGCACATGCGATCACCAGCACCCGGACTTAGCTGCGGCAGCACTCGATTCGAGAGGCCAGCGCTGCCGCTAGTTCGGACGAAGAGGCTCGTACCCGTGCGCCGGTAGATGCCCTGGAGGCCGGCCTGGCGCATGATCCGCTCGATCCGCTTGCGGTTCACCTCGATGCCCACCCCAGGCAGGCACCAGCGGCCGCTTGCAGCCACCCCCGCACCCCTGCCAGGCTNNTTGTCGGCGCTCTTCCCGCCCCAAGACCACCGCATTATTCAGTGCCGTCCCAGGCAGCTTTGGTCAAGCTATTGATGCCTCCGTCCCACCGGTCATGGCGCCCGGCGGCGCCTGTTACCGGGGCTGCTCCGGGCGAAACCCGGCGAGTTCGATAAGTCGGCCGATGCCGGATCTGAAGATGTCGTCGTGAGTGCGCGGCGCCCCGGCGGCGGCGAGGGCCATAGCGAGATGGGGGTAGCGGCCGCTGGCCGCCGCGCGGACGAATGCCTGGACCTGCGCGGCGTTGTGCTCCGCCGTGACGGCCGTGCCTGCCTGCTCATCGGGGAGGGCCGCTTGCATAGCGCCGTACATGGCGGCGAAGCCGCTGATGATGGCGATGATCTCCAGCTTGGCCCCGGTATCGAGCCGGGAGCCCGTCAGCAGCCCGAGGAAGTAGTCCAGGTAGCGCAGCCCGTTGGGGCCTGGCGGCATCGGGCGCTGCATCAGCCCGCCCAGCCACGGGTGCCGCCGCGCGATATCGCGGGCCTGGCTCACCAGGTCCATGATGGCCGCGCGCGGGTCCGCGGCGGGCGCGACGGGGTAGGCGTACTCGGCGGTCAGCTGGTCGGTCATCAGCTGGCCCAGGTGATCCTTGGCGGGAACGTAGTTGTAGAGCGACATGACGGCGATGCCCAGCTCGGCGGCAACCCGGCGCATGGTGACCGCGTCCAGGCCCTCGGCGTCAGCGACCCGCACGGCGATCGCAGCGATCGCGACGCGGTTATGCCGGGGTCTCGGCCCGCGGGTCCCGTGCTCGGGAATGTCCCAGATCGATGCCCGGCTGCCCTGCGTCCTGGCGACGCGAGCAGGCCGTCCGGCGCCGGACGGGGGATCACCGGGTGATGTCATCACCCGCCACCCTACCTTTCACCGTGCAGCGTACGTAGTATCGTCGAAACAGCGTACAGTGCACGATGAAAATGACGGGCGCACCGCTGCGGCCGGTGAGAGACAGGCAGGACAGCGCATGAAAACCATGTCCGCGACTATCCAGATCGACGCCCCGCCCAAGGCGGTGTGGGCAATCCTGGCGGACCTGAGCCGCTACGAGGAGTGGAACCCGCTGTTCCGCGAGGCATCCGGGCAGGTCGCGGTCGGGAATCGGATCACGCTGCGGAGCGTCCACCCGGCCAACGGGCGGATGATGACCGTCAAGCCGAAGATCACAGTCGCCGACCCGGGCGCGGAGCTGCGGTGGGTATCCAGCCTTCCTGGCGTCATGAGCGGCGAGCACCACTTCACGCTGACCCCGGCTGACGGCGGTACGAAGGTGGAACAGAGCGAGACTTTCCGCGGCCTCCTGACTGCTTTTGGCGGCAAGACCTTCACCAACGCAGAGGCGAGCTTCCGGGCACTCAACGAGGCCCTCAAGAGGCGGGCCGAGGACACCTGACACGATCCCAGCGCGTTGCGTGTCAGTGCTCGGCTGCTGCTTTCGGGTGATGGCGGGTAAGCGCGATTCCGGCCAGGACCAGCGCTATGCCCGCGAGGACCATTGCGTGATGTTCTCGCCGAGGACCAGGACGCCGAGCACGATCGCGACCACCGGCAGGAGGTAGGTCACCGTCGATGCGATGGTCGCGCCCTCGCTGGTGATGATCTGGTAGTTCAGCACGTAGGCGATGCCGGTGCCGATGATGCCCAGGATCGCCACGGCTGCCACGCTCACGGCGCTGGGATGCGGTGCCCGTGCACCGACAATCGCCAGGGCGACGGCGAGCATGATGGCGGCGGCCAGGAGCTGGCACGCGGACAAAGTGATCGGGTTCAGTCCCCGCCGGACGACGTAGCGGTCCATGTAGATGTAGCTGATCGCGTAGCTCACTGATGCGGCCGGGCATTCGAGGCCACCGGCTGACGTCACGGCGGATGCTAAGCCCCAGGGCGAGAAGATCAGCAGCGCGCCGCCGAACCCGACGATCAGCCCGGCCGCCTGCCAGCTCGTGACCGAGTTCTGGTGCCGCACGGCCAGGGCCAGGAGCACAGTCCACAGTGGCGTGGTCGCGTTGATGATCCCGGCCGCTGAGGAGCTGACGGTCTGCTCGGCGACGAAGCCCACGATGTGCTCGTCACTTCTGCCCTTCGGCGGCTTCCCGATCGACTCCGATGCCACCATGGCGATGAGGCAGTCGAGGAGATCCGGTGGGTGCGGCGGCCCGCCGCCGTGCCGAGCGAGCCAGGCATCGAAATATTGCGGAGCACCGCCGCAGCGTTCCCGGGCAATGTGCGTGGACCTCGACCTCGAGCAGTCGCTGAGGCGGGGACCCTGCGATGGAAGGGTCGGCGTTGCGCCGGAACTCGGTGTCCCGACGTGTTCGACGGTCACAGTCGCAAACCGTAGCGCGCGCGGACGCCATCCAAGCTCCTTGCGGGCACGGTCGTTGTGGATGATCGGCCGCGCCAGATCGTTCCCCGGCGCCTCCAGCGTGGGCACGGGCGCCCAGTGAACGTGGCTGCTGCTTCAACCGCTTCCTCTCCTCCGGCCCGCGCTGGCAAGGATATCGACGTCGACCGGTCCGGCACGGGAACCTCTCGGACAAGTTGATCTCCCAAATTCCTCCCACTCGCGAGAAAGACCCCACCCGCGGCTTAGGGTGAGGTCTATCCGACGAGCTTCTGAGCTGGCGTAACGCCAGATCCTGGCTGTGGGCGATACTGGGATCGAACCAGTGACCTCCTCGGTGTGAACGAGGCGCTCTCCCGCTGAGCCAATCGCCCGCGGCCCAGGGCATGAAGCATCAGCCCGGGCGTGTCTCAGCGTAGCGCATGACGACCGTGCGGCCACGCCATCACCACGGCAGCGGGCGGCAGCGCGGACACGGGCCGGTCCCGCGTCCGCATCACGGCTGCAGCCAGGCCGCAACGCGCGGGCGCCACGCCTCGGCATCGCGGTCACGTGCCCGCGGCAAAGCAGCGGCACCACGCCTCCGCGCCGCGACTGCGGGCCGGCTGCGAAGCCGAGACACCACGCCAGACTCACTCCTTATTACTATAAACACGGACATTAAACTTGAGTTTCCCCATTCAGTATGGATATAACCAGGAGGTAAACTTTGCATCATGACCCGGACAGATCAGGCTGAGCGCCATCGCGCATGTGGCAAGGCGTCTCAACCCTGCCAAACGCCTCGTTGCGGGTCATCTCCGTGCAAGCCGGCGAACCCCGGTTACCTGCCGGGACATGATTTAGCCAGCTTCCGCTAAACCGCAGTCACAACGCGTCACACGGCAGTCACAAAACGTACTCGGCAGCGGAGCTAACGCTGAATTCGAGAAGTATTTGGCCAGGTCAAAGCCGGTTTTGTGACTAGTGACTTGAGGTACGAGCGACTAAATCTGCGGGAATAATATATACCTCGAATTACTTTTAGGAGCAGCCTCATGCCGCATAGAAAAATCAGCAGCCTAATAGTCATAACGAAGCACGGAATTGCAGGATAAGACAAGACAGGAGTAAGGCGATGATAAATAGCAGCACAACAGTCTCAGCCGAACTAGGACTGACACTTGTAGTCCCGGAGCACGGCGCAGTACCGCTGGTGGCCAGCCTCTCTTACGGTGCCAATGACCCTTATGCGATCCGCATGGCATTTCATGTGGGCGCGGACGAGCCAGTGGAGTGGATCTTCGCGAGGGAGTTGCTCGCGGCGGGCCTCACCGGCTCGGCAGGGGACGGAGATGTCCAGGTGTGGCCTGCCTCCCCGGGGAGAGGCGACGTGCTGAACATCGCGCTGTCGTCCCCGTTCGGCCACGCGCGCTTCGAGGCGCCGGTGTCCGCGACAGCGGATTTCCTGCGCCTGACCTACGGCATTGTCGCTGCCGGGCAGGAAGATGAGTTCATCGACGTGGACGACGAGCTTGACGAGCTGCTCTGGCGCGCCTGACTGCCGGTGAACGCCATGGAGCAACCGTCATACCGCCTCGCGCTGAGTTTCCTATGGATCGGATTGCGCCGCCGACATCGCGGCGAATATTTCAGCGGCCCGGCGCGTGACAGGCCCGGGAGCGGCCGGCAGCGGCTGCCCGCCGACGGCGCGGATTGGCTGCACATCCCTGGTGGTACTGGTCAGGAAGGCCTCCGGCGCTGCGGCAAGCGCCCCGGCCGGAAGGTCCTCCTCGATCGCGCCTGCCCACTCCAAAAGCAGCCCCCTGGTGACCCCGGCGAGGCAGCCCGAACTCAGCGGCGGCGTCAGCAGCCGTCCGCCGGACACCACGAACACGCTGGTCCCGGTCCCCTCGCACAGGCTCCCCGCCGTGTTGGCGAAGATCGCCTCGCTGCCGCCGCGCTCCCTGGCGTAGCCGAGCGCAAGCACGTTTTCCGCATATGACGTCGTCTTCAACCCGGCCAGCGCGCCGCGCTCATTCCGCGGCCAGGGGACCAGCACGACGTCGCACCCGGCGGAGATGGCCGGCCACTCCCCCAGCGCCATGATGACGGTGACCGGCGCGTCTCCGCGAACGGAACTCAGCGGCGACTCGCCCCCGGTCAGCGTGATCCGTATCAGCGCCCTAGCCGGCCGGGCAGCCGCATCCAGCAGAGCCGCAACGCCCGCCCGGAGCTGGTCCAGATCAGGCTCCGGCAGGCCGAGGCCGGCCGCCGAGGCACGCAGCCGGGCCAGGTGCCTGGTCAGCGCGAATGGCACGCCGCCGGAAATCTTGACAGTCTCGAAAACGCCGTCGCCTACGGTCAGCCCGTGATCGAAGACCGAAATCCTGGCATCGGCGTCAGCTAGCAGCGTTCCGTTCATCCATACCGTCACCAGAGCACGTTATTTCAGGCCCCCGCAGTGCGCAGCCGCCGTTTCGCATATCTGCAGAAGAAGCTCGTCGACGGCCACTATCTGCTCGGAGACCTCGCGGTCGACGGCCATCATCGGCACCCGGGTCCTGACCACGTCGCGCACGGCGGCCAGCGGGACGCTCGGGGTGCCGACCGCCGACCGTAGGTCGATCCCCTGCACCCCGCAGAGGATCTCGACGGCCAGGCAGGTGCGGACGTTGACGACCACGTCGCGGAGCTTGCGCACGGCCGTCCAGCCCATCGAGACGTGGTCTTCCTGCTTCCCCGAGGTCGGGATGGTGTCCACGCTGGCCGGGTGCGCGAGCACCTTGTTCTCGCTGACCAGGGAGGCCGCGGTGTACTGGGCGAGCATGTAGCCGGAGTTGGTGCCCGCGTTCGGCGCGAGGAACGGCGGCAGCCCGCGGGACGACGCCGGGTCCAGCATCCGGTCCACCCGCCGCTCGCTGATGCTGGCCAGCTCACAGACTGCCATCGCGAGCATGTCGGCGGCGAAGGCGAGCGGCTCGCCGTGGAAGTTGCCTGTGGTCATCACCTCGCCGTCCGGCACGATCACCGGGTTGTCCACCACTGACCCCAGCTCAGTCTCGATCACCCGCCGCGCATAGGCCAGGACATCGCGGACCGCGCCGTGCACCTGCGGGGCGCAGCGCAGGCTGTAGGCATCCTGCACCGCGTGGCGGCTGTGCCGGTGGCTGGCCATCAGCTCCGAGCCGGCCAGCAGGGCGCGCAGGTTGGCGGCGCTGTCCAGCTGGCCGGGGTGCGGGCGGATCACCTGGACCCGCTCGTCGTAGGGCCGGTCGGTACCGAGCAGCGCCTCGATGGACAGGGCGCACGCCACATCGGCCGCCTGCAGCAGCAGGTCCGTGTCGCGGACCGAGAACGCGAGCAGGGCCTGCATCGGCTCCGTTCCGTTGACCAGCGACAGCCCTTCCTTCGGGGCCAGCACCAGCGGCTCGATCCCGCGCTCGGCCAGGACCTCCGC
>PMSW01000106.1:40546-42507 GCA_003168215.1 Actinomycetota bacterium
GGGTCGTCGAGCGGCTCGCCGGTCGCCGCGGCATGCGACCGGACGATCGCGCCCTGCAGCTCGGTCAGGTCCTTCTCCCCCACCCGGGTGTCGGCGAGCGCGCCGAACCCGGTGTTGACCCCGTAGACGGGCCCGCCGCCGGCGATAGCGGCGGCGACCACGGCGCGGGTCGTCTCCATCCTGGCCGGCACCTCTGGACCGAGCTGCGCCCGCGCCGCGCCGGACGCGACGTCCACGACATCCGCAACGGTCAGCGCGTCCCCGTTGACGATCACTGTTCGCATGGCAGCCACCCTGCCACGCTGGCACGCGCGGGGCGAGTTTGCCGGCCGGGCGGGATCGGCTAAAGTTCTGAACGCACACCGGATCGTTGCCGGTTGCGCCGCCTCGCGCCAGCGGGGCCCATGCGGACGTGGCTCAGTGGTAGAGCATCACCTTGCCAAGGTGAGGGTCGCGGGTTCGAATCCCGTCGTCCGCTCGGAGGTGCCGGACTCAATCTCGCGAGCCGACGTTGTCACCACGGCTCTTCGGTACCCGGGCTGCCCCTGCGGGGGTGCCGGTGGCGGAATGGCCGAGTGGCTTAGGCAAGGGCCTGCAAAGCCCTGTACGCGGGTTCGATTCCCGCTTCCGCCTCGCGGGCGGTTAGCTCAGCGGGAGAGCACTTCCCTGACACGGAAGGGGTCACTGGTTCAATCCCAGTACCGCCCACGCGAAGCAGCAGGTCAGAGGCCAGTTTCCGGGCACCCGGAACTGGCCTCTAGATCATTTGTCATCCATTTGTCATCAGGATCTGCCGGGATCAGGCGGCACGAATTGAACTGTTGCGGACCGGCCCGTGCCGGTTCCGGCCCGCGCCAATTGCGATTTGAGCCCGCTTTCGAACAGCGGGCAGCAACCCCGGCGAGCGCCTCCGCGCTGCCAGCCCGGCGCGGCCTCCGAACGGTCCGGTAGGTGACCGCTAGCTGGACGGTGGCCAAGCTTACCGGCTGCTGCCAGTGCGGTCACCCGGCCACCTACGTTGCCGGGTACGCGGATCCGGACACCAACGGCCCGGTCTCGTCCAGTTTCACTGTCACCAACGCCTGCCCCTCGACGTGCACGAACCACGGAGCGTTCGTGGGGATGGACGGCTACGGCATCAACGGCGACCACGGCTACCTGCCGGAGGCCGCGAGCGAGCACTTTACCGCCATCAAGGTCACTGACAGCAGGGGCCAGCACGGAGACCGCCGTCTGGCGCCTGCCGCGGGATTAACCTCAACGCCCGGGATAGCGCCGTTTATCGTCAGGCGCTTGTCAATCACCACCAGCTCGAGGATCCAGTGGGTGGGCGCGCTCCCGAAGTGATTTGCTAGCATTGATAGCGATAGGGAGGGCGGTGGTTGTGCTGTCAGCACTAAGTATCCGGAACCTTGACGACCGGGTGAAGGAGCGGTTGCGCGTCCAGGCCGCACGCCATGGCCGGTCCATGGAGGCGGAGATCCGCGAGATCCTGACGGACGCAGTGAGCGAGCCAGGCGAGGCGGAAGGCCTGTTCGAGGCGATCCTTCATCGCTTCGGCGAGGCTGGCGGCGTTGAACTTGACCTTCCTTCCCGGACGGCGCGGGCGCGGGCGGCAGACTTCCGTTAATGATTGTCGTCGATACCAACGTCGCATCCGAGCTGATGCGCCCGTCGCCGTCCGAACTGGTCCGGGACTGGATGATTTCACAGGCCGCAGGGGAGCTGTACACGACAGCGATCACAGTCGCGGAGATCCGGTACGGCCTTGAGCGCCTGGCTGACGGGCGCCGCAAGGATCGCCTGAAGGCGGCGGCCGACGAGGTCTTTACCGCATTCAGCGATTACGTTCTCCCCTTTGACGCCGATGCAGCAATCCATTACGCGCTGGTCGTAATCCGCCGTGATGGCGCAGGCCTGCCGATCGAGGGGTTCGACGCTCAGATCGCAGCCATCTGCCG
>PMSW01000077.1 GCA_003168215.1 Actinomycetota bacterium
GGGCCAGGGGGCCGGCGGACAAGGAGGCCGGCGGACAAGGAGGCACGCATGACGCCGCAGGAACCGCCCGAGGTCGCCGCGCTGCTGCAGCGCAGCAACCGGCTTGGCGCTGATCCGCGCAACACCAACTACGCCGGCGGCAACACCTCGGCAAAAGGTCACGCTGCTGACCCGGTCACCGGCCGGGAAGCCGAGCTGCTCTGGGTCAAGGGATCCGGCGGCGACCTCGGCACGCTGACCGCCGGCGGCCTCGCCGTGCTGCGGCTGGACCGGCTCCGCGCGCTGGCCGGCGTCTACCCGGGCGTCGGGCGCGAGGACGAGATGGTGGCGGCGTTCGACTACTGCCTGCACGGCAAAGGCGGGGCCGCGCCGTCCATCGATACCGCGATGCACGGGCTGCTCGGCCTTCCGCACGTCGACCACCTGCACCCCGATTCCGGCATCGCGCTCGCGACGGCCGCCGACGGCGAGGCGCTCACCCGGGCGTGCTTCGGCGACCGGGTCGGCTGGCTGCCGTGGCGCCGGCCGGGGTTCCAGCTCGGCCTGGATATCGCCGAATTCCAGCGCGCCAGCCCGGCGGCGATCGGCGTGATACTCGGCGGGCACGGGATCACGGCCTGGGGCGCCAGCAGCGCGCAGTGCGAGGCAAACTCGCTGGAGATCATCGCCACGGCGCAGCGGTATCTCGACGAGACCGGCCGCCCGGACCCGTTCGGCCCGGTGCTGGGCGGCTACCAGCCGCTGCCCGCCGCCCAGCGCCGCGCCCGCGCTGCCGAGCTGGCGCCCGTCATCCGGGGGCTGGCCGCCACCGACCATCCCCAGGTCGGCCACTTCACCGACAGTGACACCGTGCTCGATTTCCTGGCCAGTTCCCGGCACCGGGAACTGGCCGCGCTCGGCACCTCGTGCCCCGATCATTTCCTCCGCACCAAGATCGCGCCGCTGGTACTCGACCTGCCCCCGTCGGCCCCGCTTGATTTGATACGCAGCAGGCTGGCGGAACTGCACGCGGCATACCGAGACGAATACCGGGCTTATTACGAGCGGCACGCCGATGCGTCCTCGCCGCCCATGCGCGGAGCTGATCCGGCGATCGTCCTGGTGCCCGGGGTCGGGATGTTCAGCTACGGGGCGGACAAGCAGACGGCGCGGGTGGCGGGGGAGTTCTACGTCAACGCGATCAACGTGATGCGGGGCGCCGAGTCGGTGTCCGCCTACGCCCCGATCAGCGAGGCGGAGAAGTTCCGGATCGAGTACTGGGAGCTGGAGGAGGCCAAGCTGCGGCGGCGGCCGAAGCCGCGGCCGCTGGCGACCAGGATCGCGCTGGTGACCGGCGGCGGATCCGGGATCGGCGCGGCCATCGCGCGGCGGCTGGCCGCCGAGGGCGCCTGCGTGGTGGTGGCCGACCGGGACGGCGCCGCCGCCCGGCAGGTAGCCGCCGGCATCGGCTCCGCCGATATCGCGGCGGCCGTCACCTCGGACGTCACCAGCGAGGACGGCGTCGCGGCGGCACTGCGCGCGGCGGCGCTCGCGTTCGGCGGCGTGGACCTCGTCGTCAACAACGCCGGGCTGTCCATCTCCAGGCCGCTGCTGGAGACCACCACGGCCGACTGGGACATCCAGCACGACGTGATGGCCAGGGGATCGTTCCTGGTCTCGCGGGAGGCCGCCCGCGTCATGCAGGAGCAGGGGATGGGCGGCGACATCATCTACATCTGCAGCAAGAACTCCGTCGCGGCCGGGCCGGCCAACATCGCCTACAGCTCGGCCAAGGCCGACCAGGCGCACCAGGTCCGGCTGCTGGCCGCCGAGCTCGGCGAGTTCGGCATCCGGGTGAACGGCATCAACCCGGACGGCGTCGTGCGCGGATCGGGGATCTTCGCCGGCGGCTGGGGCGCACAGCGAGCGGCCGTCTACGGGGTGCCCGAGGAGGAGCTCGGCGCGTTCTACGCGCAGCGGACGCTGCTCAAGCTCGAGATCCTGCCCGAGCATGTCGCCGCCGCCGTGGTGGCGCTGACGGCGGGAGAGCTGCCGGTGACCACGGGCCTGCACATCCCGGTCGATGGCGGGGTGGCGGCGGCGTTCCTCCGGTGAGCAGCGGCGTGACGGTCGCGGCCGTCGACCTCGGCGCGTCCGGCGGGCGGGTGATCTCCGGCCGGGTCGGCGGCGGGCGGGCCGGCGGCGGGCGGCTGGAGCTCACCGAGGCCGGCCGGTTCCCGAACGTGCCGGTGACCGTGCACGGGACCCTGCACTGGGACATCCTGCGGCTCTACCGCGGCGTGCTGGAAGGGCTGCGGGCCGCGGCCAGGATCGGCGAGCTGGACAGCGTGGGCATCGACGCCTGGGGCGTCGACTACGGGCTGATCGACCACTCCGGCGCGCTGCTGGGCAATCCGGTGCACTACCGCGACGCGCGGACGACGGGGATGATGGCGTCCGTCCTGGCGCGGGTTCCGGCCACCGAGCTCTACGCGGTCACCGGTATCCAGCAGCTGCCGATCAACACGATCTTCCAGCTGGCCGCGGCGGCCGGCACGCCGCAGCTGCGGGCGGCGGCTTCGCTGCTGCTCATTCCCGACCTGCTCAGCTACTGGCTCACCGGCGAAACCGGTGCCGAGGTCACCAACGCGTCGACCACGCAGCTCTACGACATCGGCGCCGGGACCTGGGCCACCCGGCTGATGCAGCAGACCGGAATCCCGCCGGGCATCTTCCCGGCGCTGCGCCAGCCCGGCGAGCTGATCGGGCCCATGCTGGCCGGGGCGGCTGCGGAGGCGGGCGTGCGGCCCGGACTCCCGGTCGTCACGGTTGGCTCGCACGACACCGCGTCCGCCGTGGCCGCCGTGCCCGCCAGCGGCGGCAATTTCGCGTACATCTCCTGCGGGACCTGGTCCCTGGTGGGCATGGAGCTTGACCAGCCGGTGCTGAGCGAGGCCAGCCGCCGGGAGAACTTCACCAACGAGACGGGGATCGACGGGACGATCCGGTACCTGCGGAACGTGATGGGCCTGTGGCTGCTGCAGGAATGCGTGCGCACCTGGTCCGGCGCCGGGCGGCCGGTCCGCCTTGAGCCGCTGCTGGCCGCGGCCGCCAGGGCGGCGCCGCTGCGCTGCGTCATTGATCCGGGTGACCCCGGGTTCCTGGCTCCCGGTGACATGCCGGCCAGGATCACGGCGGCCTGCGTGCGGGCCGGCCAGCCGGCACCGGCCGGCCGGGCGCAGCTGGTGCGCTGCATCATCGACAGCCTGGCGCTCGCCTACCGCCAGGCGGTCGCCGCGGTGCAGGAGCTGTCCGGCCGGCACGCCGACACGGTCCACATCGTCGGCGGCGGCTCGCGGAACGAGCTGCTCTGCCAGCTCACGGCCGACGCCTGCGGGCTGCCCGTGGTGGCCGGCCCGGTCGAGGCCACGGCCCTGGGCAACATCCTGGTCCAGGCGCGATCACACGGCTGCGGCCCGGCCGACCTGGACGGGATGCGGGCGCTGCTGCGGGCCACGGCGGAGCTGCGCCGATTCGAGCCGAACCGCGGCGACGCCCCGGCCTGGGCCGCGGCCGCCCGCCGGATCAGCTGAGCGAAAAGTGCCTAAGGATAAGAGGATCCACCGCCTCGCTGGGCGGGGCCACAGTATTCTCTCCCCGGTGCACCGGAATGATTTGCCAGTCCGCCTGCGTTCCGGTATATAGTCACATCAAGTGATGCTTCCCGTGATCGCGGGCAGCGTATCCCTGAGAAGGGTCCCCCGGCTCCATCCCCTCCCGGACAGATTCCGGGCCGGATGTAGAGCATTCCCCGAAATGCCGGCTTTGCCCCGGCGGTGTTCTTCTTGCAGCTGCCGTGCCCGCTCATGTTTTCGCTGAGCCAGCACAGCGCTTCTCTTTCGCGTACCTACATTTAAGCCGTTCCTGGAAAGGAATCCACGTATGACAACAATCACCCGGCAGCGCAGCCCGCGCCCCTCCGCCGCCGAAGTCCCCGACGCTCCCCCGATCGCGGTATCGGGCATCCTGGATGTCGGCGACAGCAAAGCGCTCATCCGCGCCTCCGGCTACGAGCCGGGCCCGGATGACATCTCCCTCTCCCTCGCCCAGGTCCGCCAGTACGGGCTGCGCCGGGGCGACTACATCGAGGGCGCCGTCCGGCTGGCCAGCCCGGGCCGGGCGCGGGAGAAAAATGCCGTGCTCGCCCGGCTCGACGCCGTCAATGGCGCGGACCCCTCGGAAGCCCGGCAGCGCCCCGACTTCGGTGCGCTGACCCCCCTGCACCCGCAGGAGCGGCTCCGCCTCGAGTCCCCCGGCGGATCGGCCATCGCACGGATCATCGACCTGGTCAGCCCCATCGGCAAGGGCCAGCGCGGCCTCATCGTGTCCCCGCCCAAGGCCGGGAAGACCATGGTGCTCCAGGCCATCGCGGCGGCGATCGCCGCCAATCACCCCGAGGTGCACCTGATGGTGGTGCTCGTCGGCGAGCGGCCCGAAGAGGTCACCGACTTGAAGCGGACGGTGCATGGCGAGGTCATCGCCGCCACCTTCGACCAGGCCGCCAAGGAGCACATCGCTCTCGCCGAACTGGCCATCGAGCGGGCCAAGCGGCTGGTCGAAATGGGCCGGGACGTCGTGGTGCTCCTGGACTCCATCACCCGGCTCGGCCGCGCCTACAACCTCGTCGCCCCGCCCAGTAGCCGCATCCTGGCTGGTGGGG
>PMSW01000161.1 GCA_003168215.1 Actinomycetota bacterium
AGGCGGGCATGGTCCGGCCGGGCTTCGCTCTCACCCAGGACAACGCCGCGGACGTGGCGGCGATCTGCCGGCGCCTGGACGGGCTGCCGCTGGCGATCGAGCTGGCCGCATCCCGGGTCAAGCTACTGGCACCCCGGGCACTGCTGGCGCGGCTCGGGCCCAGCCTTGGCCTGGCCGCTGCCGATGTCGGGCGCCCGCCGCGGCAGCAGACCCTGCGGGACACTATCGCCTGGAGTTACGACCTGCTGGCACCTGACCTTGCGGAGGTATGCCGGCGGATGGGCGTGTTCGCCGGCGGCTGCGACCTGGATGCGCTGGCGGCGGTCGCCGTGCCAGCTCCCGGTCCGGCAGCCGTGGCCGACCCGCTGCAGCTGGCCGCCGGGCTGCTGGACGTCAGCCTGATCACGGTGACCGAGGGTGCCGACGGCGAGCCCCGTGTCGGGATGCTCGAGACCATCCGCGAGTACGCGCTTGAGCGCCTCGGGCAGGCTGGCGACCTGGAAGAAACCCGACGGCGGCATGCTGAGCACTACGCGGCATTCGCCGAGCGAGCCCACGGGCAGCTGCGCGGGACTGCGCACCTGGGAACCCTGGACCGCCTGGAGGCCGAGCATGGCAACATGCGCGCCGCTTTGAGCTGGTCGCTAGAGACGCGAGCCGCAGATCCGGTCGGCGACGAACGCGCGGCCGCCGGCCTGCGGCTGGTGCAGGCGCTGGCGCCGTTCTGGTATCAGCACGATCACGTGGCCGAAGGGCGCCGGTGGCTGGAACGGGCGATCGAGCTGGCCTCCGACGATGCCGGAGCGCCGCTGGCCCGGCTGGCGCGCTGGCTCGGGGTGCTGCTGGACGAGCAGGGCGAGCTCGCGGCGGGTCTCCGGCTTCTCGAGCGCAGCCTGGCCATCTGCCGCGACCTCGGCGACCGTGACCAGCAGGCACGTACGCTCAACAGCCTCGGCGTCACCCATCGTCATCTCGGCAACCTGGACACCGCCAGATCCTTGTTTGAGGAGAGCATCATCATCGCCCGCGAACTCGGGGGCACCCCCAGGCTCGCCGTGCGGCTCGTGAACCTTGGCCATCTGGAGGTCGATGCGGGCAACCTGGACCGTGCCACGCAGTTGCTGCGCGAGGCGCTCGCGCTCGACCGGCAGGAGGGTGACGTGCCTGGCGTGGCCCACGCCCTGGAGTTGCTGGCAGCGGCCAGCCTCCGCGCGGGACGCGCGCGGGAAGGCCGCCAGCTGCTGTCATCCAGCCTCGGCTCCGTCGTCAGCTCCGGCGACACCGGGCTGCTGGCCACCGCCCTGGAGCTGTCCGCCTGCATCGCCGCGGAGCTAGGCGACGGCCTGCCGGCGGCCCGCCTCGCGGGCGCCGCGGAAGCGGTCAGGCAGCTGGCAGGCATGCCGATACCAGAACCCGACGCGGCCCTGCTCGAGCGGTTCCTGGCCCCGGCCCGCGCGACCATCAGACGCCAAGGGTGGGACGCCGAGCTGGCCGCTGGCCGCGCGCTCAGCCAGCAGCAGGCGGTCGCGCTTCTCCTCTCAGCGGCGCCCCGGCACGTCGGCGTGACCTGAGACGGCCGCCTCGTGATCTGCCGACTTGAAATTTTTTCTATCATCCCCTTATCATAGTGATATCAATTTTTTCTGCCGTGGACTTCCCGGCAGGGCGCGCCGTGGAGGCGTGGCGGGGCGCCATCTCGCGTTTGGCTACGTGGACCAGCCTCCGCTCGCCCCGCTGCTCACCCGGATCACCGGCATACTCGGCGTCAGCCCGACGGCGATCCGGATCGTCCCGGCGCTGGCCGGCGGGGCGGTCGTGGTGATGGCGGCCAGGTTCGCGGCACTGTTCGGCGCGGGCAGGCTCGGCCGGGTGCTGGCCGCCCTCAGCACGGCGTGCGCTCCTCTGGTCTTCGCCCTCGCGCACCTGGGCATCACCGAGCCGCTGGACCTGCTGGCCTGGACGGTGGTCCTGCTCTGCGTCACCACGGCGCTGCTGCGGCAGCGGCCGCGCTGGTGGCTGGGGGCCGGGGTCGCGGCCGGCGCCGGGGTCGAGGACAACAACGTGATGCTCCTGCTGCTGATCGGCCTCGCGGGCGGCATCCTCCTGTCGGGGCACCGCTCTGTCCTGCGCACGAGGTGGCCATGGCTCGGCGCCGGCATCGCCGCGGTGATCTGGGCACCGAACGTCAGCTGGCAGGCCACGCACGGGTGGCCCCAGCTGGCCATGGCTTCCGTACTGCACCAGGAAAACAGCACGCCGGGCAATTACGCAGGCGGGCTACCGGATCAGCTCCTTTACGCCGGGCTGGTGGGCGTGCCGCTTCTCATCGCGGGCTTCATCTGGCTCTGGCGAACCCCCGACCTGCGGTTCATCGCCATCACTGCCACGCTGGTTACCGTCTACGTGGTGGCCTGGGTGCCGGGCAAGGGGTACTACTCCGAGGGAACATGCGCGGCGCTGCTGGCCGCGGGATCGGTGACGGCAGAGCGCTGGATCGCCCGCGCCCGCCGGCCGCAGCTGCGGCGAGGGATCATGCTGGCCGCTCCCCTCCTGAGCATGGCCATATCCCTGCCGGCCATCCTGCCCGTCGTGCCCGTCGCCTACCTGCACGACATACGAGGCCTGGACGAGGTGACGACCGCTGACACCGTCGGCTGGCCGCAGCTCACCCGCGCGGTCGAGGCGCAGGACGCGGCCCTGGTGCAGGCCGGCCAGCCGCCCACCTCGATCTTCACCGGATACTACGGAGAAGCCGGCGCGCTCGACGTCCTCGGCTCTGCGGACCACCTGCCGCCCGTGCTCTCCGGCAACAACACCTTCTGGATGTGGGGACCGGGGCGGGCCTCCGACGCCGCGGTGCTCGTGGTCGACGCACTCAGCTGGCTGCGGCCGTACTTCGCCAGCTGCCGCGTCCTGACCACTTACTACGCCCCCTACGACGTGCAGAATGACTTTACCGACCTGCAGATCGGCGTCTGCACCAATCCGGTGGCCAGCTGGCGCACGATGTGGCCGCACTTGAAGCACTACGACTGACAGGGTGCCCGGAGAACCGCGTCATCCCTCCCGGTCGCGCCCGCAGGCCCGAGGGTCCGTCACCACCGGCTGGCGGGCCAGCCCGCCAGCGAGCTGCGAACGCCGGTCGTCGGCCACTACTGGCCCAGCAGCCAGTGCCCGGGCTCGACGAGCTTGCGGGCCTGGGCCGGTCCCCACGATCCGGGTGCGTAGGAGGCGATCTTGGGCGGGTTCGACAGCAGCGGCCCGGCCACCTTCCACACCGCGGCTAGCCCGTCCGGTCGGGTGAACAGCGAACGGTCGCCGAGGAGTACGTCGTGAATGAGCCGGACGTAGGGCGGCAGCGGATCAGCGCCCGCCAGGCGGGACAGCGGGATCGCGGTGCGTGCCACATCGAGGTCCAGTTCCGGGCCGGGCTTCTTGGCCACCAGCGACAGGTCGATCTCGCCGTCGCCCGCGAGCGAGAACGACAGCACGTTCGCCTCACGCGGCAGCTGGCCGGCCAGCGGCCCGGCAGGCTCGCGCAGGATCAGGCTGACCCGCTGCTCCGTGGCGGCCAGCCGCTTGCCCGTGCGCAGGTAAAACGGCACGCCGCGCCAGCGGGCGTTATCGATCCAGAGGCGGGCCGCGACATAGGTGTCCCGGCTGGAGTCCGGCGCCACGCCGGGCACGTCGCGGTAGCCGGCGAACTGGCCAAGCACCACCTCGGCCGGGTCAAGCGGCCGGAAGCAGCTAATCACCTTCTCGCGCGCGGCCTGCAGATCGACGGCGCCGAGGCTGGCCGGCGGCTCCATCGCGACCTCGGCAGCCACCTGGAACAGATGCGTGACGAGCATGTCCAGCACAGCGCCAGTGGCGTCGTAGAACACCGACCGGTCGGTGATGCCGAGTTTCTCTGGCACGTCGATCTGGACGGACTCGACGTGGTCGCGATTCCACATCGCGTCGAACAGCCCGTTGGCGAAGCGCAGCAGGTGCAGGTCCTGCGTCGCCTCCTTGCCCAGGAAATGGTCGATCCGGTAGACCTGCTGTTCATCCAGCACCGAGTGGACGACCCGGTCGAGCGCGCGGAAGGCCTGCTGCGACGTGCCGAACGGCTTCTCGTAGACGACCCGCGCGCCGCTGGCCAGCCCATGCTGGCCAAGCGCCTTCGTCAGCTCGGTAAAGGCAACAGGAGGCACCGCGAAGTAATGGACCAGCTGCGCCTTCCCGCCCAGCGAGATGCGCGCCTTGGCTAGCACGCCCAGCAGGCTGCCGGGATCCGCACTGCTGAAGCCGCCGCCGGCGAAAAACACGCGCTGGGCGAACGACTCCCACGGACCCTGCTCAGGCTGCGGGCCGAACTCGGTCAGCACGTCGTGGATGTGGGCGCGGAAGTCCTCGTGCGCGACGTCACCACGGCCGTTGCCCACCAGCAGCCACTGCCTGGGCAGCAATCCCTCGAGCGCGAGCTGGTAAAACGCCGGCAGCACCATGCGCTTGGCCAGGTCGCCGGTCCCGCCATAGAGGACGAACATCGTCGGACCCGGGTCGGGGCCGGACTTGCGGGGATGTTTCTCGGTCGCCATGAAAGCCAAACTTACGTGACTTCACCCGTCAGCGGTTCCGCGCGGCGGGCCTACGCGAGCTGCTGACAGGCGTCCAGATCAGGCAGACTGCCTCGATGACGCTGAACCCGCCGACTCAATATGCCGATGCCCGCAACCTGCGTGCTCGCCAGCGTCTCTGGCTGTACCAGAGGCCGCCCTTCGACATCGTCGGCTGGGTTCTCGATCTCGCCGGGCTCTCACCGGATCTCCGGGTACTCGACGTCGGCTGCGGCAATGGCGCCTATCTGCGCGCGATGCGGGACCGGCACGTCCGTGCAGTCGGCTGCGATCTGTCCGTGGGGATGCTCCAGGCGGCATCCCACCCGGCCCTGCTCAATGCCGACGTCGTCGCGCTGCCCGTACGCAACGCGTCCTTCGGCGTCGTGCTGGCGCCGCACATGCTGTATCACGTGCCGGACCGGGAATCCGCTGTCCGCGAGCTGCGCCGGGTGCTGGTCCCGGGAGGAGTCTGCATCGCCGTGACCAACGGCGCGCAGCACATGCGATCACTGCGCGATCTCGTAGAGCGCGCGGCCTGCGAGGGCACACCTGGATGGGAAATGCGCAATCCATCCACCCATGCGTTCTCGCTCGAGAACGGAGCGGCGCAACTTGCGGTGGCCTTCGAGTCCGTAACCTGCGTGCGGCCCGGCAGGGTCGCCCCGGTCATCATTCGTGACGCCGCAGTGGCCGCGGACTACGTGGCGAGCGTGGCCGATCATTACCAGGACCAGGTTGCTCGTCCCTGGCAGGCCGTCGTAGCGGACGTGCGCCTCGCCGTGCAGCAGGTGATCGAGGCGGAAGGAACCTTCATCACGTCCAGCGACACCGGCGCCTTCGTGTGCCGGTGACGCGGGCGACGGGAGCGGGTCACGTGCCGGTGAGCCAGGCAAAGCCCCAGGCGGGCAGCTCCATCCGGGCCGCGCCGATGAGGAGATCCCCGGTCGTCGAGCGCACCTGCCGCGGCTGGCGCAGGCCTGCCCGGGTGACGACCCCGGCGTCGACCGACTGGGTGATGTCGCTGAAGTTGGTGAGCGAGAGGAACGGAGCGCTGCGCGGGTGCACTCGGCGGTACGCCAGCAGGCTCCGGCTCTCGGTCGGCAGGATCTCAGTCGCACCGCCCGAGCGCAGGGCGAGCAACTCCCGCCGCGCGCGGATCAGGCCTCGCATCGCGGCGAACGCGCGGCCTTCCAGCGAGTCCGGTTCGCTGCGCTGGGCGGCCAGTGCCCAGTCCATCGGCGGCCGGTGCATCCACCTGTTGTCGTCGGCGTGTGCCGGGTCCTGGTGCCACCGGGGGTCGTTACGCATGGCCAGCTCGTCGCCCATGTAGATCAGCGGAATACCGCCGAAGGAAAAAACGACGGCATACATTGACTCCAGCCGCCTGATGGCGAGGGTGAGTTCTTCGTCGTCCCCGGCTGCCAATGCGCTCTCGATGCCGCACAGTGACGCGGCACTGCCGGAGATGCGGGCATCACCGCTGGCCAGGTCCTCCTGGAACAGGGCTCCCCGGGCGAAGGACCCCGGGAAATGGCCGGCGTAGAAGTCGTTCAGGAACTTGCGGTGAGCGAAACCGTCGAGCCAGACGGAAGCGGCGTCCGCGTCGGACACTGCCCAGCCGATGTCATCGTGGCAACGCAGGTAGGAAACCCACGCGGTCGGCGCTGGCGCGGGCCGGCGGCGCGACAGCGCGTGCTCGGCGAGACGCACGTCGCGGGTCGCCAGTGACGACCAGAGCATGACCATGAGCTGGTTGTCGTAGGCCAGATCGCATTCTGGGCGGTACCGGTCATGCCCGCCGAGGTACTGCACCAGCATTTCCGGGCTGACGATCGCCTCGGCTTTGAGGACCAGGCCCGGCATGGCCAGCCGCGTCAGGGCACGGAACGCCTGGACCAGGAGATGCGCCTCTGGCTGGTTCTGGCAGTTGGTACCCATCCGCTTCCACAGGAACGGCGCTGCGTCCAGCCGCAGCACGTCGGCGCCGCGGTTGGCCAGGGCAAACATCGTCCCCAGCATGCCCCGGAAGACGGCAGGGTTGGCGTAGTCCAGATCCCACTGGAATTCATGGAATGTCGTCCAGACCCAGCCAAGGCCCGGCACCTCGGTGAAGCTGCCGGGCGCCATGTCAGGAAAGACCTCGGGCAGCGTGCGTTCGTAGGCATCGGGCTCCGTGCGGTCAGGATAGATCAGGTACATGTCACGGTAGGCCGACTCACCGGCAAGGGCCTTGCGTGCCCATTCGTGCTCGCGCGCGGTGTGGTTGAGCACCAGGTCGATGCACAGCGCGATGTCGCGCTCGTGCAGGTCGGCGGCTAGCGTCTCCAGGTCGGCCATGGTGCCGATCCGCGGATCGACCGCCTCGTAGTCCTGGACGGCGTAGCCGCCGTCGTTCTCCCCGTCGCGGGGCCGCAGCAGCGGCATCAGGTGCAGGTAGGTGACGCCGAGTTCCGCCAGGTAGTCCAGATGCCGCCGGACACCCTGCAGGGAGCCCGCGAACCGGTCGGCGTAACAGACGTAGCCGACCATGCGGGAGCGCTGGAACCACGCGGGATTGATCTCGCGACGGCGGTCGAGCAGCCGCAGCGCGGCCGGGCGCGCTGCGGCCGCTTCCAGCGCGTCGAGCACGAGTTCCGTCACGAACCCGGTCACGTCGACCACACCGCCGTAAACCTGCTCGAGCGGCCCGACTATGTCGAATGACAGCTGCTCAAGGCGGGCCAGGAACGCATCAGCCTCCGGAAGGCCGAGACGCTGCTGCACCGCGCGCTGCGCCGCCGGGTCTAGCCTGAGCACGCGACACCTGCCTCCCGGCACGGGGCTCGGCTGTCCGTGACCAAGAGCCCGCTGCTGTTGTCCCGATCTTGCCATGGGCGCAACGGCGAGCAGGGGGATGACCGGCAGCGGCCCCGGCAGCGGCACGCGGCGCACGGCGGCCGGCCAGACCCGGCGCCCGAAGTCGAGGACGAGCCATCCGCTATGCCCCGGTGTGCCCGTAGCCGCCCTGGTTAGGGGGCATTCCGCGAGTCGTGACCGACTTGACTTCCCCCGGCAGAGGAGGACATTGTCACCGGGACCGGGAGGAACGCGTGCCTATGCTTCCCGCGGTCGCGGGGCTCGGTCGGGGAGGGGAATCGATGAGCCACTCTGGGCAAGGTGCGCCGCGAATGCCGGGGAGACCATTTCCGGTTCACAGCGTCCTGTGTGCTGCCGTGGTCGCGATGGTGGCTGCCGTCACGGCCGCCGGCCCGGAGCTGGCGGGACCAGCCTGGGCGGGACCAGCCTGGACAGGACCAGCCTGGGCGGGACCGGCCGGCGGTGGCCGGTGGCGGTTAGCTGCCGACGCCGTGTGCCGTCCTGGGCAGTTGCGCATCAGCATTCCTGCCGCCATCGCGGGGGACCCGGGCGCAGAACCGACCCAGCTTGTGTGGAACGTCGTGCTGCTCAACGGCAGCAGATCCTCCTGCTCACTGCGCGGATGGCCGGGCATGATGGTCCGCCGGCTCTCCGGACGGGCGGCCGGGGCCACGTTCGCTGACGTGCGATTCAGCAACCTGGCTTATGTCCCGGGCAAGCGCGTTGTGCTGAGCCCTGGCCAGAGCGCGGTGGTCACGGTGACTGGTCCCGCTCAGGCGCGCGGGTGCATCACGAGGTGGTCGCTCGGGCTAGATTTGCCGGGCACGGCGGATCGTGTGACCGTCCGGCAGCCGGCCGGTGTCGCGGGCATGTGCGTGGCCGGACCGATGCAGGTTTCTCCCTTCTACCCGCTGCGTGCCCTGAGGCGCGCCATCACGGCGCTGAGCGCGCCGGTGAAGAACCTGCCGTTCCCTTCGATGACAGGAAACGAGCCTCCGGGGTGCACGGCCGGGGCGCTGCGGGCGCAGGTTTCGTCCGCCGCGGCCCAGCAGGGCGGCTCGGTCATTGTGCTGCGCCTTTCCGCGGACAGAAACTGCGCGGTGCTGTCCGGGGGCTGGCCGACGGTCCGGCTGCACATGGCAGGGGGCGCCAGCCCCATCGCCAAGGCCCTTCCCTACCAGCAGGCGTGGAGTGTGCGCAATTCGCCCTACCTGACCTACCAGCGGGCCAGCGTGCAGCGGACGGTGGTTGCCTTGCGTCCGGGCACCTGGACGTCTGTGGCACTGGAGTCGATGGCGCCGGGAGCGTGCCGGCAGGCGGAGTCCGCGACGGTGTACCCGTCCGCAGTCGGGCTGGGCGCCGGGGCGAAGGTAGCTTTCGCGCGGCCGGTCAGCGTCTGCGGGCAGCTGCGGGTGCTGCCGTTCATGCCGGGCGGCGTGGCTGCCAGCGTGCTGTCCGTCGCTCGTCACGCGCTCGCGGCGGCAGGCGGCCAGGCTCGCGGGGTGGTCAGGGCCGGTGATTCTCCGACCGGATTCTGGTACGGCTCCGACGGCCCGCGGGCAATGACGTGCGGCTCCGGGCCTTACACCATCATGGGCAAGCGCGGTAACTGCAACCCCGCAGCCGGCCATTACGGCGGATACTTCGGGGAGGTCGGACGGTGGGATGAGTGGAAGAACTGTGACACCGTAGGCCGCGGCTGGAACGCGACAAACTACGCTGATGCACAAGCCAATTTCGTGCGGTACCACGAAGGGCTCGGAGCAGCCGCTTACTGGATGATGGCCGGGCCTGGCCGGGATTCAGACCCTGGCAGCGCGTCCACTGCGACAAGCTGGGGCCGTGACCAGGCGAAGCGGGTAGCCTCGGATCTGCGCGGGATAACGCTGTCCCTGCCTTACGTGCTCATGGACGTCGAAGCACAAACGCAGGACAGTGTCGCTAATGGCTGGAATGAGTCATGGTCTAGCGCATGCAGCTCGCGGATAGTAGTCAAGCATATCTCCGCGCGCATAGACCGTGCTGACCTCAACGGATTCCGGGACTATATCAAAGACAACACCCCCTGGCTCCCAGGCGTGTACAGCGCTGGCGGCGGGAGCTCGCATGAGTGGGCTGGCATCTTCGGCTCCCAGAAAATTTCCAGCACGGCAGAGTGGACTTACGAAGATGCAACAGATTCCACCAAGACCTACCCGAGAAGATTCTCGATTCCGGGCACTCACCTGAAAGCTGACTGGTTCGGCGGCAGCCCGCAGCGAGCCCGGTGCAAGCTGTTCTGGCAGTGGACCGGCGGTTCCGAGAGCAACGGCATTCCCGACTACCGTGTCGACCAGCTCGACGGAAACCGCGTTCTTGACAAGTGCCATTAGCCCGGGTCAAGGCCAGCCGGCGGCAGCTTCCTGGTGCTTCCCGTAGCATCCGGATGTGGACGACGTACTGACACGCGGGGACCGGTTCTTGCTGAGCCAGGCGCGGCTGCTCGAGCGGCGCCTTTCGCTACCTGCTTCCTCGGCGCGCCCGCCGCAGGGGTTATCAACGCTCTGCGCGGATACCAGAACGACGATGGCGGCTTTGGCCATGTAGGGTGCTGCACGTGACCGCGCCCCGGGTGGCCGTCGGCCCTGCACCCCGCGATTCTGCATGCCGGGCTATCCGCAGTGGCGGCGGCGAGCCCGCCAGTGTCGACGCGGCGGCAGACGCGCTCATCTGGCTGGATCCAGCCGATCTGGACGGGCTGCGACGCGCGCTCGCCGTCGCGAGCTCGGCCCGCTGGATCCAGCTCCCGATGGCCGGCGTGGAGCGAGTGGCTGCCGCCGGGATCCTCGATCCCGCGCGGACCTGGACGTCGGCGAAGGGCGCTTATGCCGAGCCTGTCGCCGAGCACGCCCTTGCCCTCGCCCTGGCCGGACTGCGCTCATTGCGCCAGCGGATCAATGCCCGGTCATGGGGGGAGCCGGCCGGGCAGAGCCTGTACGACGAGCCGGTCACGATCCTGGGCGGCGGCGGCATCGCCGCGAGCCTGCTGGAGCTGCTTGCCCCGTTCCGGGTCAGTGCCACCGTAGTGCGCCGCAGCGCTGAGCCGGTCGCCGGAGCGGCACGCACGCTACCGCATGACCGGCTGAACGAGGCACTCGCCGGTGCCCGGGTTACCTTCCTGGCCCTTGCGCTCACGCCCGGTACCGAGCAGATCATAGGGTCCGCTGAGCTAGCCGCCATGCGACCGGACTCATGGCTGATCAACGTTGCCCGCGGACGTCATGTCGACACCGGCGAGCTGGTCGCCGCGCTCCGGGACGGCGCCATCGGCGGGGCGGCGCTCGATGTCACCGACCCTGAGCCGCTGCCAGCCGGGCACCCGCTCTGGCAGCTGGACAACTGCATCATCACCCCGCACACTGCCGACACACCGGAAATGGTCGAACGGCTGCTCGCCCGGCGCATTCAGGACAACGTCGCCAGGTTCGCCGCCGCACAGCCGCTGATCGGGCTCGTTGACCCCGTAGCGGGCTACTGAAAAGTAGACCAGCGCATTAACGCCGATCGCGCCGACGGCTGCCTTCCGCTCAGCAGGTTCGAGCCGATGCGGATGTATTTGATTGAGTCAATCAAATACATTAGGCTGCTGCCGTGTCGCCGAGCAGGGATGACGTGCAGTCGATGGTGGCTGCCTTGTTCAAGATGAACGCCGGGATCGAGCGGGCCAGGCGCCAGCGTAAGGGTGCCGGCATGCTGAGCCTGCTTCAGGTCATCGCCGGCCGTGAGGCAATCCGTCCGTCCGAGATCGCAGATCTGCAGCGAGTCCACCCGTCGCTGGTCACCCGGCAGATCCGGGAACTAGAAGACGCGGGCTACGTGCAGGTCACGGCGGATCCGGCCGACGGGCGCTCGTACCTGGTGGTGCTCGCGCCAGCAGGTGCCGATGAGCTGCTTCGTCTTACCCAGGTGGGCCTGGACCGGTTCGCCCTGTTCGTGGCGGACTGGGAGCCCGGTGACGTACGGATGCTCGCCGTGCTGCTGGAAAAGCTCGCAGTATCCGCGGCCGCGGCCGCCGCAAGAGCTGAGCGCCCGGCCGGCCGTCGCTTGGCACGGCTGCGCGGGGGACCGGGCGGGTAGAGCGGACAATCCAGTGAGAAAGAGGAATCTGCATGATCGAAGCACGCGACCTGACCAAGCGCTACGGCGACAACACAGCCGTCGACCATCTGTCCTTCACTGTCGAGCCGGGCAGGGTAACGGGGTTCCTGGGGCCGAACGGCGCCGGCAAGTCAACCACCATGCGGCTCATCCTTGGCCTCGACCGGCCGCAGAGCGGCACCGCCACGATCAACGGCCGGCCCTACCGCAGCCTGACCGATCCGCTGCGGACGGTCGGCGCGCTGCTGGAGGCCAAGTCCGTGCACAGCAGCCGCAGCGCCCGCAATCACCTGCTGTTCCTCGCGCAGACCCAGGGAATGCCGAGTACGCGGGTCGATGAGGTACTTGACCTGGTGGGACTGCATGCCGTGGCGCGAAAGCGGGCGGGCGGCTTCTCGCTCGGCATGAGCCAGCGGCTGGGCATCGCGGCGGCAATGCTCGGCGACCCGCAGGTGCTGCTGCTTGACGAGCCCGTCAACGGACTAGATCCCGAGGGCGTGCTGTGGATCAGGAACCTGATGAAGCAGCTCGCGTCGGCAGGCAAGACCGTATTCGTCTCCAGCCACCTGATGAACGAGATGGCCGTTACCGCGGACCATCTGATCGTGATCGGGCGCGGCAAGCTGATCGCCGAGTCCAGCACCCAGGAGTTCATCGCGCGCAGCTCCGACAAGTCGGTGCTGGTCCGCACGCCGGATCCGGCCAGGCTGACGGAACTGATCCTCGCCGAAGGCGGCAAGGTCACCGACGGCGAGGTCGCCCCGGGCGAGGCGGCCAGTTCAGAGGCGTCGAAGGCACTGGCCGTGACCGGCCTTGCCGCGCCGCGGATCGGCGAGCTCGCGGCGTCAGCCGGCGTCGTGCTGCACGAGCTCAGCCCGCGTGCCTCGCTGGAGGAGGCGTTCCTGGAGTTGACGTCCGGCAGCGTTGAGTTCGGGACCCACGATCCCGGCGGCCAGCAGCCCGGCAGTCAGCAGCCCGCCGATGAGCCCGGCCACGCGTCCGTGGCTGAGAGGAGTGCCCGATGACATCCGCTACGCAAGTCGCGCCCGTTTCCCCGGCCTCGCCGACGGCCGGCCGCCGCGCTGCCGGGTTCGCCCACCTGCTGCTCGGCGAGTGGACGAAGATCCGTTCCGTGCGCTCCACGATCTGGTCCCTGATCGTGCTCGTGGTGGTGAGCCTGGGCTTCACCGCACTGTTCGCGGCCCTGACCGCGGCCAACTGGAATGGCCCGCGGGCGGCACCACGGGACGCCACGATCCTCGCGGATCCGGTGAACTCCATCCTCGGCACGGGGATCGGCCTGGGCCAGCTGGCGGTCTGCGTGCTCGGCGCCCTGATCATGACCACGGAGTACTCCACCGGCGTGATCCGTGCCTCGCTGCTCGCGGTGCCCAGGCGGATACCGATGCTGGCCGCCAAGGCGGTCGTCTTCGCGGCGCTGATCTTCGTCGTGGGGGAGATCGTCACCTTCGGCTCGTTCTTCCTCGGCTCGGCGATCCTGCACAGCCACGTGGCCGTATCACTCGGGCAGCCGGGCGTCGCGCGGGCGGTCATCGGCACCGGCCTGGCCCTGACCGTGCTCGGCTTGTTCGCGATGGCGATCGGCGCGCTGATCCGGCATACCGCGGGCGCTATCGCCACGGTCATCGGCGTGGTGCTCGTGCTGCCGATCCTGACGGGCCTGCTGCCCGGCAGCTGGGGCGCGCACGTCAATGCCTACCTGCCCGAGCAGGCCGGAGGGCTGATCTCCCAGGCGCACGAGCAGGCTGGCAACTTGCTGACGCCCTGGCAGGGGTTCGGCGTCTTCTGCATCTGGACGGCACTCCTGCTGATCGCCGCGGGCTACCTGCTGAGGCGCCGCGACGCCTGAGCGGTTACGCGACCAGCTGCCCTGGATGGCACGGCCCCGAGAGCCGCGTTGCCCTCGTCTTCGCCCGGGCCGGCCTCCGCGGCAGCGTGCGTGCCGCCTGGCCGGATCAGGCCCCCGGTACCGGGTCCGGCGCAATCCGGGGGCGGGACCTACCGTGCGGCCAGCACCTCCGCGACCTTTGCAGCAGCACCGGAAGGATCCTCGGTATCGTGCAACAACTCTCCCCAGGACCACCGGTAGTACCAGCGGAGGCGACCGCTAGGGTCGGTCCCCGCCGTGCAGTGAATCCTCTCGGCGAGCATCGCCGCTCCGGGTATGAACACATTCAGTGCCGCCGGATACGTCGTCTTCACGGTCGAGTGGATGCCCTGAGAGTCCAGCGCTGTCGCAAGCCGGTGTAAATGGTACGTACGTGCATGGTCACGGGTGCCGTCCACATCTTCCCTGCCTTGCCTTGGTCGGCACATTGTCAGCGGTCACGGTGCCCTCTTGTCAAGCGGGCACGCGGCAACTCCGGCCGCCGGCACCCGCACGCGCTGATCCTAGCGTGCCCGGCGGCAGCCCAGCGGCGCGGCTAACCGCCGTATCCGTCCCGGCCGTAGAAGTCCGGCGGCGGCAGATATCCGGCTACGTCCGGCTGCCCGGGGGAATGCCCGCTGCTCGGCGGATATTCCGGCAAGTCCGGCCGGGCGCCATATCCGGCTGGCGGATATTCCGGCACGTCATGATGTCTGTCGGCATAGGGGCCAGGCGCGTATCCGGACGGGCTGCGCTGTCCGTTTCCAGAGTCATGACGGGACATCCCGTCGGCCTGCGCGCCAGCATGAGGGAACGGCCCCGGGCTTCCCGGGGAAGGCGCGGGTGCGCTTGCGGCTGGCGCCTCGGGATACCAGCCGCCTGCCGAGCCCAGCGGTGGCGCGGAGTCATCCAGGGGCAGGTCATAGGAGTAAGCCGAGCCCGCATGGCCATTTGCCGAGCCGACCGGATAGCCGGGGTAATTGCGCTCAGCGCCACGTTGCGGATATGCCGGTGCCGCGCTTTCTGCGTAACCCGGCAGGTCAGTGCTGACGTAACTGCCGTACGGGTTTCCGGATGGCGGCGGAACAGCGGGCAGCGGCACGGATGGCGGCGGAATGGCGGGCAGCGGTCCCGCCGCCGGCGGACGGGCTGGCTGTTGCTGGCCAGCCGGAAAGTACTGGCCAGCCGGAAAGCCGGGCCCAGTGCCCGCGGAGTGCCCGGATGGCTGATGGCTGCTGGCTGGATAGCTCCCATCCGGGGGCTGGGCAGCGGGCCGGTAGGAACGAGGCGCCGTAGCAGCCGAACTACTGTCAGCGAAGCCGCGGCCGTATCCGTCGGCGAGGCCGTCGTCAGCCGACCGGGAGCGAGCCGGGCCGTAGCTGGCGAACTGCGCCGTCGGCGCGCCGTAAGCAGACTGATCTGCTGGCCCGCCGGCCGCGGCAGGCGGCGCGGCCGAACGGCTGGCAGGCGCAGCAGGCCTGCCAGCGGGTGCAGACGGCCTGCCAGCGGGCGCAGACTGCGCGGAAGGCGCGGACGGCCGGCCGCTGCCGTATGACCTGCTGTCCGAGGTAACAATCCTGGGAAACGACGGGCTTGTCAGCGGATCGTCGTCGTAAAGCATCGGCGCCGGCGGCCGCTGTCCGGCGGGCCTGCCCATCGGGCTGGCCAGCCCAGGCCGGAGCTGCTCCTGGCGGCCTGGATCCGGGAAGGCCGGCTCCGGACGGATCGGCTCCGGACGGATCGGCTCCGGGTACAGCACGCTCGTGGGCGCCGTCAGGAAGTCGCGGCTGCCCCCCGCAGCGGCAGGTTCCGGTGCACCACGCATAGGCAGCCGAACGGCCTCTCGATTTGGCTCGTGGCCATGCCGCGCATCCAGGGCAGGCCTCGGTCCGGGACCTCTGCCTGGCGCGGGGCCAGCAGGAGCGGCTGCGGCCCTGCCTGGTGCCGGCGGCGCGGGGCGAGACTCCGGAGCGGGCCGCTGCGCTGGCTGCGCGGTGCGGGCCGTGGTAACGAGCGGCCGATCCGAGGCCACTTCCTTCCAGTAGTCAGCGTCGGAGAGCTTGTCCCAGTCCGTGCTCGGCCAGTCACCCTCGTCGTACTTCCTGCTGCGGGCCGATCGGGCGCGCACCGCCGAACGGGCTTCCTGGCGCGGCTGCGCGCGGGCCGGCTCATCGCGGCTGTCACCATGGCCGCGGGTAGCGTGACCGCTACCGTCACGCCGCCGGTCACCCTGGCTGGGGTTGGTGTCCGCGTCGCCGTAGCCGCGATCCTCGCCCCTGCCTGCGCGTTCGCCCCCGCGCGGGCGCTCGCCACGAACTGCCCGCTCACCACGACCGCGCGCGTCGGCGCGGCGCTGGCGGGGACCGTCCTTCGGTCGGGCGGGCGGCCGTTGCGGTCCAGGCTGCTGCCCTGCCCGACGCCAATCTGGATCTTGGCGGCCGGTGGTCCTGCCGCGATCCCCTTCAGCGGGCCTGCCCCGGTCTTCTTCGCGGTCCGCAAGGTCCGCGCGCTCCTCATTACGCACGTATCGCATGCCGACCGCGACAGCGATGATAATGACTAGGACAACAGCTGCCAGTCCGATTACGAGCGGAAGCATCGCACCATCCAACAAGCCATGACCTCAAGAACGGCGCAAGCGAGGCACGCGCGCGGCCATCGACGCGGGCCTTCCCCGGTAGTGCTGACGCCCTGGATGAATATTCGAGGCTGGTCACTAAAACTGATTCTGTCGGACCACTATGGCCCGTGTCATGCGCTTCGAGAAGTTTAGCCCACTCTGTATACTTATAGTGACGAGATGATTACTCTCTGACTTTTAATGGCTGGATAACCCGTTCGCCGTTGCCGTCAGCCTGCCTCTCGCGATCGCGTCCCGGGCGATCGCCGTCCAAGCTTCTTTTGCACTGGCGTCATTACCGAGCGCCAGCTTCGAACTCAGCGCGTAAATGGTAAAGCGGTACTTATGACTCCCGTGAATCGGGCATGGCGCGTCATAGCCGGCAAAGCCCCGGCTATTGTCCGCCTGGTGCGTACCAGGCGGCAGCGGGCCCGCCTGGATATCCGTTGTCGTGGGGCTGATATCTAGCACGATCCAGTAAATGTACGGCGTGATGGGCGCGTCCGCGTCATCGACAACCAGCGCAAGGGCCTTAGTCCCCGGCGGCGCGCCGGACCAGTAGATGGGGGGTCGGTCGCCGTTACCGTGGCAGGTGTACTCCTGGGGGATGATCTCGGCCTGGCCGAAGGCGGGACTGGTGACCGTCATCACCTGGGGTTCTATCTGGCGAAGCGCTGGGGCGCCGCCGAGCAAGCCGCAGCCCGCTAGTAGCGGCACCGTGGCCAGCAGCGCGGCGGCGCCGCATGCCCGCCTGCCAATCACCCCACCGCACCGGGCCAAGCGCGCTCCCTTGCCAGTCGCTGCCATCCGTCCCGACGGGAGATCCTACGCTCCCGCTGCGGCCCGCCCGGCATGCTTGCTGGCACGGGGCCCGACCTGTCTGCATCGATAAAGTGACTTATCGACAAATTGCTTTTCCCTTCTCCGGCCGCAGTCCGCGGCGCAAGCGCGGCTGACGTGCGGCGGCCCTATATCGCCACGCAAATGCTGGCAACGGCCCGCGCAGTACTCCAGCAACAGACAGAACGCGGGCCGATGGCGGGCAGCGCCGGCTGGCCGTGGTCAGTCCGGCTGCCGGGAATTGCCGAGCATGATCTCGTCCCAGGACGGGACCGACGAGCGCCTGGTCCGGCCGCCGACCGCCTTACGCACCGGGCGCTCGCGAACCGGGCTCGCCGCGGCCTCCAGATCATCGGAGTCGGCACCGGCAGTATCGCTGCGGGCGGCCGGCGCCGCTGAGCCCCTCGACCCAGCCGCACCCGGCGACGCCGCATGAGCGGCACGGGTCGATTGCCGCTCCGGTTCGGCGCGCGGCTCGGCAGAATGCGAGCCCAGCCTGCGGGCGATCGGGGTGACGGTGGCGGTGACGGTGTCCTCGCCGCCCAGCCTTCCGGCTGGCAGGTCTGCCCCGGGCAGGCAGAGCCTGGCGGCGTTGTCATCGACCGGAGTCGCATGCCGCCGTCGCGGATCGAACACCCACTCGGCCATCTGCGGGCGATTGCCTGTCAGGAACATCAGCTGTACCTGCCAGTTGCCGTCGGCCCGCTTCCTGGAATCCCACTGGGCGTCATCCGCGATAGCGCCGCACTCGGCCAGTCGCTCGGCCACGATCTCGCCGAGCCTCGGGCCCGGTCCTGAGTCCCCTGGACTGCGGACAGTGGCTCGCTGCGCTTCCTGGGCACGGTACGCCCGCTCGGCAAGTACCGGGCCCTCGAAACGGCGGACTCGCTCGATCGGGATTCCTGCCACGTCGGCGATCTCGTCCGCGGTCTCTCCGGCACGGATCCGGTCCTGGATCTCCTTGGGTCGCAACGGATTCTCCACTTCGATCTCGTACTGAGCGAGCCGCGAGAACTGGCCACGCGCCACTGTCCTCAGGCGGTCGTCGATGGGCAACGAAAACCGCCCGCCTCGTCCCGGCACGGCGAGGACGGCGTAGCTCCCGTCCTCGCTGACTGCAACGAGGCGCAGTTCCTGCATCGACGTCCCTTCCGCGCTGCCCGGGGGCAGCGCAGCGGCAGAACTCGGACTTCCCCCGGATGAGTCTGACGGCTGGGGCGAGTCCTGGCCAGCACCACGCCCGGCATGTCCCGCACGAGCCTGATGGGATATTCAGCCCGGCCGCCTGGTTCACGAGGGCCCGGCACCCGAACGCAGCGTATTAACGGCGGCTCGGCCCGGCGCGCGGAATGCAGATAATCGCCTGCGGGCGCGGCCCGGACCGGCCAAAAGCCTGCGGCGCTCGCGCCGGCGGCGTGTCGGCAGCGCGGCTCACGTAGGCTTTCTGGCTATGCATATCGACGCGATCTTCAGCGCTATCGGGCGCTTCGCCGTCCGGTTCAGGTGGCTCGTCCTGGTGTTCTGGATCGTCGCGGCGATAGGGGCCGTCTCGCAGCTGCCGGCGTTGTCCAGCGTCACCCAGAACAACAACTCCAAGTTCCTGCCGGCCAGCGCGCCGAGCGAGCACGCGGCGGAGCTCGCGGCCCCGTTCGGCACCGCCAACCTGCAGCCCGTCCCGGTGGTGATCGCGCGCCCGGGGTCACAGCTCTCGGCCGCCGACCTTACCGCGGTAACCGCCTTGCAGCGCCAGCTCCGCACGGTCCCCGGCATCAGCCGGGTACTTGACGCCGGCCGCTCGCCCGACGGCCAGGCCGTACAGCTCGTCGCGCTCGCGGTACAAGGCGGCGGCAACCAGAACCAGCAGACCGACCTGGTGGACGGGCTGCGCGCGAAGATCGCGCAGGCCGGGCTGCCGGCCGGCCTCCAAGCGCACCTGGCTGGCGATGTCGCGATCCAGGTCGACCAGCAGAAGGCGTCGGGCAACCAGGGCAACGAGGTCCAGGACCTGTCGATCGTCTTCATCCTCGTGCTGCTCGTGCTGATCTTCCGGTCACTGACCCTCGCGCTGACGACTGTCGCCCCGGCCGTTTTCTCTGTCCTTATTTCCGGTCCGCTCGTCGCCGAGGCCGCACGCCACGGGCTCCAGGTCTCCCCGCTGGCCCAGTTTCTGCTGATCGTCCTCGTACTCGGCGCCGGTACCGACTATGGCCTATTCCTGGTATTCCGGGTCCGCGAGGAACTGCGGGCCGGCGCCCATGGCAAGGAAGGCGTCGAGTACCCCGGCTCGCACGGGGTGCTCAGCGGGCTCCTCGGTGACCTGATCCACCCGCGGCCGGCGGCCAGGCAGGCGATCGTCACGTCGGTCACCAGGGTCGGCGAGTCGATCACCTTCTCCGCCGCTACCGTCATCGCGGCGGTGCTCACGCTGCTGCTGGCCAGCTTCTCCTTCTACTCCGACCTCGGCATCCCGTTCGCCATCGCCATCTGCGTCATCCTGCTCGCCGGACTCACCCTGCTGCCCGCGATACTCTCCATCCGGCTGTCCCTGCTGGCCATGAAGCGCACTCTCTTCCAGGCCGTTTTCGGCCGGCCGAAGCTGATCCCGTGGAACATCCAGGGATCAGGCAAGATGGGGCTGTGGGGCCGGATCGCCGGCCGGATCGTTCACCGGCCTGCGCTCACCCTGGCCATCGGGGTCGTGGTCTTCGGCGCCCTTGCCATCGGCGCAACGGGCTACGTAGCCGGCGGTTTCGGCGGAGACACCAGCCCCCCCGCCGGCAGTGACTCGGCCGCCGGCACGGCGCTGCTCGCCAAGCACTTCCCGCAGTCCTCGGCGAACCCGACCAGCCTGATCTTCCGGTTCGCCAGGCCCGTGTGGGACAACCCGGCGCCGCTGGCGGCTGCTACCAGCCAGCTTCGGGCAAGCGGCCTGTTCACGCAGGTAGCCGGGCCGCTGAACCCGACTGGAGCGGCGCTGACGCCAGCCCAGTACGCCACGCTGCACGCCAGGCTCGGCCCGGCCGCCGCGCTGCCAGCGGTGCCGTCGCCGGGTTCCGGGGTGCCGGTGGGCCTCTATCAGACCTACCGGGCCAGCTCGAACTACGTCAGCGCGGACGGCCGCACGGTGCAGTACTCCACCGGCCTGAAGGCCGGAGATCCCGGCAACACCCCGGCGCTGAACGCCGTCCCGGCGATCCGCGCCGAGACCACCAAGGTCGGCAAGTCGATCGGCGCGGCTGATTCCGCCGTCGGCGGCGAGGCGCCTGCTATCTACGACATCAGCGCCATCTCCAACAGCGACCTGAAACGAGTCGTGCCGATCGCGATCCTGGTCATCGGCATCCTGCTCGCCCTGGTGCTGCGCAGCCTGGTAGCCCCGCTCTATCTGATCGCCTCGGTCGGGATCTCCTTCCTCGCCGCGCTCGGCCTCTCCGTCCTGCTCTTCATCAAGATCGGGGGGAGCGGCGGGCTGGTGTTCTTCATGCCGTTCCTGATGTTCATCTTCCTGCTAGCGCTCGGCGAGGACTACAACATCCTGGTGATGACACGGATCAGGGAGGAGGCTCAGAAACTTCCGCTACGGGAAGCAGTGACTCGTGCACTCAGCGCGACAGGCACCACCGTGACCTCGGCCGGGATGGTGCTGGCGGGCACGTTTATCGTCTTCGGCCTCGTCGCGGGCCGGGGCGCCGGCGGCAGCCAGTTCCGCGACATCGCCCTAGGCCTGGCGTTCGGCATCCTGATGGACACGTTCCTGGTCCGTACGCTGCTCGTGCCCTCCACCGTGGTGCTACTGGGCAGGTGGAACTGGTGGCCATCGAGGATGAGCCGGCCCGGCACGGAACCCGCCGGGCTGACCGCCGGCGCAGGGCCGACTCCCGCAGCTCCGAGCCCNNGCAGCTCCGAGCCCCGCAGCTCCGAGCCCCGCAGCTCCGAGTCCCGCGGAGGCGAGCCCAGCAGGCCCGAGGCCCGCTGAGGCTGACGGCGGCCTGCAGCAGCCCGATCCCCGGCGCTGATCGCAGGATCGAGTGCCGTCGCTTCCCCGGATCAGCGTCATACTGCCGGTCTACGGCGTGCCGGAATACCTGGACGAGTGCCTGGATTCGGTACTCGGGCAGGCGCCCGGGGACACCGAGGTCATCGCGGTCGATGACGCATCGCCGGATACGTGCGCGCAGATTCTTGATGCCAGGTCCCGCCTGGACCCACGGCTGAAGGTGATCCACCTGGCCGAGAACGCCGGGCCGGGAAACGCGCGGAACGTCGGCCTGAAGAGCGCTACCGGTGACTACGTCTGGTTCACCGACGCCGACGACCTGATAGCGGCCGGCGCTTTCGCGGAGATCACTGCAAGGCTCGGGCATGACCAGCCCGATGTGCTGCTGATCGACTACGAGGACTACTACGCCGGAGGGCGGACCGGGCCGAGCCCGGGCGCCGCGCTGCTCCGGGCTGCTCCCGCGGGCACCTTCACGCTCGCTGAGCAGCCCGCGCTGCTCAGCTTGACGATGACCTCCTGGAGCAAGGTCATCCGCCGCGCGTTCCTTGCCGAGATCGGCATCGCCTTCCCGCCAGGCATCCACGAGGACGTGCCCGTGTCCTGCGCGGTCCTGCTCAGCGCCAGGCGGATCAGCGCACTGGGCCGCGTCTGCTACCGCTACCGCAGGGCCAGGCGCGGGTCCTTTATGGTCACCACGAGCGACCGGCACTTTGACATCTTCGGCTCCTATCAGGCCGTCTTTGATCTCCTGCCCGCCTTCGCGCAGAGCGCCGGGGAGCCTGTCAGCGACGCGGTCAGGGCAGCCCTTTTCGAGCGGGCCATCTGGCATTACACGACCATCCTGGGCACCGGCGGCACCGGGATCGGCGCGGCCCGGATCGGCGGGCTGGTGCCCCGCGGTGCTCGCAGGATGTTTTTCGAGCGCATGCACAAGGACTACCGCCGCTGGCGTCCGGCCGGCTATCGGTACCCGCCCGGCGCCCGGGGGGCCAAATTCCGGCTGGTGGAGCGGAACGCCTACCGGACGTACGCCGTTCTGGAACCGGTGAACCAGCTGCGAGTGCTGGTGAGCCGGGCCGCCTCCCGCTTGCGCGCGTAGATGACACGGGTGCAAGGAGCCTGGTCTTCGGAACAGGTAGCCCAGCCGGAAGAACAGGCAGTCAACAGGTGGTCGCAGTCAACAGGTAGTCCAGCCGGAAACTAGCGGCGGTATATGCCGACCGCGATCGGGCTGGTGCCTAGGAGCCTCCTGAAT
>PMSW01000156.1 GCA_003168215.1 Actinomycetota bacterium
ACGTCAGTTACGAGGGTGTCGAGTACCAGGGGCGGCATGAGGCGCTCATCTCTCAGGAACTCTTTGACCGGGTCCAGCGGGTCCTCTTCAACGAACGGCGGGCAGGTACCCGGCAGCGGACCCACAACCACTACCTCAAAGGCTTGGTCTGGTGCGAGCGCTGCCAGCGTCGGCTCATCGTCATCCCCGGTAGAAGCAGGAACGGCCAGCAGTACTTCTACTACATCTGCAGGGGCAGGCAGCTCGGCACCTGTGACCTGCCGTACCTGCATGTGACCAAGATAGAGCGGCTGGTCGAAGCCCACTACGCCACCGTCCAGCTCTCTGAAGAGTTCCGAGGTCGCCTCCAAGCCAGGCTCGATGTCACCCGCAAAGGTGCGACCTCAACAGCCTCACGGCTCCGTGAGCAGCTTGCCCACCAGCTCAGCGAGCTGGATGTCCAAGAGGACCGCTACCTCGATCTGGTCGGTGATCCAGACTGGCCCAAGGAGAAGCTCTCGGCCAAGATGCGGGGCATACGGGAAGAACGAGCCCGTATTCAAGAGCGGCTGGCCCAAGCAGATAGTCCCATCGACAGTGGCTATGAACTGCTGACCAGCGTCCTGAGGCTGCTAGCCGATCCCTCGGCCCTCTACCAGGCAGCAAACAGACGAACCAGGAAGATCCTTAACAAAGCTATCTTCACCAAGCTCTACGTTGATGCCGATGAGCATGGTCTCTACGTCGTCACAGACGAGCTGAACGAACCCTTCGAAACACTGATCTACGCACGGCGTGAGTCGAGCCTCAGTCAGGCTCTAGAGCGGCAGGAACGGTCTCGCCTGGTGGCGAGGAACACTGAGCCCCAAGCTCTCGGTGACCTGCTGGTCACCGCGCTTGGGACACCGTGTTCGAGTAGGAACTCTATGGTGGAGGTGGCGGGAATCGAACCCGCGTCCTTCGGTACTTCACCAGGACTTCTCCGGGCGCAGCCTGCGCTAGCTTTTCTTAGCCCCGGCGTTCATGCAGGCGAGCCGCCGACAGGCTCAGCCACTGTTTGATGTCCCGCCTAGTCCCGCGGCCGGGCTTGACGGTGGATCCTCCTTGCTGATGCCAGACACCGGGCCGGAGGCTCTCCCGGGCTGACAACCCCTAACCCGCGGTTATTAGGCCGCGAGGGCGAGGTGAGTGCGCTTTGCGTTGGCACTTAGTGTTTGCGGTCACGGGATTTACGAGGTCGTTACCGCAACCCTCGGCCCGCTTCTCCTGGATCGACTACCGAAGTCGAAACCAATCACCCCCTATTGAGTTGTGCTGACGCGGCGCCGGCGCCGCCGGGAATCCGCATCGTCATCAACGGTACCCGATCCGCGCAGGACGACCAACCGCAGATAGCAGGACGACCAGCCGCGGACAGCAGGACGACCAGCCGCGGACAGCAAGGCGGCCAGCCGCGGACAGGAAGAAGCCCGATGGCATACCCCCCCGAGCGAGCCATCGGGCATCAACCCAGGAGGAGATGAGAGCCCCCGCGGGCGCTGGCGGTGGCCGAATGTAGCGCCCGCGGGAGCTAGCCGGCTGGGTCGGAGCCGACCTCGAACTAACAGGCCTCCCCCGAGATGAGGCCCGTTCTCCTCATGGTGACTGGGCCGCAACCCCCCAAGCGGCACCCCAGTCACTAGGTAAGACGCCTTAAAGTATCCGCATGGTTGCTCTAAGCTACTGAAAAGTTTAATAGCGTTCGAGTCACGACCTGGCGGACAGCTCCCGCAGGAACTTGCCAGCGACGGATGCTGCCGACGTCCGGGGGGATCGGGTGAACTCGATCACTGCGAAGGCCACGTCTCCCCGGTAGCCCACGAACCAGCTGGCCCGCAGGCCGTGGTGTCCAGGGCCGAGCGAGACATTCCCGACCTGCCCGTAAACGGCCGGGCCGCGGACGCCGGCCGCACTGCCCGCGCCCGACGCTACGGTCCCCCGCATCAGGGACCGCAGCGCTCCGACAACACGCGGGCCGAACGGAGTTTTCGGTGCCAGTCCCGGATTAGCCGGGCTGGTCACCAGAGATGGCGGGTGCCAGCTGCCCGACTGGACAAGCGCAGCGACAAGCGCCATGTCCAGCGGGCTGGCCAGCACCGTTCCCGCGCCGATCGAATCGGCCGCGAGCTCCGCATCGCCCGGCCCGCCCGCCAGCGAGCCGGCGAATGCGCGCAACGGCAGCCGCGACGGCACGCCGAGCCCGAAACTGGCCGCGGCAGACTTCAGTTCGCTGGGGTGCAGGCGCAGCGACAAGCCCGCGAACGCCGTACCGCAGGCGCGGGCGAAATCAGTAGCGAACGGAGGCTGCGTGCCCAGTCCCGATTCATCCGGACTGTTCGAGAAGGTCCGGCCGCCGACCTGGATGTGGCGCATGCACGGTATTCGCGTGCCGACGTTGAAGCCGGCCGCGATCAGCGCCGCGGTGGAGACGATGGTGAAGGCCTGTCCCGGCCGGTAGTGGCCGGTCAGCACGCTGACCGCAGGCATGCCGTGCGCCTTGTGCGTCCCGACGGCGAGAATCTTGCCGTCGGAGGCACGGACGGCAACGATCGCCGCGGACCTGGGCAGCGACCGGACTGCGCTGTCGGCGGCGGCCTGCGTGGCAGCGTCGATGGTCGTTCGCACGGGCTTGCCTGCTGACCCGGGCCAGCTCTTCAGCACGGACACCTGCCGGCCTGCCGCGTTCTCGGCGACCACCTCCGTCGTCGGGCTGCCGACCAGGAAATGCTGGTATGCCTGCTGCAGCCCAGACAAGCCCACTGTGGTGCCTGGCCGGTAGGGCACTCCGTCAATACGCAGCACCCTGGCCGTCTCCGTGCCGACCGAGCCCGCGATCGACTTCGCCGCGCTGTCGAAGAGCCGCATCCTGGTCCACTTGATGATCAGTCCTGGCACCCGGCGGAGCTTATGGCGGAGACGGTGGTAAGTGCTTGGCCGGAAGCGGACGAGCTCGAAGAAATTAGCCGACGGCGCAGCGAGTATCTCCCCGTATACCTCGTTGGCGGCCAGCTGGGTCACACTCGCCAGCCTGTCCGCAGTCCGCTCCGGGTCGCTCAGCCTGCCTGGGCGCACCCCGGCAACGACCACCTTCGAGCGCCTTGCCAGCGGACTGCCCGAGGCATCGAGCAGCGCGGCTCGTTTCGGCACCGTGGTGACGACCGCCAGCCGGAACCCGGGTCGCAAGCCGGGGTTGATCACGCTGGAACGCCACCTGACCTTCCAGGTCGAACCGATCCTGTGCAGGCCGAACTGCCCCTGGTACGCCCAGGGCGCCCCGCTCCGGCCGAGATCGATCGAGGCATTGAACTGCGCCTCAGCCGTATCACCGTGCTGGGTGATCCGGCCCATGGTGAGAGTGATGTCGGCAGCGTCCAGCTGCTGATATGCGGTACGTAGCTCCGCGGTCACCATGCCCGGGTCGCCAGTGGTCAGCGAGGCCGCCGTCCGGTACTGCCCCTGCTCCCAGGCAAGCAGGAATTCCTGCACCGTCGGTTCCGCGGACGGATCTGGCGATCTCGCGCTGACCAGCACCAGGGCCAGGACGGCGACACTGACGGCCGCGGCGACTGCGCGCTTCGGCGTGATGCTGGCGCGCAGTCCGCGGTTAGGTATGGCCGGCGGGACTCCCGGGCCCGCTGCGCCCTGGGTTCGCTGAGCGGGAGGCTGCGCGGACGGCGGGACCAGCGAATTCAGCGGAGCCGAGCGCGGGACCCGCACGTCCAGCGGAGCCCAGGCCGGAACGCGCACGTCCAGCGGAGCCGAGCGCGGGACCCGCACGTCCAGCGGAGCCGAGCCCGGAACGCGCACGTCCAGCGGAGCCAAGGCCCGGCCCGGCGGATCCGGGGCCTGGATGCGCTGGGCCGAGGGAGCCGGCGACGCGGCTCGCGGAACCGGGGCCCGGACCCGCGGATCCGATGGTGGCTCCGCTGCCATGGCGGGCGGGCTGCCGACCGTGCCCGGGGTTGCCGCAGCCGGCACCTCCGTGCCCGGCCAGACCGGTGCCGGAGACCCCGAAGACAAAGACCCCGGTGCCGAAGACCCCGGTGCCGAAGACCCCGGTGCCGAAGACCCCCGTGCCGAAGACCCCGGTGCCGGAGACGCCGAAGACGAAGACGTCGAAGGCGGAGACGCCGCGGTCGGCGTGCCTGGCCAGGCAGACGGACTCGGCGAAGCACGAAGCTCCGGGCCGGGTGGCGCAGGCCAGGCAGACGGCCTCGCCGGGGCCGGCGTCTGGGTGGGCGACAGTTCGCTGCCCGATGCGGCTGCGGGTGGTGTCGCAGGCCAGGCGGACGGACTCGGCGCGGCAGAGATCCCGGCCGGCGGAACAGCCGGCCCCTGGATCTCCGCATCCCAGGATGGCGTCGGGGGAACCGTGCTGCCGGAACTCACCGCGCCCAACGCCTGCGCGGGCGGCGGTTCGCCCGCCGCCCGCATTTCCGGGACCGGAGCCGCGGGCAAGGCGGACGGCAAAGGAACGATCCAGGACTGCGCCGCGGGCGGTCCGGGCCAAGGCCCTTCGACCGCGCTCGTCCCGGCTGACGGCAATCGGGCTGTCCCGGCGCTCGGCAGTCCGGGCGCGTTCGTCCCGGCCGGCGGGGTTCCGGTCGAGGCATCCCCGGTGGCCAGCTCGCCCTGGGCGGTTGGCTCCCTGAGCGGCGCGCGCTGCCCGGCAGCGTGCGATCCGCGCCTACGCATGCGAGTCATGATTCGTCACTCGGCTACCTTCGCCGCCGCAAGGCACGATCAACATCCCTGGCAGCATCCCGCTCTGCCAGGTCATGACGCTTGTCATAAGTCCGCTTGCCACGGGCCAGAGCCAGCTCGACCTTGGCCCTCCCATCTTTGAAGTACAACGTCAAAGGCACCAGCGTCAAGCCACGCTCCGCGGTCGCGCTTGCCAGCTTGTCGATCTCCTTGCGATGCATCAGCAGCTTACGAGGACGGCGCGGTTCGTGGTTTGTCCACGTGCCCTGCGTGTACTGAGGAATGTGCACGCCAAGCAGCCACGCCTCGTGATCCGTGATCTGGCCGAACCCGTCGGTCAGCGAGGCCCGGCCAGCACGCAGCGACTTCACTTCGGTGCCGGTGAGCACTAGGCCTGCCTCGACCACATCCTCGATGTGGTAATCATGCCTAGCTCGCCGGTTCCGGGCGATGATCTTTGTCCCCTGCTCTGCTGCCACGGTCCTCCTGTTCGCGAGAGGTCACACCCGGAGGTAGCGCCTGAGCGTCAGGAACGACGTGGCACCGCAGAGCAGCACACCGATGATCATCGCCAGGATGATGACCTCGATCAGATCCGTCGCGCTCAACTGCACGTTGAAGGGGAAATACTGCTGCAGCGTATCCAGCCAGAGCGTCTTCACCGCGATCAGCAGTCCCGCCGAGACGAGCCAGCCGAACAGGCCGGCGATCACGCCTTCGACGAGGAACGGCAACTGCACATAGAAGTTCGACGCGCCGACCAGCCGCATGATGCCGGTCTCCCTGCGGCGGTTGAAGGCGGACAGCCTGATCGTGTTCGCGACCAGCAGGACGGCAGCGATGATCAGGATGATCGCGATGACCAGGACCGCGTTCCTCGCCCCGTTGAGCAGCTTGTAGAACTTGTCCAGAATCGAAGAGTCGTCGACGATCTGGTCCACTCCCGGGCGACCGTCCACGGTCTCCGCGACGATGGGAAAGTCTGCCTCGGTGTTCTTCAGCTTCACCTGGAACGAGTTGGGGATATCGCCCTTGCCGACCGTGCTGACGAAGGACTGATCCTGGGAGAATTCCTGCTTAAACCGCTGGTATGCCTGGGCCTGGGACTCATACCGAATGCTCACGACCTCCGGAAGCTGCTTCAGGTCGGTATCAAGCTGCGCAATTTCCGCAGGTGTCGCCGGCCCGTTCTTCGTGCATTGCGGGCTGACGCTGGTGGAAGTGCAGAGATAGATGGAAAGCTGAACCCTGCCCTGCCAGTAAGTCCTGGTGTTATCGACCTGCTTGACGAAGAGCAGCCCGGTGCCGAGCAGCGACAGGCTGATCGCGACCACCACGATGAGCGCGATGGTCATGGTCAGATTCCGCCGGAGCCCGATCCAGACCTCATGGAAGACGAACTGCGCACGCATGTCCTGGTCCCTCGGTAATCCTGGTCGGGCCGGTCAGTAGGCCTGGCCGTACACTCCGCGCGATTGGTCGCGCACGACCTTGCCGTACTCAAGCTCGATGACGCGCTTGCGCATGGAGTCCACGATCGCCGCGTCGTGCGTGGCCATCACGACGGTGGTCCCGGTCCTGTTGATGCGGTCAAGGACCTTCATGATGCCGATGGACGTTGCCGGGTCGATGTTTCCGGTGGGCTCGTCGGCGAGCAGGATCATCGGCCGGTTGACGAACGCGCGGGCCATCGCCACCCGCTGCTGCTCGCCGCCGGACAACTCATCAGGCATCCGGTCCCGCTTGCCCTCGAGGCCGACTAGGTCGATCACCTCCGGCACGACCTTGCGGATGAACCGCCGCGGCTTGCCGATGACCTCCAGTGCGAAGGCAATATTCTGATAGACGTTCTTGCTGGGCAGCAGCCGGAAATCCTGGAACACGCAGCCAATCCTGCGGCGCAGGTGCGGCACCTTCCAGTTGGTGAGCCGCGCTAGATCCTTGCCCGCGACGTGAATCCTGCCGTCGGTAGGGCGCTCCTCCTTGAGTACCAGGCGGAGAAAAGTCGATTTACCGGACCCAGATGGCCCGACCAGGAAAACGAACTCGCCCTTTTCGACGTCCAGACTGACGCTCTCCAGGGCGGCACGACTCTGGTTCGGGTACATCTTGGTGACGTTATCGAAGTGGATCACAGGCCCATCACACGGCGCTCGACGATAATTCGGACGACCTGCCGGGACGTCCAGGCGTCCCGGTTTGGCCTTGGGCCAGTGTAGGGGGGAAACTGGTCAGGAACGTCCAACATCGGCGAAGTGACCGGGTAGCCGCCGGACGGAGGAGACCCAGATGAGCTGCGAACACCTTATCTGCGCTCAGTGCGCGGGGCCGGTGGCAGAGGGTCATTGCCCGGTATGCCAGAGCGCCAGGGCGCATCTGCATCACCCGGCAAGCGGCCTGCGGTTGCCGCTGATCGCGGTGGCGCTGATCGCTGTGCTGCTACTGCTCGCTCTGCAGTTGTCACACTGACCCCTGCCGTCAGACCCGGGGCAGGGCGATCCGCGCCAGCGCCTCGGCCTGAGCGCAATCGGGCGCCGATACCTGGATCATGTTGGTACCGGACAGCACGGCCAGCAGCACCGTGGAGCAGTATGCCTGGCTGCCCAGGCCGGGGACGTTCTTGGCGTCGGCCGGCCGCACCAGGTTCATGCTCTGCGCGGAAGCCGGCGAGTGCACCGAGATCGATACCGAGACGAACTTGCCGGTCGCCGATGAGTCCGTGGTCGCGCAGGAACTCTTATCCCCGGGCACTGACGGCTTGAGTGGATTGACGGCCTCCCCGACCACCTTGGCGATCTCAGCCTGCGTCAGCAGCTTGCAGGCGTCCACGCTGCTGGTTCCGGTAAACGCGGGCGCCGGCGAGGACGCCGCTGCCGCCGGCGAGGACGCGGCGACGGCCGGCGAGGACGCGGGCTGACTCGCAGGCCCGGTGCTAGCCGGACTGGAAGAACCGGAGCAGCCGGCGACGGACAGCAGCGCGAGCGTGCCGGTCGCGAGGGCAGCGAAAGTCAGGTAGCGGTGCATGGCGGGCTTCTCCCTTGCGGGCCCGGCTCTTTCCGGCCGGGCGCGGTCAGGAAAATGGTCGTCCGGCCGCGTTGCAAACGCGTTACGGCCCAGCTGCGGCCGCTACAGGCCCTGGGTGCGGAGCCAGCGGATTTCCGCTTCGATGAATTCGTCGATCTCGCCGTCGAGCACCGCTGCGGTGTTCCCGGTCTCGACGCCAGTCCGCAAGTCCTTGATGTTCTGGTACGGATGCAGGACGTAGTTGCGGATCTGGGTGCCCCAGCTGCTCGTGTTCTCGCCGCGCAGCTCGGCCATCTTCGCCGCCTGCTCAGCCCGCTTGCGCTCCAGCAGCTTGGCCTGCAGGACGGCCATGGCGCTGGCGCGATTCTGGATCTGGCTCCGCTCGTTCTGGCAGGACACCACGATCCCGGTCGGCAGGTGCGTGATCCGGACAGCTGAGTCCGTGGTGTTGACGCCCTGCCCGCCAGGCCCGCTGGACCGGAAGACGTCGACCCGCATCTCGTCCTCGCCGATCTCGATGTGGTCGGCCCGCTGGACGACGGGAATCACGCCCACCCCGGCGAAGGACGTCTGCCTGCGCCCCTGGTTGTCGTATTTGGAGATGCGGACCATCCGGTGCGTGCCGTGCTCGCCGCGGAGCGTGCCATAGGCATACGGGGCCTTGACGGCGAACGTGGTGGACTTGATGCCAGCCTCTTCCGCGTAGGAGGTGTCGTAGACCTCGGTCTGGTACCCGTGCCGCTCGGCCCAGCGCAGGTAGATGCGCTGCAGGCCTTCCGCCCAGTCGGCCGCGTCCGCCCCGCCCGCCTGCGCGTTGATGGATATCAGCGCCTCACGAGAGTCGTACTCACCCGACAGCAGGGTGCGGATCTCCAGCTGATTCATCTCCTGGCGGAGCACGGAGAGATCGCGGGTGGCCTCCACCCGGGTGGGCTCGTCGTTCTCGCTCTCCGCTAGCTCGAACATCACCGAGGTGTCGTCGAGCCGCTGGCGCAGGCGATCCAGCCGGACTATCTCCCCGTCAAGGTAGGAGAGCCTGCGGGTGACCGCCTGTGCCTGTTCCTGGTCCTCCCACAGGGCCGGGTCAGCGGCCCTTACCCGCAGGCCGTCCGCTTCCTTCCCCATGGAGTCCGGATCAAGAACGGCCTCGATACTGGCGAGCTTCGCCTTCAGTTCCCCGATTTCGGCGGCGGAGTCGGTTGCCATGGCGGAAGCCTACGTCAGACTGCCGGCTGTCAGCCGTCGGCATGCTCGCGACGCACCGGCCACTCTGCGCTCACCGGCTACGCCGGACGCACCGGACGCACCGGACGCACCGGCTACTCAGGCAGCCTGCTGGCGGTCACCAGGGTGCGGATCGCCCGCACGGCCACTGACAGCGTCGCCACGGTGAACGCGTCGCTCTCCCAGATCTCGGTGAGCGTCTGGTTCGCCCGCTTTACCGCTGAATCGTTCCGCTTGGCCCAGGCAGCGAGCCGCTCCTCCGGGCTGCCGTGGCCGGCCACCTTCAGCACGTCCTTGGCGAGAGCGGCATGCGCCGCGTACAGGTCGTCCCGCAGCGCGCCTCGCGCCATCGTGTTCCACCGGTCGTCGCGGGGCAAGGCCGTGATCCGGTCCCGCAGCCGGCTGATCTGCAGCCGGTCGGCCAGGTCAAAGTAAGCCTCGGCGGTCTCCTCGATGCCGCGGCTCGCGCTGGACGCGACATCCACGATGTCGAAGGTCGAGTAGGCCGGGACCATGGCCGAAACCCATCGGGCGAGGTCATCAGGCACCCCCCGGTCGGTGAATGTCTCCCTGCGCTCCTCGTATCCGGCCAGGTCACGGCCGGTCAGCAGCTTGGGCAGGCCGGCCGCCACCGTCAGCACGCCGTTGGCGAAGAAATCGATCGCCGCCTGGATGTCGAACGGCGGACGGCGGTGGTGCAGCAGCCAGCGGGCCGCCCGCTCGGTCAGTTTCCTGCCCTCCAGCGCCATCGCAATCTGGGTCGCCGTGTCGACCTTGCCGTCAAGCGCCTCGACCTGCGCCCAGAAACCCGGCAGGCCGAAGACATGCCTGGCCACCAGCCAGGCGCGGGTGATGTCGGGAACCGAGTCCCCGGACTCCTCATTCAGCCGGAATGCGAAGGTAATCCCCGAGCGGTCCACCATGTCATTGACGACCGCCGTGGTGATGATCTCGCGATGCAGCCGGTGCGATGCCATCAGGCGTGCGTAGCGCTCCCCCAGCGGGGTCGGGAAGTAGCCGACAAGCACGCGCCGGAGATAAGCGTCGTCGGGCAGGTCGGAGGCAAGCACCTCCTGGGCCGCGGCGATCTTGGTCTGCGCGAGCAGCACGGCGAACTCCGGCGTGGTCAGGCCCGCCCCGGCGGCCCGTCGCTCGGCGATCTCCCTGCCGCCAGGCAGCACATCGAGCCTGCGGTGAATCCGCCGGTCACGCTCCAGCTTCCGGATGTAGCGCGCATGCACGTGCAGCATCTGCGCGGCCTGCGCGCCGGAGGCTGCCAGGGTCCTGTTCTGGTGGTAATTGTGCGCGAGCACCAGGGCGGCGACCTCGTCCGTCATCTCGTGCAGCAGCAGATTGCGGTCGGCGGCCTTCAGTTCGCCAGTGCGCACGACACCGTCCAGCAGGATCTTGATGTTGACCTCATGGTCGGAAGTGTCGACGCCGGCCGAGTTGTCGATGAAGTCGGTATCGACCAGGCCGCCCGCCAGCGCGTACTCGATCCTGGCCGCCTGGGTCAGGCCCAGGTTCCCGCCCTCGGCGACGATCCTGGCGCGCAGCTCGGTGGCGTCCACCCGGACCGCGTCGCTGGACCGGTCGCCGACGTCGGCGTGCGACTGGGTGCTCGCCTTCACCCATGTGCCGATGCCGCCGTTCCAGAGCAGGTCCACCGGCGCCGACAGGATCGCGGAGATGAGCTGGTCCGGCGTCAGCGCGCGCACGCCGTCATCGATGCCGAGCGCGGCGCGCGCCTCCGGCGGCAGCCGCACCGACTTGACGGCGCGGGGCCACACGCCGCCGCCCGGCGAGAGCAGCGCCTTGTCGTAGTCCGCCCAGGAGGACCTGGGCAGCGCGAACAGCCGTTCCCGTTCGGCGAAGCTTGCCGCGGGATCGGGGTCCGGGTCGATGAACACGTGCCGGTGATCGAACGCCGCCACCAGCTTGATGTGCTTCGACAGCAGCATGCCGTTGCCGAACACGTCCCCGGACATGTCGCCGATGCCGACGACGGTGAAGTCATTCTCGCTGGTGTCCATGCCGAGAGCCTGGAAGTGGAACTTGACCGATTCCCAGGCACCGCGCGCGGTGATGCCCATCTTCTTGTGGTCGTAGCCCTCGGAACCGCCGGAGGCGAACGCGTCGCCCAGCCAGAAACCGTAGCTCCCGGCAATCTCGTTGGCCGTGTCGGAGAACGTCGCCGTGCCCTTGTCCGCGGCCACCACCAGGTACGGGTCGTCACCGTCATGACGGACTACCCGGGTGGGCGGCACCACCTGCCCGGCGTCCAGGTTGTCGGTGACGTCCAGCATCGCGGAGATGAACATCCGGTAGCAGGTCAGCACCTCACCCAGGTAGGCCTCCCGGGAAGCGGGATCGGGCAGCCGCTTGCAGACGAAGCCGCCTTTGGCGCCGGACGGGACGATGACGGAATTCTTCACCTCCTGCGCCTTCGCCAGGCCGAGCACCTCGGTGCGGAAATCCTCCGGCCGGTCCGACCAGCGCAGGCCGCCGCGCGCGACGTCGGCGAATCGAAGGTGCACGCCCTCGAACCTGGGCGAGTAGACGAAGAGCTCGAACCGCGGCCGCGGGAGCGGCAGGTCGGGCACCCGGGCCGCGTCGAACTTGGCCACGAAATAAGGCAGCGGGGCCTGCGGCCCGGTCCTCTCCTGGAAGTAGTTGGTCCGCAGCGTGGCCGCGATCATGCCCCAGTAGGCCCGCAGGATGCGGTCCTGGTCGAGGCTGGCGACATCATCAAGCTCGCCGCGGATCTCCTCGGCGATCGCCTCGCTCCGCTCGCCCTCGCCCGCGCGGGTGTCCGGGTCGAACCTGGACTCGAAGAGGCGCACGAGCAGCCGGGTCACCGTCACGTTCGCGCGCAGCACGCGCTCGACGTAGTTCTGGCTGAACGTCGTGCCCGCCTGGCGCAGGTACCTGGCGTACGCGCGCAGCACCACCACCTGCCGCCAGGTGAGATGCGCGTCGAGCACGAGGGCGTTGAATCCGTCGTCCTCGATCTGCCCGTGCCACAGCGCGGCTAGCGCGCCCTCCACCAGGTCTTTAACCGATTCGAGCGAGTCCGCTGCCGGGGACCTCGCGGCTGCTGCCGCCGGATCCGGCGCGCCCGCGTCCTGGCCCGCCCTGGTGGGCTCACTGGCCCCGCTCTTGCGCAGGCCGAAGTCGTAGATCCAGAACGGCTGGCCGGCGCCGGGGAACTCGTACGGGTGCTCGTCGACGACATCGACGCCCATGTGCTGGAGCCTGGGCAGCACATCGGTGAGCGTGATCGGCGCGCCGGTCCGGTAGATCGTGAGCCGCCAGACCCGCCTGCTGGGGCCGGACGCGCCGATCTGCTGGTCGTGCTCCACTGGCACCCCGCCGACGAAGCCGACGGACTCCCAGAGCTCGAAGGCGACGTTCTCTCCCGCTTCCCGCAGCTCAAGGATCCTGGCCAGGTCGCCGATGGCCGCGACGGCCGGAACGTCCGTCTTGTAGGTATCAGGAATCGTGTCGCCGCACATGGCGAGCAGCACGCGGGCCCGCTGCGCGCCGAGCGCCCTGGCCGCCTCGTCCGCCAGGTCGTCGTCCCACGACCTGACCACGGCGGCGAGCTTCTTCTCCAGCTCGGCCTCGTTCACCTCGGGCAGCCGGCGGCTGCGGCTTGCCCGGACGACGATGTGCAGCCTGGCGACCGCTGACTCGCCGACCATCACGCTGTAGCCGACCGAGGCGCCATCGAGCGCCCCGAGCAGGATCTCCTGCGCACGCAGCCTGACCCTGGTCGTGTACCTGTCTCTCGGCAGGTACACCAGGCAGGACATGTACCTGCCGTAGACATCCTTGCGCAGGAACAGCCGGGTCTGCTTGTGGTCGCGCAGCCGGAGCACGCCGGAGGCGATCGGGGCAAGCTCAGGTACCGAGGTCTGGAAGAGCTCCTCTCGCGGATAGTTCTCCAGGAACTCGGCGAGATCCTTGCCGTCATGGCTGTCGGCGGTCAGGCCGACAGACTCAAGGACGCCCGCCAGCTTGCGCCGCAACACCGGGATGCGGGTAATGCTCTCGGAGTAGGCAACGTAGGTGTACAGGCCGAGGAACCGGAATTCGCCGGTCACCTCGCCCGCGTCGTCAAGCCTCTTCACGGCGACATAGTCGAGGTAACTAGGCCGGTGCACGGTGGACTGCGAATTCGCCTTGGTCAGGATCAGCCGCTTCGGCTCGCGCGCTCTGGCGCGGACCTCGGGCGGCAATGCGGCAAACGAGCTCGATCCCTGCTTGTCGTGCCGCAGGATGCCAAGGCCGGTGCCGGGCACCGCGCGCAGCGTCATCCCGTCCGGTCCGTCCGTCAGGTCGTACTCGCGGTAGCCGAGGAAGGTGAAATGACCGTCCGCGAGCCAGCGCAGCAGCGCCTCGATCTCGGCGGGCGCCTCGGCCCCGGCGTCCGCGTCGGCCGGCGCAGCCGCCTGCGACAACGCGAGATCATCAGCCAGCTGCACTGCCCTGGCCCGCATCCTGGCGTAGTCCTCGACCGCCACCCGCACGTCGCCGAGCACGCGCTGGAGATCTTTCCCGAGCTCGACTGCCTCGGCCTCGTCGGCAAGCACGCCGATCTCGATGTGCGTCCACGACTCGGCTATCTCGTCATGGGCGGCCGGAGACCCGTCGATCAGCCCGAGCACGCCGCGCAGCGCTCCGGTGACGTCCCTGCGGACGCGCAGCTGCGGATGGATCACCCGGTGGACCACGAGGTCGTGCCTGTTCAGCTCCATCATCACGGAGTCAACGAGGAAGGGCATGTCGTCGGTAACGATGTCGAGCACCGCCCCGGCAGGCTCCAGCGATGCCGCCTGGCCGGCCGGCCGGATCCGGACCAGCGCCCGGCCCTGCGGTCGTTGCGCGGCAAACGTCGCTTGCTCGGCCGCCACGGCGACGATCCGTTCGAGCCCGACCGAGGCAAGGTCCTCGACCGCGACGTGCCGGTAGTAGGCCTGGAGGTAACTCAGCAGCGCCGCTGCCCCCTGGTCACCGCGAGCCAGCGACGCCGCCTCAGTCAGCAGGGCAAGCTTCTCGTCGCCCGCGTTCTCCGCCATCGGTCCCACTCCTTTGTGTCCCGGGCCTGTTATCGCGCGCCGCTGCGCTGTTACAGCCAATCTCGCAGTTCCCACAGCAGCGGGTAATAGCGCAACGGCACCCGTTTATGCAGGTACGGCGCTCCGGTCGACCCGCCGGTCCCCGATTTCGTGCCGATCTGCCGTTCCACCATCTGGACATGCCTGGCCCGCCAGAGCCCCGCCATCTCATCATGGGTCAGCAGATCCTCGGCGAGCTGCCACAGATCGTCGTGACTCGCGCGGTCCCTGGCGATGGTGACGAGCGACGCCAGGACCTGATCAGCCGCTTCGACGCGGAGTCCCCGGCCGCGAAGCAGGCCGATGAACGCGTCCCATAGCGAAGGCTCGGCCAGGCGCTGGGCCAGCCGGGCCCGTTCTGCATCTGTCAGAGCGCGGAAGCGGGCGAGGAATCTTTCGTCCTTTGCGCCGGACAGGAACTCAAGCTCACGGAACTGCACGGACTGGAAGCCGCTGGCCGGCGCGAGCACAGCGCGGAACTCAAGGAAGTCCTGCGGCGTCATCGTCTCCAGCACGTCGATCTGGCTGACCAGCAGCCGCTCGATGACGTGCGCGCGGCCCAGCAGCTGCCTGGCCCGCCACGTCTGGGCTGCCGCCATCGCGTCGCGGGCTGCGCCGAGCTCGTGCAGCAGCTGCTGGAACCAGAGCTCGTACGCCTGGTGCACCGTGATGAACAGCAGCTCGTCATGGGCCGGCGGATCGGCCTGCGGCACCTGCTGTGCCAGCAGCTCCGGCAGCCGGAGGTAGCCGCCGTAGGTCAGCAGGCCGCCTTCCTCGCCGAAGTGGCGGCCCGGCGCCGGGCCGCTGCGGCCCGCCGGGGTGGTCACCGCGACTCCCCTCGCGGCTCCCGCGGTGCGAAGAAGGCGAGCACCTCCGGGTTCGCCAGTGCGTCCGGGTCGGCCGCCTCGGCGAGCGGCGTGCCCAGCAGGATCTTCCTGACCGGCACCTCGAGCTTCTTGCCGGACAGCGTTCGCGGGATGCCAGGCACCTGGTTGATCTCGTCGGGGACATGCCGCGGCGACAGCTGGCTGCGCAGCTGCGACCGGATCCGCCCGATGAGGCCGTCATCAAGCTCGGCTCCGTCCGCCAGCACCACGTAGAGGATGAGCCGGCCATCCCGGCCGAGCCCGCCGGTGTCGATCACCAGGCTGTCGGCGATCTCCGGCAATCGCTCCACCACGCGGTAGAACTCGCTGGTGCCCATCCGGACCCCGCCCCTGTTCAGGGTGGCGTCGGATCGCCCGTAAATGACGCAGCCGCCGTCGGGCAGGAACATGATCCAGTCGCCGTGCCGCCACACACCCGGGTACTCGGCGAAGTAGCTGGCGCGGTACCGCTCGCCGCCCGGGTCGTTCCAGAAGCCGACCGGCATCGAGGGCATCGGCCGGGTGATCACCAGTTCGCCGACCTCGCCGGTGACCGGATTGCCGCCGGGGTCATACGCCTCCACCTTGGCGCCGAGGCACCGGCCCGCGATCACGCCGGCCCGCACCGGCAGCAGCGGGCTCGGCCCGACGAAGCCGGTGCACAGGTCGGTTCCACCGGAGAACGATCCGAGCAGCAGGTCGCTGCCCACCGCGTCATATACCCAGCGGAAGCCCTCCGGCGGCAGCGGCGACCCGGTGGACCCGACGCCGCGCAGCTTCGACAGGTCATGCTCGGCGCCAGGCCGCAGCCCGGCCTTGGCGCAGGCGAGCAGGTAGGGAGCGCCGGTGCCGGCGTAGGTGACGCCGGTCTCGGCGATCAGCCGCCAGAGCGCGTCGAGGGCCGGATGGTTCGCGCTGCCGTCATAGAGCACCACCGTCGCGCCCGCGAGCAGGCCGCCGACCAGGTAATTCCACATCATCCAGCCGGTCGTGGTGTACCAGAAGAAGACATCATCCGGGCCGACATCCTGGTGGAAGGCGAGCACCTTCAGGTGCTCGAGCACGATCCCGCCGTGACCGTGCACGATGGGCTTGGGCAGGCCGGTGGTGCCGGAGGAATACAGCACCCACAGCGGATGGCTGAACGGGACCTCGGTGAACTCGGGCTGCGCAGCCGGATCGCCGGCGGGCAGGCTGTCCCAGCCGACCGTGCGCGGGCCAGGATGGGCAGGGCCGGGCGCGGGAGTGCCGGGC
>PMSW01000037.1 GCA_003168215.1 Actinomycetota bacterium
CCGCCCGCACCGCCCGCCGCCGCAATAGCCCGCGTGACCCCGGTCCTGCCAGTTCCCCCCGCCCGAACTGGAAAGGACCGGGGCCACGCGCTTGACTACCACGTTGGCCGGAGCGGGCCGTGCGGGGCAATCCGGATGAGGTCGTCCCTGAGCGCGAGCATTCGCCGTTCCCCCAGCGCTGCAGCCCACGGGCGTACGGTGTCTGCCATGGCCGCATCGGCAGCGCGGGTGCATGCCCAGCCTTTCTCAGTCAGCATGATCAGCCGGGCACGGCCGTCGTCCGGGTGCGGGCGCCGTTCGACGTAGCCCTTGGCGGTGAGCTCGTCGACGAGCTGCGCCGCGGCTTGCCGGGTGACGTCGAGATGCTCGGCCAGCTGGGTGATGGTGGCGCCGCCGGGGGCAAGCCGGGCGAAGGTGAAGCCATGCGCGGGGCGCAGGTCGTCGAATCCGCGAGCCCTGACACCGGCTGAGATCCCGTCTACCAGTGCCCGGCTCGCCGCCAGGAGCCCGACGGTCAGGGACTGAGCGTCATCGTCATGCATGACTGCAGCTTGACAGATTAGGCAAGTGGCTTGAGCATATAGGCAATCTACTTGCTTATATCAAGAGGAGCGCCATGCCTGTGATCCATGCGACCGAGACCGTCGTGCACCAGTTGCACGGCACGACCTTCACGTCCTACGCGACGCCGACGCGCGGCAGCAGGGAACTGTGCGCCTGGCGCATCGAGATTCCCGGGCGCACCGAAGGCGTGCCGCATCACGTCTCCCGCGAGGAGGTGCTGTACGTCCTCAGCGGGACAATCCGCACCACCGTCGATGATCGGTGCGACGAGGCTGCAGCCGGCGATGTGGTCCTGGTACCGGCCGGCTCCAAGTTCGGCGTCGACAATCTCGCCGACGAGCCCGCGTCTGCCTGGGTCACGACAAGCGTCGGCTTCGCGGGCGTCCTGCCGGATGGCTCCTGGATCACTCCCCCCTGGACCCGCTGACTTACGGCCTGACGATCTCCAGATAACTGACTGGAATAACGTCCGGAACGACTGCCGCCGCTGGCCGCTCCTGCTGGCCGATAGCGGCTTCGGGCTCCGGAGTGCGGGCTTGCTTGTGGTCTGGCCGCCGGAGGGCGGGCCAGGCGGTCACCAGGGCAGGCTCGTGCTGGTCCAGTGCGTGAGGGAGTCGATGTCCGTCATCTGGTTCACGTGCCGCGGCGGTGTCGCGAACGTCGCGTATGGGGTCACCCTGATGACGACCCGCTGCTCTTCTTGCGCGAGCTTCGCTATCTGCTCCCGGCGCTCCGCCGGGACCGGCTCGCCGGCCATCAGCTCGATGACCCGCCGCAGCAGGTCGGCCGCCTGTTCCTTGTCCGTTTCCAGCGCGGCGGTGCCGTAGACCTGAAGGTAGGTCATCGGCCACTTCTCGTCGAGCACGCACAGGCTGACCCGCGGATCCCGTGCGACGGCTTTTGCCTTGCCCCGCCCCGCCATTGTCGAGACGAGGATGTCGTCCCCGTCCACGACGTAGTACACGATCGTCATCGCCGGCCCGTGCTGTCGCCGGCCGTAGCCAAAGACGCAGGTCCGGTGCTCCCGGACGAACTGCCGGCGCTCGCTGGCATCCATTTCTCAGTCTCCCGCATCCACGCCGGTCATCATGGCGGCCAGCTCATCAGGATGCAAGAACGACGCCATCGGCGGCCCCGGCTGCACAAGCTACGGGCGCGTCTCCGATCCAGGCGGCACCCGAGAGGCGCCGTCATGGCGGCGGAAACCGTGCGTGTTGCGGCCGGGACCCGATCGACCGGGCATCTGGATGGCGCATCACTGGTTTTTCCTGGCTCGCCAGCCCTTTTCCGATCGCTCGATGAAGCCCGCCGCTGCGAGTGATCCCAGGCACCGGATGGCCGTGTCCAGGTCGACGCCGGCCGACACTGCGATCGAGGCGGGCCCGCTTCCGGCGCGGGACGGGACCGCCTCGAGGACGGCGCGGGTGACCGGGTCCAGGTCATCGCGCGGCACCGCCGGGCCGCGGCGCGCACCGCCGAGTTCCTCGCCGACCGGCGCGACGTGCTCAAGGACGTCCCGGGCGCCGGTCACCAGAACCGCGCCCCATTCCCTGATGATCTCGTGGCAGCCGGCCGACATAGCCGACGTCACCGGCCCCGGCACGGCCATCAGCGGACGGCACAGGTCACGCGCGCGGGCCGCGGTACTGAACGTGCCGCTGCGCAGCGCGGCCTCGACCACGACGGTGCCGCGGCTCAGCGCGGCGATCACCCTGTTCCTGACCAGGAACCCTGGCCTGGTCGGCCTCCGGTCCGGCGGCATCTCGCTGACCAGGACTCCTTGCGCGGCGATGGCCTCGAAAAGCTCAAAGTGCCCCTTGGGGTAGCCGTAGTCCAGCCCGCTGGCCAGGACGGCGACGGTGACGCCGTCGGCGGCCAGCGCACCGCGGTGCGCGCAGCTATCGATCCCGAAAGCGCCGCCGGAGACGACCGCCCAGCCCCGCTCGGCCAGCGCCGCCGCCATCTCCGTGCCCACGTGCGAGCCGTAGGCGCTGGCGGCGCGAGCGCCCACGATCGAGATTGACTGCAGGCAGGCGAAGCGCAGATCGGCGCTGCCCCGCAGCCACAGCGCGACCGGACTCGCATCGCCGAGCGCATCAAGCTGCGTTGGCCACTCCGGGTCTCCCGGGCAGATCAGCCGGAGGCCGTCCTGGAACCACTCGGCGAGCTGGGCAGTCGTCGGGGCTTGCCCGATCCGCGCCCCCCACCTCTTCAGCGCCGGGTCCAGCCCCGGGATGTCCCGACGTTCCCGCCCACCGCGGGCCTCTCGCGGCCGGCTGACGTCCCGCAGCCCCCCGGCTTCCCACAGCCCGACGGGCTCACCCGGCTCGCTAGGACCCGGCGGGGCATCCGCTTGCAGCAGGCCGCGAGGTTCCTGCGACAGGCCGGGCAGCGGATGCCGCCCGGCGGCTAGCGCCGCGACTATCTCGACTGGGCGGCAACGCCGCAGCAGTGCGCCGAGCGCCAGGTCACCGGGATCGGCCAGATGGCTGAGCACGGCCCTCGCCAGCCGGTCCTCGTCGGGGGCGCCCATCATGACCCGGCCCCCAGCCACAGCCCCAGCGCGTAGCTGACCTCCGTGATCGTCGGCCTGGCGACGTTAGCCAGGTCCGCCACGGTCCACGACAGCCGGATAACGCGGTCAACGCCGCGGGCGCTGATCTCGCCCAGGTCCATCGCCCGCTCCAGCGGCGCGAGCGCACCCGGCGCGGGCGCGTAGCTGCGCCGCAGCTCGCTGCCGGGGATCTCGGCGTTGAGCCGCCAGCGAGTACCCCGAAGCCGGAATGCGGCCCTCGCCCTGGCCAGCTCCACCCGCTTCGCCACCACCGAGCTTGGCTCTGTGAATCGCCGGTCGCTGAGCAGCTCGGCCCGACCGACCGGCAGGAACTCCACCTTCACGTCGACCCGGTCAAGCAGCGGCCCCGACAGCCGGGCCAGGTACCGGCGGCGGGCAGCCGGCGGGCAAGTGCAGGCCGACCGCGCCACCGCCGATCGCGCCCCGCGACCGGCCGCCACCGAGCCCGCCAGTCGCGCACACGGGCACGGATTGGCCGCGAGCAGCAGCGTGAACCTGGCCGGGAACCGCGCGGTCTGCCCCGACCTGGCCACCACGACCTCGCCGGACTCGAGCGGCTGGCGGAGCGCATCGAGGACATCCCTGGAGAACTCCGGCGCCTCGTCAAGGAACAGGCACCCGTGATGCGCCAGCGACGCGGCACCGGGCCGGATGATCCCGCTGCCCCCGCCGACGATCGCGGCCTTCGTGGCGGTGTGGTGCGGGGCACAGAATGGCGGACGGCTCAGCAGCGGACTGCCCGGCGGCAGCGTGCCGGCGACCGAATGGATGGCCGTGACCTCGAGAGCGGCGGCCGCCTCCAGCCGCGGCAGGACTGTGGGCAGCCGCTCGGCCAGCATGGTCTTGCCGACCCCGGGCGGCCCGAGCAGCAGGAGGTGATGGCCGCCCGCGGCGCAGATCTCGGCGGCTCGCCGGGCGGTCGGCTGGCCGACCAGGTCAGCCAGGTCACGGCCGGGAAAGTCCGCATGCGGACCGGCCGCCCCGCTGCCATCCGGCGGCAGAGAGCCGCCCTGCAATACCGTCGCCCCCGCCGTGCCGTCCGCCGGGCAGCCAGCGCGCAGCCAGCCGAGCAACGCGCCAAGGCTGCTAGCTGCGAGCACCCTGATGCCGGGGACGAGAGCCGCCTCCGGCGCGTTGTCAGCAGGCACCACGACGGTGGCGAATCCGGCCGCTACTGCCGCAGCCACCGCAGGCAGGACCCCACGGACCGGGCGGAGCCGGCCGTCCAGGCCCAGCTCTCCGACGAACATCAGGTCCGCCAGGCCCGCCGCGGGGATGACGCCGGCGGCGCCAAGGATCGCCACCGCGATTCCGATGTCGAAGCTGCTTCCTCGCTTCGGCAGGCTGGCCGGCGACAGGCCGACCGTGATCCGGCGCTGCGGCCACGCCTCCTTGCTGTTGACGATCGCCGCGCGGATCCGGTCCCTTGCCTCCCGGAGCGCGGTATCGGGCAGGCCCACCAGCAGCAGCCCGACCAGGCCGTTCTCGATGTCCGCCTCGATCTCGACGGGGTGCCCCTGAACGCCCACCAGCGTGATCGAGTGGGTCCGGGCCAGTGGCACTTAGCCCACCCCCCGGACATGCTCCACGGTGAAGTCACCAGACTCGGCCCGCAGCACGCCCACGACGTCGATGCGTATCTCGTCGAAGAGCACCCCGTGCGCGACCAGCCAGCGGACGGCGAGCCGCCGCAGCCTGCTCCGTTTCTGCCGGGTAATGGCCTCCAGCGGAGTGCCGTACCTGACGCTTGAGCGGGTCTTCACCTCGCAGACAACCAGCGTCCTGCGCTCGGCCGCCACGATGTCAATCTCGCCTTCGGCGCACCGCCAGTTCCGGTCGAGTATCCGCAGGCCAGCGCGCTGCAGGTACTCCACCGCCAGTTGCTCGCCCTGTCTGCCCAGGGCATCCTTGGCATTCAAACCACACCACCTCCGACTCCGACGGTGCCGGATCCGGATATGCCGGGCTGAGGCTTTTTTTCTGCTGTGCGAGACCGGACGGGAGACACGCCGGCTGTGGACGACCAGCGCGAACTGTCAGACCGCTGGGTTAGATGCCCGGCCGCGGCAGCTGCGCGGACCGCGATGCGACCGGGCGTTAGGAGAAGCCCTGCTCCTTCTCCTCAGGCAGCTGCAGATCGCTCTTGGCGAGTTCTTCGATGTTGACGTCCTTGAAGGTAACTACCCGTACATTCTTAACAAATCGTGCAGGGCGGTACATATCCCACACCCAGGCATCCTGCATGGCGACTTCGAAGTACACCTCGCCGTTGTCGGCCGTCCGGACATTGAGCTCCACCTGGTTAGTGAGGTAGAAGCGGCGCTCGGTCTCGACCACATGACTGAACAACCCGACCACATCGCGGTACTCGCGGTAGAGCTGAAGCTCCATCTCGGTCTCGTACTTCTCGAGATCCTCCGCGCTCATGCTCTCCCCTCCTGACCGGCCGGTCCCCGGGGAGCATGGCCGGCGATGAGGTCAACCATAGGGCCATTCTCCACGATCAGCCGCCGGGTCCCCAGCGGCACTACCGGACCGACTGACGCTACCCGCCCGGCTGACCCGCAGCCGCCCATTCGCGGCTCTGCGCTTCGCCTGGGGACTGCGCTTCGTCCGGGCTCCGCGCACCTGCCGGGCTCCGCGCACCTGCCCCGTTCTGCGCACCTGCCCCGTTCTGCGCCCCGTTCCGCTCGGCCGCCCGATCGGCTATTACCCCGACGACGTTGGCAAAGGAGTAACGATGCTCCGGGCAGGGGCCGTGCGCGCCGAGCGCTTCCATGTGCGCGCGGGTCGAATAACCCTTGTGCGCGGCGAAGCCATACGCGGGGTAGCGCCCGTCCATGGCCGTCATGATCCGGTCCCTGGTCACCTTGGCGACCACGGATGCGGCGGCCACGCAGGCCGCCACCTCGTCCCCCTGCCACATGGCGAGGGCGGGAACGGCCAGGCCCCGCACCGGGAATCCGTCGGTCAGCGCATAGCCCGGCCGGCAGGCCAGCCCGGCGAGCGCGCGCCGCATCCCGGTCAGGTTGCAGACATGCAGGCCCACCCTGTCGATGTCGGCGGACGGGATCACCACCGCATGCCAGGCGATGGCCGATTGCATCACCTGCAGGTATGCGACTTCCCGAGCGGCCGGCGATAGCGCCTTGGAGTCCGCTACTTCGGTGATGCCAGCCAACCTGCGAGGGTCGAGGATGACCGCGGCAACCACCAGCGGTCCGGCGCAGGCGCCGCGGCCCGCCTCGTCAACCCCGGCCACCGGCGACAGCCCGGCCCGCGCCAGGACGCGCTCGTACCCGGTCAGCCCCGCGTTACGCCGGGGCGTGAGGCCGGGATGGCGCCATTGTGACGTGGGCATGGCCTCACCGCGACGCCCGGCGCCACCGGCGCCCGCGTACCAGTCGCCGCGCCCGCCGCTGCATCAAGGTCACCGGAACAGCCACGGCAAAGCCAAGCTCAAGCGGGAGGAACGGGGCCCCCGGGGTAACTGGCACCGACAGCCCAGCCGCCGAGTAGCGGCCGGCGGCAGCGTCACTGACCGCGGCGTCACGGGCAGCAGCCGCCTTCCGGATGGTAATGCCGGGCTGTTCGAACGTTACCGGGATCGGCAGGATGCGCCACCTGCTCGGCGGCCACACGATCATGAACGCCCGGCCGACCACCTGACTCTCGGGAATCGTCCCGTTGCCAGGATCACCGCGGCGCAGGCGCGAGTCGTAGGAAACATTGCGGTTATCGCCCATCACCCACAGCTGACCAGGCGGCACGATGATGCTGAAAGGGATCGTCGACGGAGGATCGCCAGGGTAGAGGTAAGACTTCTCGTGCAGTGCCACGCCGTTGACGGTGACCAGGCCGTCGGTGCAGCAGGCCACGTGGTCGCCCGGCACCCCGATGACGCGCTTGATGAAGTCCTGCTGCCCCGGCGCGGTGCCGAACAGCCCGGCGACCGAGCGGAACAGCGGAAGGACGGCAGCGTCGTAGAGCCGGACCACCGGGTCAGAGCTGGCTTTGGCCGCCGGGGGCAGCGGATCCCAAGAGCCCACGCCGTTGAAGACCACGATGTCGCCAGCCTGGATCGGGCGGAAGTGATAGACGAGCTTATTCACGAGCACCTTGTCGCCGACGTTGAGCGTGTGCTCCATCGATGGCGAAGGTATGTAGAAGGCCTGGACGACAAAACTCTTGATGATGAGCGCGATGACCAGCGCGATGACGACAAGTACCGGCAGTTCACGCCAGAACGACCGGTTCTTCTTCGCCTTTGCCGCCGAGCGGCCCTCCGAGTCCTGGCCATCCGTGTCAGGAGGTACGGCAGCATGCGCGTGGGCGGATGCTGCCGGCGCGGGCAGCCCCGCAGCGCCGGCATCCAGACCATCCGGCGGAGCGGCGCCATCCGGCGGAGCAGCGGCGCTGCCGTGCATGCCGTCCCGGCCCGTCTCGGTCACGGCCTGATCACCCGCGCTCTGATCATCCATCATCGGAGCCGAGCCTAGCGCTGCGAGCCAGCGCTAACGACACGACCGTTGCCGACCGCGGATAATCCGCGCGTGACGCCGGAATTGCGCGCACCGCTAGCGCGCCGTTACGTCCCGGCGCTCCTTGATCCTGGCGGCCTTGCCGCGAAGCGAGCGAAGGTAGTAGAGCTTCGCCCGGCGGACCCGGCCCCGGGTTACCAGCTCGATCTTGTCGAGGGACGGGCTGTGCACCGGAAAGGTCCGCTCGACCCCCACGCTGTAGCTGATCTTGCGGACGGTGAAGGTCTCCCGTGCGCCACCGCCCTGACGGCGGATGACGATGCCCTGGAAGACCTGGACCCTGGACCGGGTGCCTTCAACGACCCGCACGTGCACCTTGAGAGTGTCGCCGGGGCGGAACTCGGGGATGTCTGGACGAATCTGTGCCTGTTCTAGCTCGGCAATCGCGCTGTGCATCGCTGTGGTTCCTCAGTCATCATCACGCGCACGCCTGCAAGAGCGCGGCATCGGTCTCGGCGGCGGGCGGCAGCCCCTGGCACGCCCCCGCTAAGTGAACCTGCGCGGGACGGCGGCTTTCAGTGTGCCACATCTTCCCCGCTGACCGGAAAACCGGCGCCGAAGAGCAGCTCACGGTCACGTGCATCGGATCGCCAGGTGGTGGATCCGGGGTTCGATCNNCGATCACCCTGCAGGGTGATCGAACCCCGGATCCACCACGTTCGGAGCGGGTGGTGCTACTCCCTGGGCGGGGTGACCGGGGCGGCGGAGTCTGCCGGGGGCGCCGGCCCGGGGGCGAGCCGGGCCGCGAGATCGGGGCGGCTCGCAGCAGTGACGCGCAGTGCCTCCTCACGCCGCCAGCGCGCGATGGCGGCGTGGTCCCCCGATAGCAGCACGGGCGGCACCTCGCGCCCGCGCCAGACCTGCGGCCGGGTATAGACCGGCCCTTCGAGCAGCCCGGCCATGGGACCTGCGCCGCCGCCAAACGAATCGTCGGCGGCGGACTGCGCATTGCCGAGTACGCCGGGCAGCAGCCGGCCGATCGCCTCCGTCATGACCAGCACGGCAGGCTCCCCGCCGGCCAGCACGTAGTCGCCGATGCTGACCTCGTCGACTTCCATCCTGGCACGGGCGTCCTGCACCACGCGGGCGTCGATCCCCTCGTACCGGCCGCAGGCGAAGACCAGCCGGGGCTCACGGGCATACTCGGCAGCCGTCCGTTGCGTGAAGGGCATCCCTGACGGACTGGGTACCACGAGCCTGGCCGGGCCGGCCGCGGCAAGGACCGCATCCAGCGCCGCGCCCCACGGCTCTGGCTTCATCACCATGCCCGGGCCGCCGCCATACGGCGTGTCATCCACCGAGTGATGGGGGTCGTGCGCCCAGCTCCGCAGGTCGTGCACCCGGAAGACGATGTCTCCGCGCTGCGCCGCCTTGCCGATCAGGGAGACCTCGAGCGGGCCGAAGTACGCGGGAAAGATCGTGATGATGTCGATGCGCAAAGCAGCACCTCCTCCCGCGCCGGGCGCTATCCGGTCCTTAGCTGCCCGCCTTAAGGGGTGGCATCCGGGCCGAGGAGGCCAGGCGGGGGATCGATGACCAGCCGCCCTGCCCTGATGTCGACCTCGGGCACGATAGCCGTCACGAACGGAATGAGAGCGTCATCCCCTGACCCTGTCATGGACTGGATCACTAGCAGATCCTGGCCATGATGCAGCACGTCCCTGACGGTACCCACGAGATCTCCCGCGGTCGTCAGTACCTGCAGGCCGATCAGGTCATAGTCGTTGTACTCCTCGGGATCCTCTGGCGTGCCCACCTCGGCTGAATCCACCACGAGCAAGGTGCCGGTGAGGCTCTCCGCCTGGCTACGGCTGGCCGACCCGGCGAAAGTAACGAGCAGCCGCCCAGAGTGCCACCGCGTGGAAACCACGGTTAGCGGGCCGCGGGCCGCGGGCTCGGTCGCCAGGACTGAGCCCGCGGTGAACCTGCGGCCCGGATCATCGGTGCGGACCTGGACGGAAACCTCACCGCGGATCCCGTGCGGCCTGCCCACCCTGCCAACGACTAGCTGCATGCGCGCTAGCGGATCTCGTCGACATCCAGCAGGTCGACCCGAACGTACTGGCTGCCGGCCAGCGAGCTGATGACCGTTCGCAGCGCCCTCGCGGTCCGTCCCCCCCGCCCGATGACCTTGCCGAGATCCTCAGGATGAACCCGCACCTCAAGAGCCCGGCCCCGGCGCAGCCCGCGGCTTTCCACCCGGACATCGTCGGGGTATTCGACGATGCCCTTGACCAAGTGCTCCAGGGCCTCCTCGAGCACGTCAGTCTCCGCTCCGCGGCTCGCTGGCTGGCTCCGTCGCCGCAGCGGCAGCTCCCGCCTTGGCCGCGGGCTTCGCCGAATCGGCCGGCTTCGCCGAGTCGTCCGGCTTCGCGGAATCGTCCTGCTTCGCAGCGTCGGCGGACTTCGCAGCGTCGGCCGATTTCACCGTGTCGGCCGACTTCGCCACAGGGGCGTCGGCACCCGCCTTGGCCGCGGGCTTCGCCGTGTCAGCCTGCTTCACAGCATCGGCCGGCTTCGCAACGTCGGCCGGCTTCGCCACAGGGGCGTCGGCACCCGCCTTGGCCGCGGGCTTCGCCGCGTCCGGCTGGTCGGCGGCCTTGGGCTGCCTAGCCGGCTTCTCGGCCTTTGCTGACGCGGCCTGCTTCGCGGCTGGCTCTGCCTTGCCTGCCTCGCCCTTGGTCGCTTCGGCTGACTTTGCCTTGGCCCGCCCCTTGGGGCTGGCGGCGCCATCGCCGAGAGTCTCCAGCACGGCTGCGGCGAAGATTTCCTTCCTGTCCTCCTTCGGAGCAGCCATCCTCAGCGTGCCCTCGGCGCCCGGGAGGCCCTTGAACTTCTGCCAGTCGCCGGTAATCTCGAGGATCTTCCTGACCGGATCCGTGGGCTGCGCCCCGACGGACAGCCAATGCTGTGCCCGCTCCGAGTTGACCTCGATGAAGGAGGGCTCGGCCTTCGGGTGGTACTTGCCGATTTCCTCGATCGCCCGCCCGTCCCGCTTGGTGCGAGCGTCGGCGACGATGATCCTGTAATAGGGCGCCCTGATCTTGCCCAGGCGCTTCAACTTAATCTTTACAGCCACGACTGTGGTCTTCTCCCAGCGGATTCGGGTTCGGGCGGCGGGATGCCGGGTGGGGTCCGGCCGTGCCGCCCGGATGGGCGCGGCTCGCGAGTCAGAGAGGGTCTCGCGGAGCCGACAGTTGCGCTCACATTCTGCCAGACGCTTTCCGCGGAAGCGTAATTACGTCCCGGGGTCTCCCCGGACGGCGATCTGCGGCCTCCCCGGACGGCGATCCGGAGTCTCCCCGGGACGGCGATCCGGAGTCTCCCTGGATAGCGATCCGGCGTCTCCCGGACGCTATCCGCGGTCTCTACCGGANNGCGGTCTCCCCGGCGGCTAGCTGCCCTTTCTCCCTTGCCGACCGCGACGGCTGGGCGCGGGCCCGCGGAGCCCTGGCGGGAGATTCTGCGGCGGGCCAGCCGGTCCGCCCTGCGGTGGCCCGGAAGGCAGCCGGAATGTCCGGTTCCCGCCCGGCAGACTGCCGGGCAGCCCGCCAGGGAGGCCGCCGGGCAGGCCGCCGGGGAATCCGCCAGGTCCGCCCGGCAATGCGCCCTGAGATCCGCCGGCGGTCCCGGCTGGCTGGCCGCCGGGCCGGTTGCCGGGCTTGCCGCCGGGCACACCGCCCGGACGGCCGCCCTTCGGCTTTTTCTTCGCCTTCTGCTTGACGGCCTTCTGACCGCCGCGCCGCATGCCGGGAACGCCAGGCATCCCGCCGCCCATCATCTGGCGCATCATTTTCTGGCCCTCGAGGAAACGGACGATGAGGCTGTTGACCTCGCCCACGGCAACGCCGGCGCCGCCGGCGATGCGCGCGCGCCGGGAACCGTTGATGATCTTCGGATTACGGCGCTCCCCGGGCGTCATCGAGCTGACGATCGCTGCCGCGCGGTCTAGGTCCTTGTCGCTAATCTGGCTGAGTGCCTCGCGGTTCTGCGCCGCGCCGGGAAGCATGCCGAGCAGGTTCCCGATCGGCCCGAGCTTGCGCACCATGGCCAGCTGCTCGACAAAGTCCTCCAGGGTGAAGCCCTCACCGGAGGCCAGCTTCCCGGCCATGGCGGTGGCCTGGTCCTCGTCGAACGTCCGCTCTGCCTGCTCGATCAGGGTAAGGACGTCCCCGAGGTCAAGAATTCTCGAGGCCATCCGGTCAGGATGGAAGAGGTCAAAATCCTCAAGTTTCTCTCCGGACGAGGCGAACATCACCGGACGGCCGGTGAGCTGGGCGATCGACAGCGCAGCGCCGCCCCGGGCGTCGCCGTCCAGCTTGGTCAGCACGACGCCGTCATAGCCGACGCCGTCCAGGAACGCCTGGGCGGTGAGGACCGCGTCCTGGCCGATCATGGCGTCGACCACGAACAGGATCTCGTCCGGGTCGACGGCGTCCCTGATGCCGACGGCCTGGCGCATCATCTCCTCGTCGATGCCCAGCCGCCCGGCGGTGTCGATGACCACGATGTTGTGCAGGTGGTGCCGTGCCTCTTCCAGTGACTGGCGCGCCACCTGAACCGGATCTCCCACGCCGTTGCCCGGCTGGGGGGCGAACACGGGCACCGATACCTGCCCGCCGAGTACCTGGAGCTGCTGGACCGCGTTAGGCCGCTGCAGGTCGGCGGCGACGAGCAGCGGGGTGTTGCCCTGCTCGCGCAGCCAGAGCGCGAGCTTCGCCGCGAGGGTGGTCTTGCCGGAGCCCTGCAGGCCGGCCAGCATGATCACGGTTGGCGGCACCTTGGCAAAGCGCAGCCGCCGTGTCTCGCCGCCGAGGATGGCGATGAGCTCCTCATTAACGATCTTGATGACCTGCTGGGCGGGGTTCAGCGCAGCGGCGACCTCTTCGCCGGACGCCCTTTCCTTCACTTTGGCGATGAAGGCCCGGACAACCGGCAGGGCAACATCCGCCTCAAGCAGCGCGATCCTGATCTCACGGCAGGTGGCGTCGATGTCGGCGGCAGAAAGCCGTCCGTGCCCGCGCAGCGTGGAGAAGACCTTGGTGAGCCGGTCGGAAAGAGTCTCGAACACGTGTTGCTGCCGTCCTCGCGCAGGTGCCAGGGTTCAGGCGCGCCCAGGCACCGCACATCGCTGCTGGGACGTGCGCACGGGCCTCGCGCCTAGCCGGCGCGGCACACCTGAGAGCCGCGCTCGCCATCCCCCAGGCTATCGCCTCCCGCGACGGGGCCGGGCGAGGAAGGCGAGCCGGTGCCGCTGGCTGGGCAACCCGGTGGATGTGACAACCACCGGCACCAGACCCGCTGAATGCCACATCGAGCGGGTCGGCAGATTGGCTGGAGCGGGTCGGCAGATTGGCTGGTTGGCTGGACCAGCAGCCGCTGCGGCCAGCTAGCCGCCCAGGATGGCGTCGACGAAGGCCGCTGGCTCGAATGGCGCCAGGTCATCGGGGCCCTCACCGAGGCCGACGAGCTTCACGGGCACGCCTAGCTCGCGCTGCACCGCGATCACGATCCCGCCCTTGGCCGTGCCGTCCAGCTTGGTCAGCACGATGCCGGTGACGTTCACCGCCTCGCCGAAGACGCGGGCCTGGCGCAGACCGTTCTGCCCGGTGGTCGCGTCGAGCACGAGCAGTACCTCATCCACTTCTGCCTGCTTGGAGATCACTCGCTTGATCTTGCCGAGTTCGTCCATCAGCCCGGTCTTGGTATGCAGCCGGCCTGCCGTGTCCACGATGACGGTGTCCACGCCGAGGTCGATGCCCTCCTTGACCGCCTCGAAGGCAACGCTGGCGGGATCTGCGCCATCCCGGTCGGAGCGCACGACTCGGGCACCGACCCGGTTGCCCCAGGTTTCCAGCTGGTCGGCCGCTGCGGCACGGAAGGTGTCAGCGGCCCCGAGCAGCACCGTGCGCCCGTCGCCGACGAGCACCCGGGCGAGCTTGCCGCAGGTCGTCGTCTTCCCCGTACCGTTGACGCCCACCACGAGCAGGACGGCAGGCCGGCCACCGTGCCGCGCGGTGTGCAGCGACCGGTCCTGGTCCGGGCCGATCGCCGCGATTAGCTGCGCCCTGAGCAGCGACCGCACGTCAGCCGTGCCGCGGCTGCCCGCGACCTTGACCTCGGTACGGAGATCCTCAACTAGCTGGCGGGCCGGGGTAACGCCCATGTCGGCCGTGATCAGCGTGTCCTCGATCTCCTCCCAGGTCTGGTCGTCGAGGGCGTCGCGGGAGAGCAGGGTAAGCAGCACCGAGCCGAACGCGGACTGCGATCTGGCCAGCCGGCCCCGCAGCCGCACTAGCCGGCCGGCTGACGGAGGCGGCTGCTCCGGCCGCGGCCTGGCCGCCCCGGGCACGGCGGTGACACCTGGCGCCGCAGCGGCGGCGCCAGTCCCGGCCACTTCCTGGCCGGCCGGACCGGGGCGATCCTGCAGGCCAACGGCACCGGGACGGTCAGTCTGGTGCGCAGGCGGCAGCGCCCGGCGGCGGGTGCGGACGAGCAGCAAACTGCCCGTGATGGCGAGGATGACGACGAGCGCGATGATGAGGATCAGGAAGTCCATGACATCCCCAGTCTGGCAGACGCTCTGGCCTGGCTGCCCTGACGCTCCGGCTGCACGGCACCAGCGACCCGCAGGATTACCCCGGCCGGATGGATGCCCGGGGGCGGGCCGCCGGGCCGGATGACGGGGTCAGGCGATCTCGCGTTCCCGCAGCCGCTGGCTGACCACCGTGGATACGCCGTCCCCGCGCATGCTGATCCCGTACAGCGAGTCAGCGACCTCCATGGTCCGTTTCTGGTGCGTGACGATGATCAGCTGCGAGCTTTCCCGCAGCTCCTCGAAGATGCGCAGCAGCCGCTGCAGGTTGGAATCGTCGAGCGCGGCCTCGACCTCGTCCAGGACATAGAACGGCGAGGGCCGGGCCTTGAAGATCGCGACAAGAAAAGCGATCGCGGTCAGCGCCCGCTCGCCACCGGACAGCAGCGACAGCCGCTTCACCTTCTTGCCCGGCGGCCTGGCCTCGAATTCGATCCCGGTGGTCAGCATGTCGTCAGGCTCGGTCAGGATGAGCCTGCCCTCGCCGCCGGGGAACAGCGTGGCGAAGATGTGCCCGAACTCCCGCGCAGTGTCCTCGTAGGCCGCGGCGAACACCTGCAGGACCCGGTCATCCACTTCCTTGATGACGATCAGCAGGTCACGGCGGGTCTTCTTGAGATCCTCGAGCTGGGTGACGAGGAAAGCGTGCCGCTCCTCAAGCGCCGCGAACTCTTCCAGGGCGAGCGGGTTGACCTTGCCGAGCTGGTCGAGGAGGCGCTGCGCTGCCTTGGCACGCCGCTCCTGGGCAGCCCTGTCGTAGGGCAGCGGCGGCTGGCTCTCGTCTGCCTGCGGGATGGGGATGCCAGGACCGTACTCAGCGGTGAGCGCCTCGGCATCCACCGCGAACTCATCGGCAGCGCGGGCAGCGATCTGCTCCAGCTGCATCCGGCGAGCCGCCCTGGCGATCTCCGCGCTATGCGCGCTGTCCACTACCTTGTCGAGCTCGCCGGCCAGTTCGCGGATCTCCCCCCGGACCGCCTTCAGCTGGTCATCGCGCCCCTTGCTGGCCAGCTCGGCTGCCTGGCGATCAGCGTCCGCGACCGACAGCGACCGCTCGATCCTGGTCACTGCGAAACTCGCGCCCGCTGCGACTGCGCTGGCCAGCGCGGCCTCGCTGGCGCGGCGGATGCGCCTGGCCTCGGCCCGCTGCCTGGCCTGGCGTTCCGCGGTGGCCGCCGCAGCCAGCGAATCCGCCCGCCCGGTGATCGCCCGCAGCCGTTCCTCGACGGTCCGCACGTCCAGGCGGGCATCCATCTCGGCGTTCCGCGTTGCTACCGCAAGCTCGGCGAGCCGCTCCCGGTCGGCTCGCGTCTCGCCTGCGGTCACGGCCGGAGCGGACTCGGCGGCCTTGGCCGCATCGGCGTCCGCCTCGGCCGCGGCGAGGATGCGCTCCAGTTCGGCCAGCCGGGCCCGGTCGTTTTCGCTGGCGCGCTCGGCGGTGGCGATCCCGGCCGCCAGTCTGCCTGCCTCGTCGCTGGCCGCGCGGGCAGCTCCGGCCAGCGTGCCGAGCCGGCCGGAGATCTCCGCCGCTTCGGCATCCGTCTCCTGCAGCCTGGCCAGGGCCTCGGCGGAGACCTGCCGGGCACGGTCCTCCTCATCGGCTGCGTCAGCGAGCTCGCGCTCAGCGCGCTGGCAGCCGCTTTGCGCCTCGCGCAGCGCCTCGGCTGCCTCCTGCGCGGCGGCGCGCATGCCGATCAGGCTCGGTGCTCCCGCCGAGCCGCCGCGCGCCCAGTGCGCGCCGATCAGGTCGCCATCCAGGGTGACGACCCGCAGCTGCGGGTACTCCCGCAGCAGGTCGAGCCCGGCAGCCAGATCGGTCACCACGGCAACGCCGGCCAGCAGCTCCTCGACGGCCAGTGCAAACTCGCCGGGGGCCTTCACGAGGTCCAGCGCCCGCCGGATGCCCGGCGGTACTCCCGCGGCAGCCCGGCCGGCCCCGGCCGCTTCGCCGCCGCCGGCTGGCCGCCCGGCGGCGATCACTAGGTCGGCGCGGCCGGCCTCCTCGGTCTTCAGCGCGGCGAGGATCGCTGCCGCCTCGTCGAGGCCGGAGACCGCTACGGCGGCGGCCGCGGCGCCGAGGGCCGCGGCGATCGCGTCGGCGGCGCCTTCCTCAACGGTCAGCAGGGCGGCGAAGGCGCCGAGTACCCCCTGGAATCTGCCGCGTCCGGCCAGCAGCATCCCGGATGCGTCCGCGCCGCGCTTGACCGCCTCCTCAAGCGCCTCGGTGCGCGCGCTCAGGGCGGCGCGCCGGTCACTGGCCGCATGCTCGGCCGCGCGGCGCGCGGCGACTTTCGCGGCGCTCTCGGCGAGTGCAGCCTTCGCCTGCTCGTGCGCCGACAGCAGGCCCGACCTGTCTTCGTCCCGGCCGGAGACGAGATCCTGGACCTGCCCGTATTGCTGCTGGGCGTGCTCGGCGCGGGACCTGGCCTGCGCGAAGGCCTCCGCCAGCCGGCCAGCCTCTTCTTCTGCGGCCGCTGCGGTGGCGCGCGCGGCCTGCACCTGGCCGCGCAGCCGGGCGAGCCGCTCAGCGCGGGCAACGGCGGACCTGGCGTCCTCGGCCAGCCGCCGGTCCGTCTCGATCAGGCCTGCCTCGGCGTCGGTCCGCTCCCTGACGGCCGCGGCCAGCCGCTCGCGGGCTGCGGCCAGCCGCTCGCCGAGCGCGGCCTCCTGCTCGCGGAGACCGGCGGCCTCCCGGTCGAGTTCGGCTGGATCCCGGCCTGGCCGCTGCGGCTCGGGCGGAGCCGTCAGGTGCCGGTGCCGTTCGGTCGCCAGGCCGAGGACCCCGCGCAGGCGCTCGGAGAGCCCGGAAAGCGCGAACCATGCCTGCTGCGCGGCGGCAAGGCGCGGCGCATGCTGCTGCCCGGCCAGGTCAAGCTCCGCCTCGCGCCCACGCGCGCGGGCCAGGCTCTGGTCGAGCGCGGCCCGGCGGGCGGCGGTGGCCGCCTCGTCTGACTGGTCACGCTGAAGCCCGGCCGCCACCGTCACGTAATCGTCGGCAAGCAGCCGCAGCCGGGCATCGCGGAAGTCAGCCTGGATGACCGCTGCCCGGCGGGCGATCTCGGCCTGGCGGCCGAGCGGCTTGAGGCGCCGGCCAAGCTCGCCGGTGAGATCCACCAGCCTGGTCAGGTTGACCTGCATGGCCTCCAGCTTGCGGAGCGCCTTCTCCTTCCGCTTGCGGTGCTTGAGCACCCCGGCGGCCTCTTCGATCAGCCCGCGGCGCGCCTCCGGGCCGGCATTCAGTACCTCATCCAGCTGGCCCTGGCCCACGATGACGTGCATCTCGCGGCCGAGCCCGCTGTCGGAGAGCAGTTCCTGCACGTCGAGCAGCCTGCAGTGGTCACCGTTGATCGCGTATTCGCTCTGGCCCGACCTGAAAAGCAGCCGGCTGATAGTGACCTCGGCGTAGTCGATCGGCAGGGCGCCGTCACTGTTGTCGATGGTGAGCGTGACCTCGGCCCGGCCAAGCGGCGGCCGCCCGGCGGTGCCGGCGAAGACGACGTCCTCCATCTTGCCGCCGCGCAACGGCTTGGCGCCCTGCTCGCCCATCACCCAGGAGAGCGCGTCGACAATGTTGGACTTGCCCGATCCGTTCGGGCCGACGACGCAGGTAATCCCGGGCTCAAAGCGCAGCGACGTGACCGATGCAAACGACTTGAACCCACGCAAGGTGAGGGTTTTCAGGTACACCCGCGGGTTCCCTCCTCGGCCGCCGCCCTGCCGGCGCGGTGACCGGCAGCGTCTTGCGCCCCGCCAGGGCGGTAACGCCGCGTTACGCAGTGCCTCCGTGCCGAGCCGCGTCCCCCTGCCAGGGCTGTCCGGGACCGGCCAGCCTTTCCGCAGCCTACCGCGAGCGGCGCGGCCGCCCCTGGATTCGCGGCGTCAAGTGCCTGCGCCGGGCAGGGTTATGTCATGATCTGCGAATCTCTGCGAAGTTTCCGGCTGACGAAAGCAACCGGATCAAGGCTGGCCAGCGCGACGCAGGACGTGACCGCAATGCAGCGCGCGGCCGCACCGCCAGACGCGGCCGCGCCCATAGGGAATGGAAACCTAGCGGCCTGCCGGAACTGACCGGCGTGCTGCGAACGCCTGGATGCTGCAGCAGGGACGCCACTGCGGCATCCCCGCCGCAGTGGCCAGCGGGCGCTCGCTAGGCGAGCACGGGCTCGCGAACCGGCATCAGCAGGTCGTGGCCCACTTCCGCAGCGAGTGCGTCATTTTCTTCCTGAAGCCTGACAACCGCAGCCTCCAGGTCGTGCACACGTTGCTGAAGGCGGCGCATCTCCGCAACCATGCGGTGATCCGGCCCGCCAACGTGACCGAGTATTGCCTTCGCCATTGTAAAAGGTCCTCCACACTGAGTGACCAGAGTGGGCGCGCACGCGGTTTTGCGTGAAGACGCACGGCATTGCGCGCGGGATAACGGATCCATAGTCCCACCGCGCGAGTATCCGGTCAAGTTGACAGAACGCGCAGGTCACGAACCGGCAGGATTCTCCTGCCAGCCGGGGAAGCCAGCGCACCGGATCGCGCGGCCGAATGGCCCCGGCACGCCGGCCGGCGACCGCCGGCCGGCTGGCCTGGCGGCGCACAGTGACAACGAATGCAGCGTTAATGCCCTTTCTTGATGACTGCCGGCCGGTCACCGTTCGGTGAATCCGGCCAGGCTGCCGCTCGGGTCATCCCAGCGCTGGGTCACCCTGGTCACATGGCCAGGCGTGCCCGGGCCGGCCAGCAGGGCCAGCAGTTCCCCGCAGCGCGCCATCGGGCCCTCGGCGACGACCTTCACCCTGCCGTCCTCGAGATTCTCCGCCAGGCCGACCAGCCCGAGTTCGAGCGCCCGCGCCCGCACCCACCACCGGAAGCCGACGCCCTGCACGCGCCCGGCGATCCAGGCGGTGAGCCGGGCAGGCGCATCGCCGGCGGGGCGGCTGCCAAGGCTGGCCGTCTCCCCGCCGGCCGTCTCCCGGCCGGCCATCTCATCGCGGGNNCACCACCGTCATGTCACCACCGGGCCCGTCGCGGCCGGGGCTGGCATTGCGGGCAGCTGTAGGACGACCGGTTCATGAAGGGATCGCGCCGCACCAGGGTGCCGCACCGGCGGCAGGGCTGGCCAGCCCTGCCGTACACGGCAAGTGACCGGTCGAAGTAGCCGCTCTGCCCGTTCACGTTCACGTACAGGCTGTCGAAGGAGGTGCCGCCGGCCTCGAGCGCGTCGGTGAAGACCTGCTGGACCGCAGCGAACAGGCGGGCGACCTCGCCGCGCGTCAGCGTCTCGGACGGGCGCGCCCAGTGCAGGCGCGCGCGCCAGAGCGCCTCGTCAGCGTAGATATTGCCAATACCGCTGACCAGCGACTGGTCAAGCAGCGCCCGCTTGATGCCGGTCCGGCGGGCACGGATCCTGGCGGTGAGCGCCGTCAGGTCGAAACCGGGCTCAAGCGGGTCTGGCGCGATATGCGCGATGGCCGGGGGGAGGACCGCCCCGCCGAGCGCGATGGCCAGGTGGCCGAAGGTCCGCTGGTCGGTGAACCGCAGGTCAGGGCCTGCGTCACGGAAGGTGAACCGGGCACGGACGTGCGCCGACAGCGGCCTTGCCTGGTCCCCGATCAGCAGCTGGCCGCTCATCCCGAGATGGGCAAGCACCGCGTCGTCGTCGCCGAGCGGCAGCCAGAGGTACTTCCCGCGCCTTCGCGCGCCGGTGACGGTTTGCCCGCGGACAGCGGCCGCGAAGTCATCCGGCCCCGGCAGGTGGCGCCGTACGGCGCGCGGATGAAGCAGCTGCACAGTATCGATAGTGCGGCCGGCCACGTGCCGCTGCAGGCCGCGCCGGACGATCTCGACCTCGGGGAGCTCGGGCACCAGCTAGTCCGGCCGGCGGGGGCCGACGCCGGCATCGCTATCGCCCGCGCCGTCGTGCTGCGGGCCCGGGGTGAAGGATTCCTCGCTGATCAGGTTCCAGGCCGCCTCGGCGGCCTGCTGCTCGGCTTCCTTCTTGGAGCGTCCTTCGCCCGATCCGTAACTGCGCCCGCCGATCCAGACCGACGCCCGGAAGGATTTCTGATGATCCGGGCCGCTCTCCTCCACGTGGTACTCGGGCACGCCGAGCAGCTCTGCCGCGGTCAGCTCCTGCAGCGACGTCTTCCAGTCAAGGCCAGCGCCCAGCCGCGCCGACAGGGCGATCACCGGGTCGAAGAGCCTGTGTACCAGGGCGTCCGCAGCCGCCAGGCCGAGGTCGAGGTAGACGGCGCCGATCACGGCCTCGAGCGTGTCGGCCAGGATCGAGGACTTGTCCCGGCCGCCAGTGCCCTCCTCGCCCTTGCCGAGGTACACGTAGTCGCCCAGCCGGAGGCCCCGGGCCACGCCCGCGAGGGCGCGCATGTTCACCACCGCAGCGCGCAGCTTCGCTAGCTGACCCTCAGGAAGATCGGGGAACTCGCAGAAGAGGGTGCCGGTGACGATGAGGCCGAGCACGGCGTCGCCGAGAAACTCCAGCCGCTCGTTGGTGGGCAGGCCGCCGTTCTCGTAGGCGAAGGACCGGTGTGTCAGGGCGCGCTCGAGCATCTTTTCGCCGAGCTGCACGTCGAGGGCGACCAGCAGCTCGGCGCCGTCAGATTCCGCAGCCTGGCCGTCGCGTGACGCGCCACTCACGCTGTCCTCCTTCCCGCAGCGGGCGGCTCCAAGAGCCCAGCGATTTCCCTGCCGCCTCAGGAAGGAGCAATCACCTGGCGACGGTTGTACGTGCCGCAGGTGGGACACGCCGTGTGCGGCAGCTTGGGCTCGCGGCACTGCGGGCAGCTCACCAGCGCGGGAGCCGTGGCCTTCCACTGAGCACGGCGCGACCTGGTATTGCTGCGTGACATTCTCCGCTTCGGGACGGCCATCTCAGCATTCCTTTCTTAGCTCCGGCACGGGTATCCCGCCCGGCGTTGGTTTGCCCGGTTGCTCCGCGCCGTCGGTGGCGTGGCCGTGCCCTGCACCCGCATCCGCCAGCCTGACGCCGCACTGCACGCACAGCCCCGGGCAGTCGCCCGAGCAGAGCGGCGAGATCGGCAGCTCCAGCACCAGCGCGTCCCGCAAGGCAGGCTCGAGATCGAGCAGGTCCCCGTCCAGCAGATAGCCGTCAGCCTCGCCGCTACCCGCCTCGTAGGCGAAGAGCTCCTGCAGCCTGACCTCCGTCGCGGACGTGAACGGATCCAGGCAGCGGGCGCATTCGCCAGTCAGCGGAGCCCTGGCCGTCGCGGTGACAAGCGTGCCCTCGGAAACCCCCTCAAGCTGAACGCTCAGCTGCAGGTCAGCGCCCTCCGGGACGCTGACAAGCTCAACGCGCAGGCCGGCCGGAGCCGGGACCGTACGTTCCTCGGCGCGCGCCGAACCCGGGCCGAGTGCCCGCGTGTCAAAGACAAGCGGGCCACGAGGGTCCAGGCGCTTCACGTGTTTCCTGCTGGTATATGGCATGGCAAATAAAGGCGTTGTCAATTCTGGTGTCGGGCGCCCAAGCTTACCGGGCTGTCTGCGGAAACCCAACTTGCGGCTGACCAGCCTATCCGCTGCCTGGTTCCGCGCGGCGGATCAGGCCCCGCGGCCGGGCAGGCGCCGCGCCGCCCGGCTCCTGCCGCCTCCGCTGGCGGGCAGGGTCAGGACCACGGGCCGCGGGCCATCAGGCGGCTGAGCACCGGCGCAGGAACGAGGCCACTGACGTCACCGCCGTACTTGGCGATTTCCCTGACCAGGCTGGAGCGAAGGAACGAATAGAGCGGATTGGTCGTCATAAAGAGAGTCTCGATGCCCGCCAGGCTGTAGTTCATCTGCGCCATCGTCATCTCGTACTCGAAGTCGCTGACCGCGCGGAGCCCCTTCACGATCGCCGAGATGTCGTGCGCGCGGCAGAAGTCCACCAGCAGGCCGTCGAACTTGTCCACCCGGACGTTGGCGTAGCCGGCCAGCACCTCGCCCAGCATCTCGATCCGCTCATCGACCGAGAACAGCCCGTTCTTGGCAAGATTGGCCCCGACGGCGACGACGACCTCGTCGTGCAGCGGGGCGGCCCGGCTGATGATATCGAGATGCCCGTTGGTCACCGGGTCGAACGAGCCGGGGCAGACGACGCGACGCACCACCAGGTTCCCGCCCTTCGTCACGGCGACTTGGCCGGCCCCTCGGCCGGCCTCGCGCCTGCGGCGCGACCGTACCAGAGAGTGGCCTCGCCGTACTTCCTGGCCCGGTCCGCCGCGTACCCGGCCGGCCATTCCAGCTGGCCTGACCTGGTGGCGCGTTCTACCGCGACGACGGCCCCTGATGCGAGCCAGCTGCCGGCCAGCAGCGCGTTGAGCAGGGCTGACACCTCCGCATCGGCGGTCGCGTAGGGCGGGTCGGCGAACACTACATCGCGCGGCGGATCGTCCCCCGGGCCGCGGGCCAGCGCCCGGTCCACCCGGCCGCCCAGCACGCGCGCGCCGGCCAGGCCCACCGCCGCGATGTTGTCGCGGATTACCCGGATCGCCCGGCTGTCCGCCTCGATCAGCAGCGCGCCGGCCGCGCCGCGGGACAGCGCCTCCAGGCCGACCGCGCCCGACCCCGCGTACAGGTCGAGGACCATCGCCCCGTGCAGCGTGCCGCGGATGGCCGTGAGAGTGGCGAACAGGCCCTCCCGGGCGCGGTCGCTAGTGGGCCTGGTGCCCTGGCCGGCCGGGACGGCCAGCCGCCTGCCGCCAGCCAGGCCGGCGATGATGCGCGTCACCTGGCCGCCCGCCTCAGGCCTTCTCCAGGTATTCCGCCTGCTGCAGCTCCAGCAGCGCGGCGACCGCGGCGGCGAGCGCGGGCTGGCCGGACAGGGCCGGGTCGGCGTCTACCAGGTCCGTGGCTTCGCGGCGGGCATGGCCGATCAGCTTCTCATCGGCCAGCAGGGTCAGCAGCTTCAGGCTCGACTTGCGCCCGGCCTGGGCCGCGCCGAGTACGTCGCCCTCCCTGCGCTGCTCCAGATCAAGCCTGGACAGCTTGAACCCGTCCAGGGTCGCGGCCACCGCGTCCAGCCGCTGCCGCGACGGGCCGCCCGCCTCGGCCTCGGTGACCAGCAGGCACAGGCCCTCGTGGCTGCCCCGGCCGACCCGGCCGCGCAGCTGGTGCAGCTGGGAGACGCCGAACCGGTCGGCGTCCATGATCACCATGGTGGTGGCGTTCGGCACGTCCACGCCCACCTCGACGACGGTGGTCGTCACCAGGACGTCAACCGAGCCGGCGGCGAAGGCCAGCATCACCTGGTCCTTCTCCTCTGGCGGGAGCCTGCCGTGCAGCACCGCCAGCCGCACCCCGGCGAGCGGGCCGCCCCCGAGCTCGGCGGCGAGATCGAGGACGGCGACCGGCGGGCGTTTGGCCTCGTCGTCCGCGGCGCCGCCGAGGTCGTCCGCCAGCAGGCCGCTGACGTCGTCCGCCGCGGCGCCGCCGACGTTGGCGGCGCCCCCGCCAGCGCGGCTCCGCCCAGCGGCGCCCTGGTCAGCCGCCCCGTCTGCGGCTGGGCTGTCATCGCCAATCCGCGGGCAGACCACGTAAATCTGCCTGCCCTTTGCCGCCTCCTCGGTGACCCGCTCCCAGGTCCGCTCCAGGTACCTGGGCCGCTCGGCGGCCGGCACGACGTGCGTGCTGATCGCCTCCCGGCCGGCCGGCAGCTCGGTCAGGGTGGAGACCTCCAGGTCGCCGAATACCGTCATCGCCACCGTGCGGGGGATCGGGGTAGCCGTCATCACGAGCACGTGCGGCCTGCCCTCGCCGGCCTTCTCGCGCAGCGCGTCACGCTGCTCGACGCCGAACCGGTGCTGCTCGTCGATCACCACCAGCCCGAGATCGGCGAACTGCACGTTCTCCTCCAGCAGCGCGTGCGTGCCGATCACGATCCCGGCGCTCCCGGAGGCCGCGTCAAGCAGCGCCTTGCGGCGGGCGGCCGCCCCCAGCGAGCCGGTCAGCAGCGCCAGCCTGGTCGCCTGCTCCGCGCCGCCGAGCTGGCCCGCCTGGGCGAGCGGGCCGAGCTGCGCGCTGATCGAGCGGTAGTGCTGCTGCGCGAGCACCTCGGTGGGGGCAAGCAGCGCTGCCTGGCCGCCGCCGTCGACGACCTGGAGCATGGCGCGGACCGCGATCACCGTCTTGCCCGATCCGACCTCGCCCTGCAGCAGCCGGTGCATCGGATGATCGCGGGCCAGCTCGTCCGCGATGGTCGCGCCTGCCAGCTGCTGGCCGACGGTGAGCTCGAACGGCAGCCGGGCATCGAACCCGGCGAGCAGTCCGGCCGGCTGCCGCGCACGGGGGGTCGCCGAGAACGCGTAGGCCGCCCGCCTGCGCTGGGCCAGGATCACCTGCAGGATGAACGCCTCGTCCCACTTCAGCCGTTCCTTCGCCCGGTCCGCGTCGCGGCGGTCAGCCGGGCGGTGAATGCCGCGCAGCGCGTCGGCCAAGCCGCTGAGCTGGTAGCGGTCCCGGACTGCCCGCGGCAGCAGGTCATCGTCGACGTCCAGCAGGTCGAGCGCCAGCCGCACTGAATCGGCGATCTGCCAGGAGGTGATGCCCTTGACTGCCGGGTAGACCGGGATGATCTCCGCCGCGTAGTCGGCCGCCCTGATCACGGCTTCGCCGGGGCCCAGCAGCTCGTACTCGGGATGCGAGAGCTGGCGCTTGCCCTGGAACGTGGAGACCTGGCCGGCGAAGAGCCCGCGCACCCCTGGCTTGAGCACCTCCTCGCGCCAGTGCTGGCTGCCCCTGCCGAAGAACGTGAGGGCCAGCCGGCCGCGGCCATCGGTTACCACCGCCTCCAGCACGGTGCCGGGGCGGTTGCGCATCTTCCGCACCGTGACGGACGCGATCTCGGCCTGCACGGTCACGTCCTCGCCGTCCCGCAGCGAGGCGAGATCGGTCAGCTCACCGCGGTTCTCGTACCGGCGCGGATAGTGCCGGAGCAGCTCGCCCACGGTCCGCACGCCGAGCGCGGCCGCCAGCCGCTTGGCTGCCTTCGCGCCGACCACCGGGCCGAGCGCATCCCGCAGGCTCGCCATCGCTGGTTACTCCACTCCGATCAGGATCGGCAGCCCGGCCGGCCCGCCGCCATAAGGCAGGATAGGACGCGCTGCCGTCAGCCGGGTGCAGCGGAAAATCCCGTGCGTGCGCGGGTCCGGCCACTAACGTCGGGCTGTGCTGCCTTCCGCCGTATGCGCCGCGCCATCCTCGCTCAGCTGGCCAAATTACCCCTGGTCAGCCGGCCAGGTTCCGGTCCGGCTCGCGTTAACCGCCACCGGTCGGTTATCCTTCGACGACCGTTCCGGCAGCGCCCGGGACGATGACCTATCTGGCCAGCACCCCAATGGAGCGATCCCGTGGCTTCCGTCTGCGACGTATGCGGCAAGAGGCCGGGCTTCGGCAACAACGTTTCGCACTCGCACCGCCGCACCCCGCGCCGCTGGAACCCCAATATTCAGCGCGTGCGCGCCATGGTCGGCCGGACGCCCCGGCGGCTGAACGTGTGCACGTCGTGCATCAAGGCAGGCAAGATCACCCGCTGACCGGCTGGCGTATCCGCCAGGCGTGATCCACCGGGCCGATTCCCGCGCCGAGCGGGAACCCGGCCCCGATTGCTCCGGTCACGTAGTCCTTAGCCGCTTCTACCGCCGCTGGTACCGCCATGCCCAGTGCCAGGAACGAAGCGACCGCGGACGCCAGCGTGCAGCCGGTCCCGTGGGTGTGGCGGCTGGCGATGCGCTGGCCGGGAAACCGGGTCACTTCCGAGCCGTCGAACAGCAGGTCCACCGGATTGCCCGGCAGGTGGCCGCCCTTGACAAGGATCCAGCGGGGCCCGAGCGAGCTGAGCACCTCCGCTGCCCGCCGCATGCCCGCCTCGTCGGTGATCCGGCTGCCGGTCAGCAGTTCCGCCTCCAGGAGGTTGGGCGTCAGCACGGTCGCCAGCGGCAGCAAGTGCGCCTTCACCGCCTCCAGGGTGCCGGCCGATAGCAGGCTGTCGCCGTGCTTCGACACCGCCACCGGATCCACCACGACCGGGGCGGGCACGCCGGCCAGCATGCTGGACACGACTTCCACGATCGCCGCCGAGGCGAGCATCCCGGTCTTCACCGCGTGCACTCCGATGTCGCCAAGTACCGAGGCGAGCTGGGCACGGACCACGTCCGGCGGCACTTCCCAGTACCCCTGGACGCCGACGGAATTCTGCGCCGTGACCGCGCAGACCACGCTCATCCCGTGCACGCCCAGGGCGAGCATCGTCTTCAGATCGGCCTGGATGCCGGCCCCGCCGGCCGAGTCTGAGCCAGCGACCGCGAGTACGCACGGCGGAGTCGGGGACATGACTACAGCGTAAGTTCCGGTTCAGCCGAAGCTGCAGCGGGCTCCGTCGAACCTGCAGGCCGTCGGCTGCCCCGGCGTCCCGTTCGCGACGATCATGATCCGGACGATGTTTCCGGCCGGGCTGCCCCATGGCCACGGGACGGCCGTCGCGACACCGCCGTCGCCAGTGGCTGCCCATTTCGCTCCGGCGACGGAATCGATCCCGGTGCCCGGGTACTTGAAGGCAAGGCGCCAGTTACCGAGCGTCGACCGGCTCGCGATCGTGATCAGCGCGGTGAAGCCAGATGACCAGCGCCGCATGGTCTGGTACTGCACTTCGACCGGAGCGGCGGGATAGCGAGGCCCCGGATTCCCGGCCTGCGCCGGGGCTGCGGGGTCCTTCGCCGCCAGGGCCGGCCGCAGCCCGGCCGCGGCAGGGTGGTTCGGGTGCCGCAGCTCAATGCCCGGATCCCGGGCGGTCAGGCCGCCGACCTGATGGCCTGGCGAGGCGCTGCCACACGACGGCTCATCGCAGTTCGTCCCCGGATACGTCCGGCTGTAGGTCAGTACCGGGTGCGACACGTTCAGCGCGAGCACGGCGGCAACGACAACGCCCGCGCCCGCCGCGAGCCATGGCGTCATCAGCCTGCCGCTGAGCGGGTTGACGGACCGGACCGGGCGGATCAGGCTGCCGAACGGGCGAACTACCTTGCCGGACCGGAACTGCCGGGCCACTGCGCGCACGGCAGGCACCGGCCCCGGCACGTGCCAGCGCCTGGCCTCGCCTTTACGGTGTCGCGGCATCGGAGCGTTATACCAAGCAACTTTCGTGCGAGCTAATGCATGAGAACGTAGTCGATCAGATGCCGGAAGTAATTGCTGCCGGTTCAACGGAAATGATCCCATCCGCTGCGCCCGCGCGAACTCCGCCTGTCTACCCGCACGCCGCTGCCGACGCCGACCGAGCCGATCACCGACCAGCGTTCCGGCAGCTCAGCGCCCGCCGCGAAGGTCGCAGCCAGGGCATGATCCTCGCCGCCGGCGAGCACCCAGCTGAGCCAGCCCGCATCGCCCAGGGCCGCCGCCGCCGCCCGCAGCTGCGAATCATCGGCAAGCAGCGCGGTCTCGATATCAATGCGCACTCCGCTGGCCTCGGCCACATGGCCGAGATCCTGCACGAGCCCGTCGCTGATGTCGATCATCGAGGTAGCACCGAGCACCGCCGCCTGCGGCCCGGCGTCGTATGGTGGCTGCGGCCGCCGGTGCGCCGCCACGGGCCCGGCTGGCCGGTCCAGGCCGGCCTCCAGCAGGGCCAGCCCTGCCGCGGAGCGGCCGAGCCGGCCGGCGACTGCCAGCTTGTCCCCCGGCCGCGCCCCGCCCCTGGTGACCGGGTCGCGGCCGGCCAGGTCGCCGAGCGCAGTGACCGCAATCATGATCGTGTCGGCGCTGCTCACGTCCCCGCCGGCCACCGACGCGCCGGCCCTCGCGGACTCCTGCGCCAGGCCGCGGACCAGGTCCCGCGCCCATGCGGCCGGCAGGTCGCCCGGCGTCGCGAAGCCCACGAGCAGCGCAGTCGGGACAGCGCCCATTGCCGCGATGTCCGCCAGGTTCCGCGCCGCCGCCTTGCAGCCGACGTCGTGCGGCGCTGACCAGTCCCGGCGGAAATGCCGGCCCTCGATCAGCAGGTCCATGGTCGCCACGACCCGGGCATCGGGCGCACGGATCACGGCCGCGTCATCGCCGATGCCGACAAGCTGGGCCGTGCCCGCGGGCAGCAGGGCCTTCATCGCCGCGATGAGACCGAATTCGCCCAAATCGGCGACAGTGATGAGAGCCTCCAGCCAGGCCGTTGACCGGGGCCCTTGCCCGGGTGGCCGCCCGGTACCTAAGGTAGCGTGGCGATCACAGTGGCGCCCCGGGAGGACCGAATGGTGCACGCGTACATCCTCGTTCAGACAGAGGTCGGCAAGGCCGCCGATGTTGCCGTGCATATCGGCCAGATCAGTGGCGTCACCCAGGCGGACGATGTCACCGGGCCCTACGACGTGATCGTCCGCGCCGAGGCCGACAACGTCGACGATCTCGGCAAGCTCGTGGTCGCGCAGATCCAGGCGGTGCCCGGGATTACCAGGACCCTGACCTGCCCGATCGTGCACATCTAGCGGCTACCTGCGCCGAACTGGGCGGGTCACCAGGCGATGCTCATTCCGGTGGCGGGCTCCATGCCGCCGGTGCCGGGCAGGCTGACCTTCAGGACCGCTGTCTGCCCGGTGGAAATGGCCACCTCGGCGATGCTCAGCTCCGCGCCTGCCCCGGGGTTCCGCGAGTAGCGGATCGCATACGGCACGAGCATCTGCCGCCCCGCCCCGTCGAGTGCAATCGGGCAGTATCCCGATCCCGCCAGGGGCGAGCCGGTGACGGCCAGCGTGGCCAGGGTCCTGCGCAGCCGCCCGGTCGTGCTGCGGTATGCGGAGAGCCGCACGGCATGCCCCGGCTGGCGGAGGGTGGCGCAGGTGTAGAGAGTCCCGCCGCCGGGGCTGAGGGTCGCCGCCACCAGGAGAGGACGGTAGGGAGGGTAGGGACGGCTCCACGCGATGCGGCTGCGGCGCGCCACCGCGCCGGGCGGCGCATTAGTAGGCAGCAGCCGCACGGCCTGTTCGATGATCCTCGAGCTCGCCGACAGCCCGAACGCCGGGAAGGCGAGCAGGCGGCCGTTCGCCGACAGCGACACCGCGCCGTTCAGGGCCACATTCCCCTGGCTCACGCCGCCCAGGTTCACATCGCCCCAGTGCGTGGTCCGCCCGCTGGGGAGATGGAGGACCCCGATGTAGCCGCGGTCGCCCTTCGAGCAGCCGCTGACGGCATAGCCGAGCACCCTGCCGTTCCCGCTGGCGGCCAGCGACCACAGCTCGCCGTGCAGTTCCGGCACCTGCAGCCTCGACGGCCTGCCCGGCTGCCCCCGGTCGTTCAGCCGCAGCCGGTAGAGCCGGGTGGCACACGAGTTCCCGGCCGGCTCAGCGACCACGAAGGTACGCCCGTCCGCCAGTGCTGCCAGGCCGGTGGCCTGCACGCGCTGGTCCTGCGCCACGAGCTGGCCGGTGGCCGAGTCGCGCACCTGGAGCACGCCCCGGCCGCCCAGCGGCCCCGCCGCGATGTCGGCGAAGAAACTGGGCGGCGCGACCGCGGCGCGCGCACCGGAGCGCGGTGCCGAGGCTGACGTGACGGCCGTGCCTGAGCCGGCACCGGCAGGCGGCTGAAGCGCTCCGCAGGCCGCGAGCGCCAGCGCAGCCGCTCCGGTTATCGCCACGCGGGTGACCCGGCAGGTCAGAAACGGCCTGCAGGGCCGGCTGGCGACGGCTGGGTGAAGGCGGCTCATCACACGTGCCTCCGTTGCCA
>PMSW01000109.1 GCA_003168215.1 Actinomycetota bacterium
CAGATCGGCGGCGATGTGCGTGTTACCGCCCGGCCCTCCGGCTACTCTCTGTAACGACTGTCGACTCCATGGCACTCCCCTGACGGGCTTCCCGGACCGCCGGGGCGGACAGTGGAACAACACCAAACAGCCCGAACGCAGGCTCCAGCGGACCGCTCGGCCGGCGGTATGAGCGGTCTATCCGGGGTGATACAGATGGCTTGCTTCACTCGCCGTTGTGACGCGCGCTATGCCCTGCTTTTACTTCGGCATCGGGTGCACCTCATGGCTGAGTGACGCATTGACGAGGCTGCGGCGGACGGGCAGACTCGGCCCGTGACGGAATGGATCTATTTCATCCACCCTCCGCGGGACGACTTCGCCGCGACGATGACAGCCGATGAGAAGACCGTCTGGGCAGAGCATTTCCAGCGACTGCAACGCCTGCTGGCCAGCGGCCAGCTCATCCTCGCCGGCCCGACCCTGGGCACGGTCAACACCGGCCTGGTCATCTTCGATGCTCCCGACGAGCAGGCCGCGCGGCAGGTCATGGAGGAGGATCCGGTAGTCCGCGGCGGCTACGCACTCGGGGAATTCCACCCGTTTCGGGTATCGCTGCTGCGCGGACGAGACTGACCACCACCAGAGACCATCACCTGATCTAGCCAGCCACTGCAGAAGCAACCTGGCCGCGCTCGCTGCGGCATGACAGGACGTTGCGCGAGCGGCCCCCGGGCACCGTTGCGGCCAGTCGGCAGCTTGATCGACTCGACGGCCAGGCGCAGGACCTGGTGATCTCAAACCGGCAGGACGGTCTTTGTGCGACGCTGAGCTCATGCGACCCACGCTGCATGAGTACGCCGGGGGTGACGCCGCGTTCCTCCGCCTGGCGCAAGCGCATCACGCGCGCTGTCTCGCCGACCCAGAGCTCAACCACCCCTTCTCGCATCCTGGCCAGCATCCCCAGCACGTCGGGCGGCTGGCGGCGTACTGGGCGGAGGTGCTGGGTGGCCCGCCGTCGTATTCCCGGTCGTGCGGTGACCAGTCGACATTGCTCGGCATGCACGCGGGCAACGGTGACATGTCCGATCTCGGGCGTCGCTTCGCGGAGTGCTTCGCCGCCGCGGCTGACGACGCTGGCCTCCCCGCCGATCCTGAGTTCCGGGCCGCATTGCGGGCGTACATGGAGTGGGCGGCCGGGCACTTCACCGGCTATCCCGATCGCGACGCCGCGGTGCCGTCAGGACTGCCCATGCCCCGCTGGGGCTGGGACGGGCTGGAGCTGGGCTGATCGTGGACCGAACTGCAAGCGATCACTGACGCGTAACTGCAGCTGCTCTGGTCCGCCCGAAAGCGGCATGACCGGATGGTGTCTCAGCGGTTGCCGGGGACGGCGAGGGGGCACCGGCTGGCGGAGGGATGCGGGGTGGATGGGTGGGGATTGCCGTGGCGGTCAGCGGCTGAGGAATCCGGCAACAGCCTGACGGTATTGCTCGGGTGCTTCGATGCTGGGTATGTGACCGCAGCCGGGCAGCATGGCGAGCTGGGACCCGGGGATGGAGCGGGCGATCGGCTGGGCCTGGGCGGGGCCGCAGATAAAGTCAAGCTCGCCAGCCACGATGAGGGTAGGACAGGTGATGCGGCCTAGCAATGGGCGCAGGTCGACGCCTTGGTACAGGCCGCCTTCCCAGGCTTTGCCGGCGGCCAGGTTCGCCTTCATGGCCCGGCTCATCTCGGCGAGCCGCGCCGCCGCCTCGGGTTTATCCGGCTCCGCGAGGTAGAAAGGCAGGACCATGGCCATCATCTGTTCCATTTCGGCCGCGTCGGTGGCGGCCAGCAGGCGCTCGGTCCAGGAGTCCATGACCGGCCGCGCGGCCTCATACCACGGCGAACCGGCGTGCCGCGCCAGCAAAGCCTCGAACTCAGCCTCCGCGTCACCTCCGTCCTGGGCATCGGCGTCAGGCCCGGTGCCAAAGGCAGCCACGGCCACGCACTCAGCCGTGCTCTGCGGAAACAGCGCGGCGTAGGTTAGCGCCGTGGTCCCCCCGAACGAATGGCCCAGCACTACCACTTCTGGCAGCGCCAGTGCCTGGCGCACTTCCTCGTAGAAGCGGGCGTGGCCCTCGGGGGAGTAGTGAGCGGGATCGGCCGGGGGTGTGGAAGAACCCGAGCCGTGAGGATCGATCAGGTAGGAACACAGCACCTCGGACAGCAGTTCGGCATCGCCGTTCATGTAGGAGGCTGTGAATCCGGGGCCACCAGCAAACATCAGCGCTGGCCTGCCGCTTCCGATGACCTCATAACTCGCGGCCCGCCCACCCGGCAGCGCCACGATCTGCGTCATGCCCTCGCCCCATTCCGGTCACTGAGTCTGGTCATCACACTGCCCCGGCAGGTGGCCAGCCCGCCAGGGGAACCGAAAGCCAGTGTCCCACCAGCATGCCAGAAATCCCAGCGGCTCAGCCGGCCGGGCACGCGGCGTCAGGCCGTATACCTTCGCTCGCGCACGGCGGTCACCAACATCGCGGCATAGCGGGTGTGGGTGTCAGCAATGATGAGGCGTCCGCTCGGGATAGGGGGTGATGATGAGGCAGCCAACATTGTTCCTGACTGTGGGACTCCCATGCACCGGGAAGACCACTGCTGCGCGGCGCATAGAGATCGAGCAGAGAGCACTTCGTCTGACGAAGGACGAATGGGTGAAGGCTCTGTACGGGCACGAGAATCCGCCGTCGGCCCAGGACGTGATCGAAGGACGGCTGATCCAGATGGGGCTGCGCGCTCTCGAACTCGGCAGCAACGTCGTGATCGACTACGGCCTCTGGGGCCGGGACGAGCGCTCCGCTTTACGGCAGGCAGCAGCAGACCTAGG
>PMSW01000034.1 GCA_003168215.1 Actinomycetota bacterium
CGCCTGGCTGTGACGTTCGTAATGCCTGGCTCTGACCTCGCCCGGAGCCGGGGCCGCTCCAGGTGGCTGTTCATCACTATCGCGAACCGCGACGAAGGGTCGATCGCCAGGATGTAAAGCTTCTACCACAAAACTCGCGGAGGCATGGGTTATGACACGTTGTAGCCGATTGTCCATCTGCTGGCTGCCGGGACCACTGTTAGGCGGCCGCGGCGGATGCCCGGATCATCGCCCGCGACGATCCGGGAGCCTGGCGGACTCGCGGCCCTGACGGCCCGGCGGACTCGCGGCCCTGACGGGCAGTAACCCGGGCTAGGCTTCAGGTACCGGGAGAGCGCGAAATGGCCTTCGAACGAGACATGGGCGATGCCTGAGGACCGGATGGATGTTCGGCTCGCATACGGCGACAACGGCCTGGTTGTCAGCATGCCGGCCGGCCGGACGACGGTGGTCACGCCCGAGTTCGCGCCCGGTGTTGCCGAGCCCGGCGCGGAGCTAAGGCGCGCACTGCGCCACCCGGTGGCCGGCCCGCCGCTGCGCGAGCGCGTTCGCGCTCAGCAGAGCGTTGCCATATCGCTATGCGACGCAACGCGGCCGCAGCCGCGCGAGGCGATGATCTCGGCCATCCTGGAAGAACTCGACGGTGTCATCTCACTCGACGACGTGGTCCTGCTGGTCGCCACGGGGACGCACCGGGGCAATACCGACGCCGAGATCCGCGCGATGCTCGGCGACCGCATCGCCGACTCGGTCCGGGTCGTCAACCATGACGCGAGAGATCCGGGCTCGCTGACCTGGTGCGGCACCTTCGGCAACGGCGTTCCCGTCTGGCTCAACCGGCTGTGGGTGCAGGCCGATGTGCGGATCACCACGGGCTTCGTCGAGCCGCATTTCTTCGCTGGCTTTTCCGGTGGCCCGAAGCTCGTGGCCCCGGGGCTGGCCGGCCTGGAAACGGTCCTCGTCCTGCACGATGCGCGCCGCATCGGGCACCCGAATGCGCGGTGGGGAATCTGCGAGGGCAACCCGGTGCACGACGACGTGCGCGCCGCGGCGGCGGCAACACACGTCGACTTCGCCCTTGACGTCATCCTCAACCGGGATAAGGAAATCGTCGCGGCATTCGGCGGGGACCTGCTCGCCATGCACGCGGCGGCCAGGGCAGTCTCCGGGCGACTGAGCATGGCCCCCGTGCCGGCGCCATTCGACGTCGTGGTCACGACCAACTCCGGCTTTCCGCTGGACCAGAACCTCTACCAGTCAGTCAAGGGCATGTCGGCCGCGGCCACGATCGTGAAGCCGGGCGGCCTCATCGTATGCGCGGCGGAGTGCCGCGACGGATTTCCTGATCATGGTTCTTACCGTGAGGTCCTGGCATCGGCGGCATCGCCGAGCGCCCTGCTGGCGGAGATCGAGTCCCGCGAGCGCACGGTGCCTGACCAGTGGCAGGTTCAGCTACAGGCCAAAGTGCAGACCATGGCCGATGTCGGCGTGTACTCGTCCTTCATCAGCGACGACGATCTGCGTGCCGCCCATCTCGAGCCAGTGCATGACGTGGCTGCCGCGGTCGACGAGGCCCTGGCCGCAAGAGGCCCGTCGGCCAGGGTCTGCGTCCTGCCGGAAGGACCGCAGACCATTCCTTACCTCGCCTGACACGCCTGAGGAGCGAGCATGAGCACTTCAGCGCTGGAGCGGCTACGGAGCCGGCTGGCGGCCGAGCCGGGGCTGGTCGTCGCATTCTCCGGCGGCGCGGATTCGGCGCTGCTCGCCTGGGCCGCGCACCAGGTTCTCGGCGAGCGAGCGCTGGCCGTCACCGCTGTGTCGGCGAGCTTGCCCGCCGCGGAGCGCTCGGCGGCACGGGCGTTCGCCCGCGCGCACGCGATCCCGCACGTGGAGGTATGCACCGACGAACTCCAAAGCCCCGAATACGCAGCCAATGGCGCCGATCGCTGCTATCACTGCAAATCTGCCCTGTTCGATGCCCTGGACCCGCTTGCGCGGCTGATGCGCGTGCGCGTGGCGCTCGGCACGAACCTTGATGACCTGTCGGACTACCGGCCCGGCCAGCAGGCAGCTGGCGAGCGCGGCGCGATCTGCCCGATGGTCGACGCCGGGCTGACCAAGGACGACGTGCGGGACGCGAGCCGGGCGGTCGGCCTGGATACCGCTGACAAGCCGGCCGCGGCCTGCCTCGCCTCGCGGGTCGCCTACGGCGACCCCGTGACGCCCGAGCTGCTGGCCCGTATCGAGGCCGCCGAGAGATCCCTGCATCGCGGCGGGTTCGCCGGATGCCGGGTCCGCGCCCATGCCGGCGGCACCCTCGCGCGGATAGAGCTGCCGGGCGACCAGATCGCCGCCGCGATCGGGCTGCGCGAGACCATCGACGGACAGATGCGGGCCGCCGGCTTCACGTTCAGCACGATCGACCTGGCCGGTTACCGGAGCGGCAGCATGAATTCGCTGCTGCAGATCAGGCCGGCCGGCGGCCGCCCGTGACGGGATTCACCGATCTCGGCTTCGCCGTCGTCGACACCGACCGGGAACGTCGGCAGGGACTGCCCGAGGTGGTCTACGGGCCGGGCAAGACCACGGCGGAGATCGTCGCCATCGCCCGGGCGCTGCTGGAGCACTCGCGCGGCCCGGTCCTGGTGTCGCGGATCGAGCCGGCCCCGGCCCGGGCGGTGGCCCGCAAGCTGGCCGGCTCGGCATACGAGCCAGACGGCAGGCTGCTGAGCTGGCGGCAGGCGCAGGCTGGCGCGTTCCGGCTCGCGCTCGTCACCGCCGGGACGTCAGACGGCCCGGTCGCGGCGGAGACTGCCGCGATCGCGCGGGCGATAGGCATGGACGTCGCGGAGTACCGCGACCTCGGCGTGGCCGGCCTGCACCGGCTGGCGGCCCGGCTCGATGAGATAGCCGCCGCGGACGTGGTGGTGGTGGTCGCCGGCATGGAGGGCGCCCTGGCCAGCGTGCTGGGCGGGCTGGTCGAGGCGCCGGTGATCGCCGTGCCGACATCGACCGGCTACGGTGCCGCGCTGGACGGCGTGACCGCGCTGCTGGCAATGCTGAGCTCCTGCGCCGCCGGGGTGACCGTCGTCAACATCGACTCGGGTTTCAGCGCCGCGATGGCCGCGCACCGGGTGATGCGCAGGGTCATGCGGGCAACGGCATGATCCTCTGGCTCAACCCCTTCGCCGGCCTGTCCGGAGACATGCTGCTCGGCGCGCTGCTCGATGCCGGCGCCCCGCTGGCCGGCGTCCGGGAGGCGATCGCCAGTACCGGCCTGTCCGGCTGGCAGCTGGCTGCTCGTGAGGTGGAGCGCAACGGCCTCCGCGCGCTGCGCGCGGAGGTGGAGATCGCCGATGACGTCACCGAGCGGCTGGCCGGCGAGCTGATCGAGCGCGTGTCAGCAGCCCGGCCAGAGCCGGTGGCCCGGCTGGCCCGCGCGGCCATCTCGGCGATCGCCGATGCCGAGGCCCGCATTCACGCGGTCCCCGCCGCGCAGCTTCACCTGCATGAGATCGGCGGCCTGGACACCGTCGTCGACACGGTCGGGGTGGCCGCCGCGCTGCACCTGCTGGAGGTGGACGCCGTGTACTCCGCCCCGCTGCGGCTCGGGACGGGCCTCGTGCACGGTCAGCACGGCACGCTGCCCGCGCCTGCCCCCGCGACGCTGGAGCTCGTGCGGGGGATGACGGTCGCCGGATGCGACGTGCCGGCCGAGACGGTGACGCCGACCGGCGCCGCGCTGCTGGTCGCGGCCGGCTGCAGATTCGACGAACTGCCCGCCATGAGGGTCCGGCGAACCGGCTACGGCGCTGGCGCGCGGTCTCCCGCGCAGCGTGCCAACGTCCTCAGCGCCACACTCGGCGAAGCCGTCACCGCCGCGGGCCGGGACCTGCTGATGCTCCTGGAGACGACCGTCGATGACGTCACCGGCGAGGTGCTTGGCCAGCTGACGCCAGCGCTGCTGGCCGACGGCGCGCTCGATGCCTGGATCGTCTCCGGCGTGGGCAAGAAGAACCGCCCGGTCTACGTCATCAGCGTGCTCGCCGCGCCCGGCGTCGCCGATGCGCTCGAGGAGCGGCTGCTCGCCGAGACGGGCAGCCTCGGGGTCCGCCGGAGCACCGTCGAGCGGACGGCAGTTGCCCGCTACATGCGCACTGTCACGGTGGCCGGGCATCCGGTAAGGATCAAGGTCGGCCCGCACGGCAGCAAGCCCGAGCATGACGATCTCGTCGCCGCGGCTCGCGGCTCAGGCCTGCCCCTTCGGGTGCTTGCCACGCGCGCGCTGATGGCGGCCGAGGCGCGGGATGCGCTGGTCGCTGGCGATAAGTAAGCACGTCCCGGCCACGGCACGGAAGCGGAAGCCAGGCACGGCCTCCTGGTCGCCCCGGCGAGCGTGTTCCCTGCGCGGGCGCGGGCGTCTCCGGAGGATCCGGTCAGCTAGATGACGGCCCTAGTCTATGCCGGAAGATTACTTAAGGTAGTCTTCCGACTACATAGCGGAGTTACGCGGGTGGGCGGCCGGGAAGGCGATCATGACCAGCATGCTCGATGCCTCAACCTTCCTGGATCCCGGCGACGCGGCGGACTTCGTCGCCACCGTGCTGGAGGCGTCCACCGAGTACTCGATCATCGGCGAGGACCTGCAGGGCATGATCCTGCTGTGGAACGAGGGCGCGCGGCGGATCTACGGCTACGAGGCAGCCGAGGTTGTCAGCAAGCTGAGTTCCGACGTCCTGCACGATCCCGCTGATGTGGCAGCCGGGCTGCCCGCCGCGGCGCGGGCGGCGGCGCTGGCGGACGGCAAGTGGGAAGGCGCCGTCGCCCGGCAGCGCCGGGACGGCAGCCCGTTCAAGGCCCGGGTCGTCCTGACGCCGCGCCGCAACAACCGCGGGGAGCTGGTCGGGTTCCTGCTGATCTCCAAGGACATCTCTGGCGAGATCAAGCTGGCCGAGGAGCTGGAGACAACCCAGCTTTACACGCGATCCCTGTTCGAGTCGACCATCGACGCCCTGATGACCACCGACCCGCTGGGCACCATCACGGACGTCAACCAGCAGATGGCGTGGCTGACGGGGCACGCCCGCGAGGAGCTCATCGGCTCGCCCTTCAAGCAGTACTTCACCGACCAGGACCGGGCCGTGGACGGCATCCGCCAGGCCCTGCGGGAAGGTCAGGTCACCAACTACGAGCTCACGGCGCGCGCCAAGGATGACCGCGAGACGGTCGTGTCCTACAACGCGAGGACGTTCAACGACCGCGAGGGCAAGCTGCAGGGCGTGTTCGCTGCCGCCCGCGACGTCACCGAGCACAAGGCGCTGGAGGATCAGCTCCGCCAGTCCGAGTCCTACAATCGCGGCCTGATCGAGGCCTCCAAGGACGGGCTGGTGACCGTCGATGACCAGATGACCATCAATGACGTGAACGAGACGCTGTGCCGGATGGTGGGCCGGCCGCGCAACCAGATCATCGGCACATCGTTCCCCGGTTACTTCAAGGAGACCGAGCAGGCGGCCGCCGGCGTGCGGCTCACGTTCAGCGAGGGCCAGGTTACCAACTACGTGCTGACGCTACAGTCCGCCGACGGCCGGGAACTGCCGGTGTCCTTCAACGCGGCGGTGTACCGGGACCGGGCCGGCGAGGTGCGGGGCATCTTCGCCTCGGCCCGGCACATCGCCGATCAGCAGGAGCTGGAGCGCCAGCTGCGCGATTCGCAGCTCTACACCCGGTCGCTGATCGAGTCCAACGTCGATGCCCTGATGACCACCGACTCGCTCGGCGTCATCAGCGACGTCAACGATCGCATGTGCGAGATGACCGACTACGGCCGGGAGGAGCTCATCGGCACCCGGTTCGCCGACTACTGCACCGCCCGGCGATCCGCGCGAGGCGGATCGCCGGGCGGCGGTCGACGGTTAAGTAAGGGAGCGCGCCTGAGCCCATCGCCGCCCGCCGCCGGCGCGCTCACGTACGGCATCTTGCGCGTCTTGCGTCGACAACTGGGCGGGTCTGTCCGTAGCTTGAGAGCATGATCTGGACTGGGAAACGCGGGTGCGGACGGGCGGTTGAGTGGTGATGCAGGAGAGTCCGCGGACGGTGCCCGGCGGGCAGGAGTTCTCGCTCGACGATAAATACGTTCGCGATGAGGGCAGGATTTACCTGACCGGCATCCATGCCCTGGTGCGCATGCTCCTTGAGCGCGCCCGCCATGACCGGGCCGCCGGGCTCGATACCGGTATCTACGTGTCGGGTTACGAGGGATCGCCACTGGCCGGGTACGACCTTGAGCTCGGCCGCCAGCATGAGCTCCTGTCCCGGCACCAGATGGTGCATCGGCCCGGCCTGAACGAGGAGCTCGCGGCCACTGCGGTGGGGGGCACCCAGATCGCCGAGGACGCCGGTCACCTGACGCGCGACGGCATCGTGGGGGTCTGGTACGGCAAGGCACCGGGCCTCGACCGGGCCACCGACGCGCTCCGGCACGCGAATCTGATGGGTGCCTCCGCGCGCGGGGGAGCGGTCGCACTGGTGGGAGATGACCCGAGCGCGAAGTCGTCCACCGTGCCGTGCTCGTCCGAACTCGCGCTCGCCGATCTCGATATGCCGACCTTCTATCCGGCTGATCCGGCCGAGATCCTGGAGTTCGGCCGGCACGCCATCGAGCTGTCACGGGCCGCGGGCGTGTGGTCAGCGATGAAGATAGCCACGAACGTGGCCGATGGCTCGGCTACCGCGACCGCGACCGGGTCATGGCACGCTCCCGACCTGTCCGTCCTGCCGGGCGGCCTTGCTGCCTACAGCCATCGCCCGCACGCCAGGCTGCTCGCCGCGCAGCTGGCGGAACTCGAGCGCAGCCTGCAGCTGACCCGCCTGCCGATCGCGCTGGAGTACATCCGGCGCAGCGGGCTGAACCGGATTGCCGGGCCGCGCGAGGCTCGTATCGGGATCGTGGCGGCTGGCAAGACCTACCTGGACCTGCGGCAGGCACTGCGGGCACTCGGGCTGACGGAAGCCGAGCTTGGGCTGCGCGGAATCCGGCTGCTGCAGCTCGGCGTGATCCATCCGGTCGAGCCGGGCATCGTCACCGAGTTCGCGGCCGGACTCAGCGAGATCATCGTGGTCGAGGACAAGCGCGCGTTCATGGAGACCGCCGTCAAGGCGATCCTGTACGGCCGGGCCGGCGCTCCGGCGGTGACCGGCAAGCGGTCGGCGGACGGCAGCGCGCTGTTCAGCCCGGTCGGCGAGCTTGACCCCGACGATGTTGCCGCAGGCCTGGCCCGCAGGCTCACCGACCACGGCGGCTTCCCGTCGGTGCAGGCCTGGCGCGAGCGCCCGCGCCGGGAGCGGACCCTGCTGACCCTCGCGCCCCGGACGCCGTACTTCTGCTCGGGGTGCCCGCACAACTCCTCGACGAAGGTCGCCGACGGCACCCTCGTCGGCGCCGGGATCGGCTGTCACGCGATGGTCCTGTTCATGCCGGGGGAGCAGGTCGGCAACGTCACCGGGCTGACCCAGATGGGCGGCGAGGGCGCCCAGTGGATCGGCATGTCCCCGTTCGTCGAGGAGAATCACTTCGTCCAGAACCTGGGCGACGGGACCTTCGCGCACTCCGGCAGCCTCGCGGTGCGCGCGGCCGTCGCGGCGGGCGTCAACGTCACCTTCAAGATCCTCTACAACTCGGCCGTCGCGATGACCGGCGGGCAGGACCCGGTCGGCGCCATCCCGATCGGGCGCCTGATCGGCATGCTCCGGGCGGAGAACGTCAGCCAGGTCGTGGTGACCACTGACCAGCCGGGGAAGCTGCGCCGCACGGCCGGGCGCGGTGCCGACATCCGGCACCGGGACGAGCTGATCGCGGTCCAGCAGGAACTCGCAGCCCGGGCCGGCGTCACCGTGCTCATCCACGACCAGGAGTGCGCCGCGGAGAAACGGCGCAAGCGCCGCCGCGGCAAGATGGCCGTGCCGGCCCAGCGGGTGCTCATCAACGAGCGCGTCTGCGAGGGCTGCGGCGACTGCGGGAAGAAGTCGAACTGCCTGTCCGTCCAGCCGGTCGCGACGGAGTTCGGCCGCAAGACGCAGATCAACCAGTCGTCCTGCAACCTCGACTTCTCCTGCCTGAACGGCGATTGCCCCTCCTTCATCACCGTGACGCCCGGCACGCGCCGCGCACCGGCCCAGGCTCCGGCCGCGCAGCCGGCCCGTGCTCCGGCCGGCGGCCAGGCGCTGCCGGATCCGGAAATGGTCTTCGGCCCGGCGGGCTTCACGATGCGCATCACCGGGATCGGCGGCACCGGCGTCACCACCTTGTCGCAGATCCTGGCGACTGCGGCCGTGATCGACGGCCGCCACGTCCGCGGACTGGACCAGACGGGGCTCGCGCAGAAGGGCGGCGCGGTCGTGTCCGACCTGAAGATCACCGCCGAGCCGCTGCCGGGCGCGTCGAAGCTCGCGGCCGGCGAGTGCGATCTCTACCTCGGCTGCGACAGCCTGGTTGCCACTGACCCGCTTCAGCTGAAGGCCGCTGACGCCGCCAGGACCGTCGCCGTCGTCTCGGTCTCCGAGACGCCGACGGGGCACATGGTGGTGGATACGGCGCTGGCGTTCCCGGACGCGGGCAAGGTGCGCGCGGCAATCGGGGCCTCGGCCGCCCGCGCCCACTACCTGGACGCCCGGGCCATCGCGGCTGATGTCCTGGCCGACGATCAGTACGCCAACGTGGTCCTGGCCGGTGCCGCGTACCAGGCCGGGGCGCTGCCGATCAGCGGCGCTGCGATCGAGCGGGCGATCACGCTGAACGGCGTGGCCGTGCAGCGGAATCTCGAGGCGTTCGCCGCCGGCCGCCGCGCGCAGCTCGGCCAGGGTTCACCGGAGGTCCAGGGTTCACAGGAGGTCCAGGGTTCACAGGAGGTCCAGGGTTCACCGCAGGCGCCTGTCACGGCTGACTCTGCGCCCGCGGTCTTTCCGCCGGTGGACAGGGCAACTGTCGCGCGCCTGACCGCGCGGGTGGACGTTGACGCCGGCAGCGAGGTTGCGCGCCTGCTGCTCGTTCGCGCGGGTGATCTTGTCGGCTATCAGAGCGAGTCCTACGCCCGGCACTACCTCGACTTCGTTGAGCTGGTCCGGCGCCGCGAGCAGGCGGCGGTGGGCGGGCCCCTGCTGGTCACCGAGGCAGTGGCCCGGGGGCTGTACAAGCTGATGGCCTACAAGGATGAGTACGAGGTCGCGCGGCTGTCCATCGATCCCGCCGTGCGCAGGCGCATCGAGGAGCAGTTCGGCGCCGGAAGCTCGTTCTCCTACCGGCTGCACCCGCCGGTGCTGCGGGCGCTCGGCATGCAGCGCAAGATCTCCCTCGGCCGGTGGTCCCGGCCGGTGTTCCGGATGCTTTATGCCGCCCGGCGGCTGCGCGGCAGCCGGGCGGACCTGTTCGGCTACGCGCATGTGCGCCGGGTCGAGCGCCAGCTGATCCGGGACTACCGGCAGGCCATCGAGCAGGCCCTGGACCAGCTTGGCCCGGCTACCCGCGACATCGTCGCCGAGCTGGCAGCCGCGCCCGACATTATCCGCGGATACGAGCAGATCAAGCTGGACAACGTCGAGCTTTACCGTCAGCGCACCGCGGAGCTGCTCGGGCTCCTCACCGCGCAAGCGCCAGCCGGCGTCACGGTCTGACGTGGCGCACGGGCGCGGTCGGGCTGAGCGTATGGCTGCACGGCTGACGGTAGCACGTAGTGCTACTGTGTAATACATGACTCATCCGCTGAGCGTCCGCCTGACTGATGCGACGATCCGGCGCCTCGGTGCCCGTGCCCAGCGCGTGCACCTGCCGCCGCGCACTCTGGCGCAACGCTACGTCGAAGAAGGACTGCGGATGGATGAGCATCCGCTTGTTCGTTTTGCGGAGGGCCCCGCTGGCCGGCGCGCCCGGCTTGTGGGAACTGGGAAGGACGTATGGGAAGTGATCGCGGTTGTCCGCGATAACGGCGGAGACGCTGCCGAGACGGCACGTTATCTGGAGATGCCACTTGGCCTTGTTCAGGCTGCGATCACCTATTACGGCGCATACACAGATGAAGTCGACCAGTGGATCGATCTCAATGAACAGGAAGCCGCCAGAGCACACGCCGCCTGGACCACCGGGCAGGCTGCTGTTCAGAGGTGAAGCTCCTGCTGGATGGGATGCTGACGCCTGCCATCGCGCGCGAGCTACGCGCACGGGGTCACGACGTCGAGGCAGTGGCCGGTCACCCTGACCGGGAAGCGCTGTCAGATCCCGAAGTCATGGCGATCGCCCGTGCTGAGCACCGGGCCGTCGTCACCAATAACCTGCGGGACTATCGCCCGCTGCACCACGAGGCGATCGTGCCGGGCGGCCCCGGGCACTTCGGCATGATTTTCATGCCGGGCGGTTACCGGCGTACCAGGGCCGATACCGGGCGGATCGTCGCGGCGCTAGGGGCAAAGCTCGCCCTGTATCCTGGCGAACGGGATCTCGCCAACGGCGAGGCCTGGCTGTAGCCCGAAGAATCATGATCGCGCGGCGAGGCACGCTCTGCCCGCCGCGCGATCATGGGTTACTTGGCCGCGGCGCCATTCTTCTTGGCGTCGGCGGAGTCCTTGCCGGCCGTCAGCGGCGCGGTCGCCGTCAGGACGTCCTCGGCGAACTTCCGCTGGCTGGCCAGCAGCTGCTCGGCGAAGTCGTAGGCGCTCACGATGAGCTCGTGCGGCGTGGGGATCTTTTCGCTGAACGGCATGTTCAGCTCCGGCAGCGCCGGGGTGATCGACTGGACCTTGCTAGTCCAGGTCTGGATCGCCTCGATGACTGCGGTCTGGCTCTTGCGGATCGTGCTCAGGACTTCGTCCTGTAGTTCACGACCCATGGTGCGGGCTTCGGTCATGGCTCCTCCTCCGGGGTCTGTATGTTGCTAACTATACTGAGCGCTTGGTTGATTTGTCAAGCGAAGGTCCCGCCAGCCACTGCCGGAGCCAGTCGCCGATGGAGTCAGCCGCCGATGGAGTCAGCCGCGGACGTAATCGCCAGGCGCGTCCGCGAGGACCGGGTAGCTGCTGCTGCCCATCGCGGGCGGCCGGATCCGATCACCGGCACGCCCCTGCGCCCACTTGGTCCAGTCCTCCCACCAGGAGCCGCTCTGCCTGGTGGCGGCGGCGCGCCAGCCGTCCGCTTCGGCAGGGTTGCGGCCGGCCGCCTCGTACCACGCCTTCGGGCCTGGCGGGTTGACAATGCCGGCTATATGGCCGCCGCTGGACAGGACGTACCGGATGTCGCCGCCGAGCAGCCTGGTGGCCTGGTAGGACGCATGCCAGGGCACGATGTGGTCGTTAACGGCGCCCACCACGTAGGTGTCGTTCTTCACCTCCGACAGCGACAGGTGCTGGCCGGCCAGCACCATCTCGCCTTTGGCCAGCTCGTTGCGCACGTACAGGCAGCGCAGGTAGAACGAGTGCATGGCAGCCGGCAGGCGGGTGCTGTCGCCGTTCCACGCCAGGAGGTCGAAGGCCGGCGGGTCCTGGCCCATCAGCCAGCCCGAGACCACGTAGCCGAAGATGAGGTCGTTGGCCCGCAGGAAGTCGAAGGTGCCGGCCATCTGGCTGCCCTCGAGGTAGCCCTTGGCTGCCATCTCCTCTTCCAGGCGCGCGACCGTCCGCTCGTCGGTGAACGCGCCGAGCACGCCGGGCTCGCTGTAGTCGAGCATCGTATTGAGCAGCGTGATCGTGCCGATCCTGTCATCACNNTCGATCTTCGGGGCGCCGGTGATGTCCCCGATGACGTCGAGCGCTGCTCGCGGGCCGTGCAGGAGGTAGTCGTCCAGGGTCACGCCGCGCATGGAGGCGTCCGGGTTGCGGTAGGAGATGGCGAAGACCGTGCGCTCGTGCTGGACCGCCCACTCGATGAAGCTGCGCCCTGGCGCGAGGTCCATGATGTAGTACTTGTTGATCCACGGCGGGCTGGCCAGCATCGGGATGGCGCGGACCCTGGGCGTCTGCGGCGCGTACTGGATGAGCTCCATGAGCTCGTTCCTGAAGACGACCTTGCCGGGGGTGGCCGCGAGATTCTCGCCGATCGCGAACGAGCTCGTGTCGACCTGACGGGGGCGCCCGCCGTTGCGCAGCAGGTCATCGAGGAAATTACGGGCACCGGCCGCCAGGCTAGCGCCACCAGTCTCCATTGCCCGCTTGATCGCCGCCGGATTGGTGAGCAGGAAGTTCGTCGGAGCGAGCGCATCCAGCAGGAATCCGGTTGCCAGCTCCGCTTTCGCGTCGGCCACGGTGTCGCCGGCGCCGGCGGCGAGCAGGTCGCCGGTCAGCCGCGCAGCGGCGAGGTATGCCTGCCGGACGGCAAAGAACCCGGGGTTGTCAGTCCACGAGCGGTCAGCGAACCGCTTGTCATCACCGGCGGGGACAGGCGGCTCCGCGTCCGAGCCGAGCCAGCGCGCCGCGGCGACCGGGCCGATCCTCGCCAGGCCGGTCCAGAACCGGAGCACGGCGGCAGCAACGTCGCCGGGATGCTCGGCCGCGCGCATCAGCACGGCCAGCGTCGACTCCCCGAAGCCCGCCATGTCCAGGGAGGCGGATTCGGCGGCCTCCGGGGCAAGCGCCTCAGCAGCCGCCTCGGCGGCTTGCCACGCGGGTTCCTTGCTGGTCATGTGATGGCCTCCTGATGCCTGCCGGCCGATCTGTCCGCCGTAGCTCCTACAGTGCCCTGATGACGAGGATGGCGCCAGTGCCGCCGGCCGGGACCCGAGCGAGATGCCGCTGCCGGGCCGCGGCACTGATCGCCGGGATGCGCTGAATCAGAAACGAGGAGGCTGTGCCGCCTGCAAGGATGCTGGGCAGCGCGATATCGGCCACCGGGTTTCCCGGACGCAGTTTCCATCAGGAGGATGCATGGCGAGGCTCCGTCTTTCGTTAACGCTTCCAGGCGCGGTCTCGCTCGGTGCTTACGAGGGCGGCGCGCTCGCGGCCCTGCTGCTGGCCTGCCAGGAACTCGGCGAGCAGGCCGTCGTGATCGACTCCATGGCCTCGGCCTCGGCGGGGTCGATCACGGGCCTGTTGTCCGCGCGCGCCCTGCTGCGCGGAACCGACCCGATCAGGCTGCTGGCCAGGGCATGGGTCGAGCTCGTCTCGCTCAGGGCCATGCAGGCGCATTCGACGGAGGCGCCGCTGTCCGGCGAGGCACTGTCGGTGATCGCCACGGACCTCCTGGGTCCCGGCGGGGTCCCGGACGGTCCGGACGACCGCCGGCAACGGGAGCCCGTCCGGCTCTCGATGGCCCTGGGCAATCTCGCCGGGCTGAACTACGCCCTTCCCGTCGTTGACCGTGCCACGCCGATGCAGGCATCGACCTTCCTGGACTGGTACAACGTCACGCTGACGGACGACCTGGACGCCGGGAGGTACCTGGAACTGGCCCAGGCGGCCATCGCCTCGGGAGCGGACGCGATCGGGTTCCCGCCAAAGCAGCTCGATCGCTCCGCCGATCGCGCCCAGTACGACCAGGCGGGCCTGGCCGGCTTCCCGGCGGACGGCAAGTTCTGGTACACCGACGGCGGCACCATCGACAACGAGCCGCTGGGCCGCACCATCGACTTGGCGCAGTCGGTCGGCAGCGACGACGACCGGGTATTCCTGCTGATCCATCCCGACCCGGTGGCAACTACTGATACGCCGTCACCGACCTGGACCGGGAACAGCCCCCAGCCGTCCTGGCTGCATGCCGGCACCCGCGCGTTTGCCATCGGCCGCACCCAGACGATCTTCGAAGACCTCAAGCGGCTGGAGAAGACCAACTCCTACCTGGAATGGACCAAGGCCATCCCGGCCGCGGTGCAGGCCGGGGTCACCGAGGCCATCGAGGCGCTCGGGCTCTCCGCCGGGCAGGCGGACACGCTGCGGGCCAGCCTGCAGGATGCGGCAGCCGCGGAGCTGAGCAAGATCCGCCAGCAGCAGGACCGGGCCAGGGAAATTGCCCGGCGATCCCCNNCCGGCTATCGACCCGGCGGTAACCGAGCCCGCGTCCGAGCAGCTCGCGGGCGCGTTCCTGTTCCACTTCGGCGGATTCATCGATATTAGGTACCGGCAGAGCGATTTCGCGCTCGGCTACCGCAATATGCAGTACTGGCTGGAGCACGATCTCGCCCGGTACCTGGAGGGCACGGACATGACCGGCGCCCTGGCCTCCGTCGCCGATGGCTACCGCCGGCTGGGCTGGGATGACATCCGTTGCGGCGGCGCGCAGCTCGGATCGCTGGGCACCGGCGAGAAAGTCGAGCTCGGCGAGGTCGCGTTGCACGTCCTCAACGTTATCCGTCACGACATCACCTGATTCGTGCCGCTTCCAATGCTGCCGCCAGGCAGCGCCCGCTGCGCTTGTCCGCTGGGCCTATCCGCTTACTTCCGGACTTGCCGGGTTCGCCCCCTGCTGCTTCGTCACGACCTGGTCATAATCAGGAGATTTATGCAGCGCGTTCGCAACGAGTGTTACTGCCACCGTTGTTACTGTGAGTATGGCCGTATTCCACCTAATGCCATAGCCGGAGATCGAGCTTAGCGGCGTGTCCGGCAACGCAAAAGCCCACGCAGCGAATGCGATCGGCGCGATGATCATCTCAAAGACTGGAAGCTTGAAGCTGTCCCCGGTCTTCGTCTTTGCCATTGCCAGCAGAACGACAACGAGGGGATTCGCTGCGGTGACGAGCCAGAAGAGCACCCAACGGCTAGTGAACGACGGAGAATGAGCGGTCAGCGGCGCAACGAGAGCCAGCAAGGCGACATAGACCGTAATGGTTTCGGTGGGAATCCATCGCGTGATCTGATTGATGAGGTTCGTCGAGACGCCTACTGGCTCCGCCGGGCTAACCTTCCGGGGATCCTGAGCCTGCTGGCGGGCTAGGTTGGTATCCACCATGGAGACAAGGCTCATATCTGGATCTCCCGTCTTCTGCTGACCGTGGCTGATACGCCAGGGCCGCTCATGCCTGCCTGCTTACTGGCCGTTGGTGTGCTCCCGCTGGTGGAGCCCGGCGAGGTCCGCGAGAGCGTCACGGTCGATCTGGTTGTCCGCCGCCACGGCGACGACGCAGTCCGTGAGAGCCCGAAGGGAGGCAGTCCTGCGCCCGTTCTCCAGCACTGCCCGCTCGCCTACCACCGCACCCGGTCCGAGTTCGCCGAGCATATCGCCGTCGACCCAGACGCTCAGCACTCCGTCGAGCAGGAGGTAGATCTCCCGTCCCGGCTGGCCCTGCTCGGCCAGCAGGGCGCCTTCGGCGAGCTTGCGGAGAGCCGGCTTGGCGCTGCCGCGCATGATGGTGGCGGACAGCTGGCGCTCCAGCGCGCTTTCTGCCACGGTCACCAGCGGCCGGGAGTCCTCCTTCCCCCAGGGACTGTGCCCGCCGAACGAGGTGCGGGACCAGTCGCGGAACGAGGCCAGCCCGGTCTTGGCCACCAGGTGCCCCTGCTGGTCGTAGAGCCAGTGCCGCGGGAACTGACTCGCGCCTGCCAGCTCGCCTTCGGAGGAACCGTCGGCGCGGATCGTCAGGCTCAGCGTCGTCCACACGGTGGGAGACGTCCACTGGAAGTACGGTTTCAGGCTGACCGGACGAGGCATCGGCATCCCGGTCCGGCCGCCGATCGTCTGGGTGAACCGGGCCTGGCCGCCAGTCACGTCCGGTTCGGATCTCAGCTCCGGGAACTCAGCCGGCTGGAAGACGATCTCCGCGCCATGCCCTAACCTGACCCGAGTGCAGCTGATGTAGCCCCGGCCGGAATAGCCGGCGTCCACCACCTGGCCGTTCTCAACCTCGATCCAGGCTGCCAGCAGGTTCGCGAACCGGAACCGCTCCGCGGCGTGGAGGCGTTCCAGATCCTCGATGACATCCGGCGGCGGGTCGTCATAATGAGCCGCCCCCACGGTGAACGCCGCCTTCGGCAGGCCAGGCACAGCCTCCGAAGGAATCCATGACACGCTCGTGACTGCCGATTCAACGCGCATACGTCCTCCTTAGGCACTGCGGCACGGTCAGCTGCATGTCCGGCACCATGGAGCTTTAGCGCCGGGCGTTGCCAACTATCTCGACTGGCGTCGGCCTAGCCAAAGTGACCCCAGCGCGTGGCGATTTCGAGCAGCAGACCCGCGAGCGCGAGCGCGATACCTGCAATGATCGTTAGAGCGGTGGCAAACCTGGGCTTCGGGATTTGTGCCGCGGCGAGCCAGATCCCGGCGAGGAAGATCAGCCCGAATCCGGCTTCGGCGAGTCGCACGCCGGTGTGAGGTGTCATGGCGAAGTAGTGCATGGGTGGCATTCTTCCTGCCCCGCCACAACGTGTCGAGACGGGCCGAGCATGAGAGCAGGCGCGCACCTAATTAGACCGTCCACACCAGGTCATGCCCCCGATCCTGCCGATCCCGGGGCCGGCCCGCCACCTCCAGATCCTCGACCTCAATGTCCAGGTGCGTCATCAATTTGCTGATCCCCCAGGACCAGTCGGCCACACCGGGCGCACCACCGTCCGGGACTACATCCAGGCCCGCCGCCTCGCCCGGCAGCTGGGACTATCCCCAGACCAGCTCCCGGCCCGGAAAAACCACATGCGATCGGCACTTCCGCTGATTAACGTCAGCTTTCGTGATCTATCAGGACCCGCTTGCCTATCTGCTCGGCCTCGAAGGCATCGCGCTGCTGGATGCCTGGGCCGGGGACCACGACCGCGAATTCACCGATACCCGGCTGGCCGAGATCCGGCGGCTGCTGGATGACGAGGCGCTGAGGGACCGCGGCGTATTCGCCGAGCGGGTCAGCACCGTGCTCGCCTACGAGCAACAGTCGGCCGGTTATGACGCTGAGGCGGGTGGCGGGCTGTTCGCTACCGACGAGCCGGTCGTGGCCGAGTACCTCAGCGGCCGGGAGCCTGGCGTGGCGCTGGACGCCGCCTGCGGGACCGGCCGTTACGCCGAGTTCCTCGCCAGGCGCGGGCATCGGGTCATCGGCGTCGACAGCTCACCGGACATGATCGCCTTCGCGCGGCGGCGTGTCCCAGACGGCGAGTTCCGCGTCGGTGAGCTTGACCGGCTGCCGCTCCCGGATGATTCGGCGGACGTCATCGTCTGCGCGCTCGCGCTCGTTCACGTCCCCAGCCTCCACCCGGTACTGGCCGAATTCGCTCGCGTGCTGCGCCCCGGCGGGGACCTGGTCATCTCGGACCTGCATCACGAACTCGTCACCCGCGGCTCGGTGATCACAGCGCGCGGCCCGGCGGGCGAACCGTGCATCGCGGCCACCTACCGGCATCAGCTCGGCGACTACCTGCGGCCGGCACTGAGCCTCGGCCTGCAGGTACGGCGGTGCGAGGAGCCGCGTGCCGTACCGTCGGCCAGTCGGCCGCCCGAGCCCGCGACCGGGATTGGCGACTGGCAGGACTGGCCCTGGTCGCTGATGGACTACCTGCCGTCGGCGGCCCGGGCCGCTGGCGGCCGCCCGTCACTAGTTATCTGGCACTTCCAGCTGCCCGCCGCCTAAATCCGCTCTTGTCGAACCGCCAGGGCGCCAGAGGCCCACGGTGCAGTCCGGTAGCCCATCGTCGATGACCGGCCGGCCTTTGAGCAACGCTGGCACCATCCGCCTGAGGCTGCGGCTGGGCGGCATCTGATGGCTGGCCCCGGGGNNGGCGGCGGCACGGCGACGAGGCCGCCGAGCTGGCCGCGCTGCTCATCAGGGGCAGGACCCCGGCGGGCTCGATTGCCTGGAGCTTCCTGGCCGGCGCAGCGCGGGAGCGGCTTACGCCGCGCCCCGGCCTGCGCCTGAGCACGGTGGCCTGCGCGCTGCTGGTCGCGGCCTGCTCACTGGGCGTCTCGGCGGGGCTGCTGGCCTCGACGGCGCCGGCCAGGGCGGCCAGCACGAGCCAGGCGCGCGCACGCGCGCATTGCCGGCCTGGCCAGCCTGAGCCCGTCCCGGGCGTGATCCCTGCCACGGGCCGCCCGCAGATGATCATCTGGGAAGCCGGGCATGGCCGGTCCTGCTGACGCCGGCCCTGCCGGGGGCGGCCCGCGGCGGCGGAGGCGGGTGCTGGCTGAGACGGCCATCGATCCTCGTGGCGGTGCTGCTGGCCGGCCTGCCGACGCTCGGCGTGTACGACCGGATCCTGGTGCAGAAGGCGTTCTTCACCTGGCGTGACGTACGCGAGGGCGACATCGTGGTGTTCAGCCACCCGCCGCTCGACCACTGCGGCCCGCAGCAAGGCGACGTAGTCAAGCGCGTCATCGCGCTGCCGGGGCAGACGATCTACTCGTCGGGCAACAGCATCTACGTAAACGGGCGGCTGCTGGCCGAGCCCTACCTGCCGCGCTACGACCCGCTCGGGCCGCCGGTACCGCACGCGAGCAGCCAGCACCCTTACCGGGTTCCGCCCGGCGAGTTCTACGTGNNTGGGCGACAACCGGGCAATCTCGTGCGACAGCCGCTACTGGGGGCCGGTCAAGGGCTCGAGCATCATCGGCAAGGTGGTGCTGGTGTGGTGGCACGACGGCCGCCCCGACTTCCGCAGGCTCTGATCCTGGCCGCAGTTACCGCAGCTCCTGGCAGCAGCCCGAGGCCGCCGCCAGCCCCCCAGCCCGTTCCAGCTGCCGGCGCTACAGGGCACTCGTGACGGCGCTGCCGTTAGTCGATCTCGATGTAGATGGTGCCGTGCTCGATCTTGGTCGGGTAGGTGCGGATGTCGATGAGTACGGGGGCGCCGAGTGCCTTGCCGCTGNNTGTAGTCGAAGCGGCCGTTGTGCTTCGGGCACTCGATCGTGTCGCCCATGACCAGGCCGTCGCAGAGCAGCGTGCGTTCATGGGTGCAGTGGCCGTCGGTGGCGTAGTACAGGTCGTCGGGTGAACGGTAGATCGCGTAGGCATTGCCGCCATGGTCAAAGGGGACGACGTCCTCGGGATCGATGTCGTCGGTCTGGCAGGCGGCGATCCACTGGGTCATCGGTTATCTTCCCCGGTGCCGGCTGGCGGTCAGGCCGCGGCCGCGCTGGCGAGCGGCCGCGCGCGGCCGTCGTTCGCGGCTGCGGGCTGGTTGAACGGTGCGGCGCCGGGCAGCAGTTCGCGGCGGATGAAATGGTCCTGGTCCTTGAGCTGGCGCAGGATCGCCGGGATGATCTCTTTGTAGGCCGCCCACAGCGACGGGTACACCGGCGCGCAGTCGTGCTTGATCTCCTCGTGCAGTTGCGGGAGGCGGTGGTAGGGGACCATCGGGAACATGTGGTGCTCGACGTGGTAGTTCATGTTCCAGTACAGGAACCGGTGGACCACGTTCATCTTCACGGTCCGGGTGTTGAGCCGGTGGTCGAGCACGTTCTCGCCCAGGCCGGCGTGCTGGGTGAGGCCGTAGACGGGCAGCATGAACGCGCCGTAGAGACGCGGGCCGCCGATCAGCGCGATGGGCAGCCAGGTCCGGAACCCGATCGCCGAGGCGATCGTGGCGGCGTAGATCACCAGGTCGATCCGCGCGGTCCGGTAGACCTTGTGCCGCTCGGGTTCCGGCACGTAATCCGCCTCATCGGCGGTGAGCCGCCCGGACGCGTGCACGAACATCAGCCTGAAGGCCGTCGGCACGTCGGCCAGGCCGGCGAAGTTCACGATCAGCCTCGCCAGCCGCGCGGGGCGCATCGCCGCGATCTCGGGATCCCGCCCCACGATCAGCGTGTCCGTGTGGTGGCGGGTGTGGCTCCACCGCCACGTGGTCGGGTCCCGCATGATCATGAAGGAGGCAAGCTGGTACAGGCCCTGGTCAAGCCAGCGCGTCCTGAACGCCGTGCCGTGCCCGGATTCGTGCCAGCGGGAATCCGACGACGAGCCGTAGAGCACGCCGTAGGCGAGGAAGAACGGCACCGCCCGCCAGCTGCCCCAGAAGGCGATCCCGAGACCGGCGAAGGCGACCATCAGGCCGAGCCAGATCACGGTGTCCCGGATAGCCGGGCCGTCGGAGCGCCGCATCAGCTCCTTCATCCGCTGACGCGGCACCGCGCTGCGGAACCAGGCGGCGCCAGCGAGGCCAGCGTCCACAGCGGCCTGGTTCTCCCGGCCCGAAAGGCTGTACCGCGCCAACCGCTCCCTGCCCATTTCCCGATCACCCCTCCGCGCTGAATGACCCCGCCCGCTGCCGGGCCGGCCAGGCGAGGCGACCCTCCCCGTCCTTGATCGTCGCTGTCCCGCGCCCGGGCCGTCAAGCCCGCCGCCCCCGGCCAGCCCTGGCCAGTGTTATCGCAGCTCGCCGTACCCGCCCGCCGATCCCGGCCGACAGGTCACGCCGCACCCGGGCTGGGTTTCTCCGACGCATGAGTTACTTTCCCACCTTATAGACAAGTTTAAGCTGTTTTAGCGGTTCTGCTGGCCCCTTTGTGCGCGCGGATCCGTGACGAGCAGGCAGCGGCCAGCCCCGCGGGTTGAGGCGGGCAGCTGGCTATATTTGTGCTGGGAATCGCTGTCGCGGATAGCTGGAGAGCTGTCAGCGATGGANNGCTGGCAAGCTCCGCATGACAGGCGGGAGCGAAGAGCCGGCAGCCGCGGCACAGGCAGTGATCACGGCAGCGCTGGCGGCGCACGCTGGCGCCGGGGTACTGCGGCAGATGCCCGCCGGCGCCCTGGACGAAGCACTGAGCGCCATGGCGGCGCGGCTGGACCGGCGGTCAGCCGAGATCATGGACGCTAACGCCAGGGATGTGGGGGCGGCGCGCGCCGAGGGCCTTGCAGAGGCCGTTGTCGACCGTCTGATGCTTGACCGCGAGCGGATACGCGGCATCTCCGCCCAGCTCCGTGCGCTCGCGCAGGTGCCTGCCGAGCCGGCTCAGTTTCATGTCCGCGATCTGCCCGGCGATCTTGAGTTGCGGGAGCGGCGCAGGCCGGTCGGCGTGATCGGCGCCAATTTCGAGGCCAGGCCCAACGTGGTGGTGGACATCGCATCCCAGCTGATCAAGTCGCGCAACGCGGGCGTGCTGCGGACGGGGTCCACCGCCCTGCGGTCAGCCAGCGCACTTATCGACCAGGTCGTCGGTCCCGCCATGCGCGATACCGGGCTCGATCCCAGGGCCATCCAGCTGCTCAGGATTCCCAGCCGGGAGAGCGCGTTCGCCCTGGTGCAGCAGCCACGGCTGATCCCGCTCGTCATACTGCGGGGTAGCGGCGCCAGCACCAGGGCACTGGCCCGCGATGCGGCGCTGCATGGCGTCCGGACGCTGGCGCACGCCGACGGCGGGGCTGTCATCTACATTGACCTGGCTGCCAAGGAGAACCTGGCCCTTGCGCTGATCGAGAGCAGCCTCGACAGGCTGGGCGTCTGCAACAGGCTGAACCTCCTGCTCGTGCATCGCCAGAGGTGGGATTCCGTGATCCCGTCCGTTACAGATCTTGCTAAGCGCCTGGGCATCAGCCTTTCGCTGCCGCCGCACGCCCACGCGCTCGGCCATGAGTGGGCACTGGATGCCGGGCGCGAGGCCACGATCACCGTCGCCGGGGCAGCCAGCGCGCAGGATGCCGCCGAGATCGCGAACAGGGAGACATCCGGCCTGGCCGCATCGATTGTCACCGCCGACGAGGAAACAGCGAACCAGTTTCTGGATGGCTACGCGGGCAGTGGCGCGTTCTGGAACGCCAGCCCCCGACTGCTTGACGGCTTCAAGTTGCTTGCCGTGCCGGAGACGGGGATCAGCATTGACGCCGTTCCCGGGCCGCGCGGCCCGGTGACCTTCAGGGACCTGCACCTGAGGCAGTACGCCGTGGTGCCCAGGGCGAGTTAGCCGGCAGCGACGCGGCCTGTGCTCATCGGCGTCAGCGACCTGGCGGGTAGACGACGAGCGATTCCCTGTGCACTGCGTGAATGTTCCTGAACGCCCGGCGCGCTGCTGGCTCGCCTGGCACGTGACCGAGCATGAACCCTCTGTCCAGCAGGATCACGGCACACAGCTGCGGCTGGGTCAGCATGAACGAGTCGGCAAGCTCGCCGATCCGGTCTGCGGAAGATCCGGCCAGCTGCGCCAGCGCTTCCCTGCTCGCCGTGGAGCTACCTGCTGCCAGTTCCCGGCAATCCTCGAACTTACCCGGGTCCGCCAGGGCCGCCGCCGCGGCCGCGCGATCACCGGCGCCGGTGCGCGCCAGTGGCCCCGGCGCGTGCCGCAGCCGCAGCAGGATCGAGATGGCACAGGCAACCTCCTGCGGTGACAGGGCACGCAGTAGCCGCAGGATGCTCGAGGGCAGGGCCACCGAGCCGCGGCCGATCAGCCGCTCAGGATGACGGACGTCCAGTAGCTCCACTACCGAGCCGGCGCTAAATTCTCCGTCCACGCGCTTGACGCCAGAGAGGAACAGCGTGCTCCCGGTGCGCAGGCTTTGCTCCGCGTCTTTGTTGACGTAGATGGAGCCCGCCGAGTAGGCCATGCCGCCGATCCAGCGCTGCGATGGCTCCAGGCTGCTGCGGGCCGCACGGACGACCGTTCCCAGCCTGGCCCGCGGGTTGATACTCCTGGCCACGACGTCAGGCTCACGGGCCGAGCCGATGACGCACTCGATGCCGCAGCAGGCTGCCCGCGCCGCGGCGTCGAGCTTCGATCCCATCCCGCCTCGTCCGGCGCCGCCTGCCGTGATGCGCACCGCCCGCGCCTCATCCGGGGTGAGCCGGGGGATCCGGTCGCTGAAGGCCAGGTCCCGGTAGGCAGCTCGCACGTCGGTCAGGAACAGCAGCCGCGAAGCCCCGGCCGCGACGGAGATCGCAACGGCTACCTGGTCATTGTCGAGTGCGGATACCGGATCCGTCGCGTCGTTGCCATTCACCACAGGAAGCAGGCCGCGGCCGAGGGCCTCGTTCAGCAGACTGCCAAGGTCACTCATGGCCCTGGCCGATGCCAGGTCACTGCGAGAGACCAGGATCTGGCATACCTCGATCCCGACGGCCGCAGCTAGCTGACGGTACATCGCCATCAGCGCCGGCTGGCCCACCGATGCCGGCAGTGCCACATCAATGGCCTGCGGCATCTGCTCGGCGCTTTCGTATCGCCGGAGCGTCTCCTGCAAGGAGCCGATGAGCCGGCCGTAGTCACCGGCTGTGACGGCAGTAGCTGCCCCGCTCGCCGTGTCCCGTGCCGCCTGTCCGAGGTCGGCCGCCTCCCGCATCGAGGACCTGACCGAGCTGACGAGCGCCCGCAGCGCAGGAACCGCTCCGGCGGTCGGACCCTCGAAGGACAGGAGCCGCCGGCCAAGGCGCGCTGCTCCAGAAGTCACCAGGATGATCTCGTGCCCGGCTCGCTGCACCGCGGCGACCTGAGAGACCAGGCCGGCGATGACGTCAAGTGCCAGCCCGTCGCCGCTGGCAATGGAGCTTGAGCCGAGCTTGATTACCTGTCTGGTCACGGTGCGAGCGCTAGCCCCGTGACCATGATGCCTGCCAGTATCGCGGCGACGCTGCCAGCGAAGGTGATCGAGCGTAGCCGCGAGTCGCCTGGGCTCCACGACCGAAGCTCCTCGCGGGGCACAGTCACGCGTGGACCTTACCAGCACAACCTCTCCGGGCTGGGGAAGGTGGTTCCGGAAGCAGAACGTCCGGGATCGGCGTTAGCGTGCGGTTCATGACAGAAGCCAACGATCAGACAACACCGCCGCCGGCCCGGCACGATGGCCCGGTGGAGGCGCAGTTCGGACCGCACCGGTTCTACGCCGGCGAGGGCGGCAGCGAGGAATTCCGGGGAGCAAGGTTCGATGTCGCGGACCTGCGCGGCGTCCGGTTCACCGACTGTGACCTGACCGGCATGACAATCCGGGATGGCTGGCTGGTCGACGTCAGCATCTCCGGCTACCTCAGTAACGTCACCGTCAATGGCGTCGACGTGAGCGACTTCGTCAGCGCCGAACTAGACCGGCGGCACCCTGAGCGCGTGCAGTTCCGCGAGGGCCAGACGTCCGGCTATTTCCGTGCGATGTGGGACACCATCGAGCGGCTGTGGGCACAGGCGACCGAACGGGCCGGGCGGCTGCCGGCGGCAGCGCTGACTGCGCAGGTCAACGAGGAGTGGTCGTTCGCGCAGACGCTGCGTCATCTGGTCTTCATCACCGACGCCTGGGCGAGCCGCGCGGTGCTGGACGAGGAGATGCCGTACCACCCGATCGGGCTGCCGCAGAGCTGGTACCCGGCGGCGGACGCGGCCGGGCTCGGCATCGACCTGGCCGCTGAGCCCGGCTACGACGACATCCTGGCCGCCCGCGCGGACCGGATGGCCGTGGTCCGGCGGATCGTGGCCGGGCTGACCGATGACGGCCTCGGCCGGCTGTGCCGACGGTCGCCCGCACCGGGTTACCCGGAAGAAGAGCGCACCGTCGCCGGCTGCATCGCCGTGGTTATGGACGAGGAGATCGAGCACTACCGGTTCGCGGTGCGCGACCTGGCGGTGCTGGAATCGGGGTAGCCGGCCAGGCGCTGGATCTGCTGGGCGGGGGGGCTTCCAGTCCTGCGCCTAACGGAACGCTGGCGGCGCCCGCGGCAAGCCACTACACGATGTCAGGCAGGTGCACGAGCGTCGGGCACGCCTGCCCTCACATTCGTGGCCGCTCTTTGATCCCCGCCGCGAGCAGGCCGGTTACCTCGGCGATGCGGGCCGCGCGGACGTCCGGCCGGCGGGTGGTCGCATCGATCCAGCGGAGGTACGCCTTGCGGTAAAACTGCGCCAGCGTGTCGAAGAATGCGCCCGCGGCCGGGTCAGCAGCAAGCGCCGCGGCGATGTCGTCGGCAAGATCGCCGCGTTGCGGGCCTTCCGGGGACAGCTGGACGGTCACATCATCGCCGATCGCGACGCCCGCGTGCAGCCTCACGGTCAGCACCCATCCGCTGCCGCCCGGCGAAAGCCTCGTGCGGAACCGCCTGCCGTCGATCGTGCCGCTGACGGGGTGGTTGGCCTTGGAACCCCACGTCTCATCCGGGTCGAACGGCACCGTGATGACCGCGCGGCCCTCAGGATCGGCGGTGATGACGGCGCGGAACCGCTGCGGGCCCATGACCCTTATCGTGGCATGACGGCGACGGCG
>PMSW01000019.1 GCA_003168215.1 Actinomycetota bacterium
CATCACGAACAGCGCGTTATAGATCACTGAGGCCGCCAGCGCCCCGGCGAACAGCCCGATGGCCAGCTTGCTGGCGGGCCCGGTAGCGATGGCCCCGGCCAGGTACTCGGGAATGGCCCCGAAGGCAGCCGTCAGGATGACGGCGGCGGTGAACTTGCTCAGGATCACCGAGAGCCGGCGTACCGGCGTCGCCAGCAGGTGGACGATGCTGCCGTCGTCGATCTCGGCGCCGATGACGCTGGTCCCGATGATCAGGGCGGTGAGCGGGATCACCACGGTGAAACCGAAGACGCCGAGGAATTCCGGCGGCCACACCGGGCTGTGCGCGGTGAGCTTCAGCAGCGCCGAGACGCCGATCAGGATCACCGGCGCGATAGCGAAGATGAGCGCGCGCTTGCGGCCCATGGTGGCGCGGAGCGTCAGCCGCAGGACGACTCCGTTGACGACACCGGACACGGGACTGCCTGCTCTCTTCCCTGGCCGGCCAGCTGCGGCCATATCGGGTTCCTGGCTCATTCTGTGGCTCATCCTGCTCTGCTGCGTCATGACGCGATGAGGTAGGCGAAGACGCTCTCCAGCGACTCGTCCGCGGGCAGCAGCTCACGCAGCCGGATTCCCTGGTCCCTGGTGATCCCTGCCAGCTCCCTGGCGAAGGTGCCGTAGTCGGACGCGCGCACCTGCAGTCCGCGTGGCGTCAGCTCCACCCCGGTCACGGCCGGGCGGCCGATCAGGGCCGAGCCGAGCAGCCGGTCGTCGGACGAGCGGACGAGGAAGACATGCGGCCTGCTCGTCATCAGCCGCCGGATCGCGCGGAAGTCGCCGGAGGCTGCCAGCCGGCCGCCGACGATCACCTGGATCGTCCCGGACAGCCGTTCGACCTCCTCCAGGATGTGCGAGCTGAACAAGATGACGCGGCCCTGCTGCCCCAGGCCGGCGAGCAGGTCCATCATGTGCAGCCGCTGCCGCGGATCCATCCCGTTGAACGGCTCGTCCAGCACGATGACCTCGGGATCGTGCACCAGCGCGGCCGCCACCTTGATCCGCTGCCGCATGCCCTTGGAATAGGTCGAGATCTTCCGGTCCTGCGCCTCGGCCATCTCCACGATCCCGATGGCGCGGCGGGCCGCCGCACCGGGATCGGCCAGCTCATGCAGCCTGGCCGTGGCCGTGACGAACTCCGCGCCGGTGAGGAACGCGTAGACCGAGTCGCGTTCCGGCACCAGGCCGATCGTCCTGAAGATCTCCGGATTCCGCCAGCTGGCCATCCCGGCGACGGTGAGTTCGCCGCGCGATGGCTCGAGGAAGCCGGCGATCATGTGCAGGACCGTTGACTTGCCCGCCCCGTTCGGGCCGAGCAGGCCGGTGACCCCGGGCCCGACGGTCATCGAGATGTCGTTGACCGCCACCACGTTGCCGTACCAGCGGGACACGTTGCCCAGCTCGATCGTGGTCACGCCACACCGACCTTCCGGTACCGTGCGATCAGGCCGCCGACGCCGGCCGCGAGGAAGATCAGGAACATCAGGCCGTAGAGGACGCCGTAATGGCCGGGATTGGGAATCTCGCCAGGCGTGGTGCCGCCCAGCCACTGCCGCAGGCCGTCCAGCACCGTGAACGGGCTGATCAGGCCGCTGAGACGGGCCAGGGCCGACGGCGCGCTACCAGGCGGAGCGGGGCCGGTGCCGTGCTCGCCGATCTTCGTCAGGAGCGTGGCGAGCGTCAGGCTCAGGAAGAAGAAGATCGCGATCGCGCCGGTGGCGAAGGCGCGTCGTCCGGCCAGCGAGGCAAGCGCGAGCCCGATCGCCGACAGCAGCAGCGCCCACGCCGCGCCGAGCAGCAGGCCGGGGATCAGCGCCCTGGTCTCGCTCCAGATGGCGCTGCCTCCGTGCACCTGAGTGACCGTGCCCACATACAGCAGCAGCAGCGGGATCTCGATCATCGCCAGGCAGGCGATGAAAAACGCGGCGAGCTTGGCGGCCGGGTAGTCGATCCGGCGGATCGGCCGGGCGAAGTACAGCGGCAGGCAGTGGCTGCGCAGGTCGCGGGAGACCAGCTCCGGCGCCTGCGCGGCGATGAAGATCAGCAGGACGAGGATCCGGACATGCGGCTCGTAGGTGTCGTAGCTGATCTGACGCGTATGCGTCCGGCTGAGCGCGATGATCGCCGCGTCGACCACCGCAGGCAGGCACATGATCACGAACGTGATCACCGGCACGATCTTCGCCTTGACCCCGCGGCCGATGCCGAACGCCGAGCGCAGGCTGTACCAGCACAGCGCGCGGACGATCTGTGCCCGGCCCAGGCGCTGGCCGTCATAGGCCCGGTATCCGATGTCGTGGATGACGCTGCCGTGGCCGGCTGCCACCGTCGCCGGCAGCCCGGCGGCGGGCGCGCTGTCAGCGGACATCGCCGCCTCCTGCCGTCTCGAAGGCCGGCGCAGCCTCGTCGCTGAACAGCTCTTCCAGCCGGTGCCTGCGCTGCTCCATGCGGTTCAGCGGCAGGCCGAGGTCGGCAACGGCGTCCCGCACGGCGTCGTAAGTGGCCTCGCCGGCCAGCCGGACCAGCAGCGCCTTCTGATACGGCACCGGCTCCAGGCCTCGCCGGGCCAGCTCTGCCGCAAGCTGCTGCGAGCCTTCCTCCACCTCGATCAGCAGGACCTCGCTCGACTGGGTGAAGGAGCTGATCGTGTCGGCGCGCAGCAGCCGCCCGCCCTCGATCGCCACCAGCTGATCGCAGATCTGCTCGATCTCGCCGAGCAAGTGCGAGGCGACCACGACCGAGATGCCGAACTCGGTACCGATCCGGCTGATGAGGTCGAGCATCGAACTGCGGCCCGCCGGATCCAGGCCGTTGGTCGGCTCATCGAGCAGCAGCAGCCGGGGATCGCCGACCAGCGCCTGGGCCAGTTTCACCCGCTGCTTCATGCCAGTGGAGTACGTGCCAACCTGCCGGTACCGCTCCTCGTACAGCCCTACGTGACGCAGCGAGTCGGCAGCGCGCTCTTTGGCCGCCGTGGCCGGCAGGCCGGACATCCGGCCGAGATGAGCGACGAACTCGGTCGCGGTGACGTCCGGCGGCAGGCAGTCGTGCTCCGGCATGTAGCCGGTCAGCATCCTGATCCTGGTGCCGTCCGCGGTGCAGTCGGTGCCGAGCACGCTCGCCGTCCCGCTGGTCGGCGGGAGCAGGCCGAGAAGGATCTTGATGAGCGTCGACTTGCCTGCCCCGTTGGACCCGACCAGGCCCGTGATACCCGGCCCGACGGTAACGGTCAGGGCGTCCAGAGCGGTCACCGCGCCCGGGTAGCGCTTTGTCAGCGCGGTCGTCGCGATGACCGCCGCGGGCGCACCAGGCAGCTGCCCTGGGCCGCCGGCCCGCAGCGGCTGATCGGCAGTCACGTTCCCCTGACCTAGCCTTCCGTCGAAATACGCGAATCGCATCGGGCCGCGCGCTCCCCGCAGACAAGATACATCGCGACTAGGCAGCCTGACCATAGAACGGCCGTATGCAACGGCCGGATGCAGATACGTGACCTAGCGCGGCGTTCCCTCGTCCGGCCGGAAGGCGGGACCGTGCCCGGGGATGATCACCGAGGCAAGCCCGAGAATCCGCTCCCGGCTGGCCCGCAGCACCTCCCGGTCAGCGCCGCCAGCAGCTGAGCCCGGGTCGGCACCATGCCGGGATCGACCACGATCACGGCATTGCCGTCGAGAATGAGCGTTACCGTGCTGCCGACGTGCTCCACGCCGCCGGTCTCGCGGGCATAGCCAGCCTGCAGGACATGCACCCGCGCCGCGCCGGTGGCGGGAAACCCGGAATCTGACACGCCGGCGACATTACCCGCACGGGTGGTGCAGCGCTGCGGCCGGCGCGCGCGTCTCATGGATGTGGAGGCCGAGATCGCGACCGTGCTCCGGATCGGCCAGAGCGCGGTCCGCTCGACCACATCGCGCGGGCTGGCCGCGCTGGCGCGCACCCTGGGGGAGGAGGGCTGAGCGATGACCGATATAGAGCACCGCCTGCGCCAGGAACTGAAAGCACAGGCCGAACGGATAAACCTGGCGCAGCTCCGCCAGCTCAAGGCGCCGCGGCCCAGGGGGAAATCAAGGACGCGGCGCTGGCTGGCCCCGGTCGCCGCGACGGCTGCCGGCCGCCGCCTTCGCGGCGGCCTTCGTCTGCTTCTTGAAGGCCCGTACCTCGGCCAGCGAAGCGTCATCCACGATGTCAGCGACCGAGTAGCGCGAGCCCTCCTCGCCGAACCGGCCAGCGGCCTCGCGCCAGCCGTCCGGCCGCACGCCGAGCTGCTTGCCGAGCAGCGCGATCAGGATCTGGGCCTTGTAGGCGCCGAACCCGGGCAGTTCCGAGAGCCGCGCGGCCAGCTCCTTGCCGGTCGTGGCGTCCGCCCAGACCCGGGCGGCATCGCCGTCGTAGCGATCGGCGATGATCCGGCCGAGATCCTGGACGCGGGCGGCCATCGCCCTGGGGAAGCGGTGCAGGGCCGGCCGCTCGCTGAAGATCGCGACGAGTGCCCCCGGGTCGAAGCCGGCCAGTTCCTCGGCTGTCGGCTCGTGGCCGAGCCGCTGGACCAGAACCTGCGGCGAGCCGAATGCCTTCTCCAGCGGGACCTGCTGGTCCAGCAGCAGGGCGATCAGCAGCGCCAGCGGGCTCCGGGACAGTAGCTCGTTGGCGCTCGCGTCGATGGGCAGCGACAGCGTCATGGCATCCTCCAGGTTCGTGCACCCATCATTGTCCATCGCCGCCTGGCCAGGCCATCGGCAGCCTGCGGAACTTCAGCTGCTCGCCTGGCGTTACCGTAGCGACCGCGGATGTGGTCTAGTTAGCGGAAGTGGTCCAGTTAGCTGGTCAGCAGTGAGCTGGTCAGCAGTGAGCGGGAACGGATGGTCCCGCCGAGGAGAAGGAGCCCGGTATGTCGCCTCACATGAAGTACGGCATTGCCGGTGTCATCATCGCGCTCATCTTGCTTGCGCTGCCGATTCCCTTGTACGTGCCATTGATCCTGCTCGTCCTGGCGATCGCCATCCCGGCCATTGCCTACGCGATGCTCGATCCCTCTCAGCGCCGCCGCCTGCGCCGGGCCCGCGGCCGCAAGCAGCTGGGCGGCTGACGCTCAGGCCTGTGTCATCTCGTCGCTCAGGGGAACCGGCTCTGGCGGCTGGCCGTCGTAGCGAGCCGACGGGCGGATGACCCGGTTGCCTGAAACCTGCTCCAGCACGTGCGTGCACCAGCCGATGACCCGGCTGGAGGCGAAGGTGGGCGTGAACATCTCCCGCGGAATCCCGCAGGCATCCATGACAACGCTCGCGTAGAACTCGACGTTGGAGTTGAGCGCGCGCCCGGGTTTCATCTCGGCGAGGACACCGACGATCGTGTCCTCCACGGCGGCCGCGAACTCGGCGGTACGCCCGCCGAGGGTGTCAGCCACCTCGCGCAGCAGCGCTGAGCGCGGGTCCTTGCCCTTGTATGCCCGGTGGCCGAAGCCCATGATCTTGTCGCCCCGCAGCACCGCGTCGCGGACCCATGCCTGCGCCCGGTCCGGGGTCCCGATGTCGTCGAGCATGTCGAGCACGCGGCTCGGCGCGCCGCCGTGCAATGGCCCCGACAGGGCGCCGATGGCGCCGGTCACCGCGGCGCCGAGGTCAGCGCCCGTGGACGCGATCACGCGCGCGGTGAACGTGGAGGGGTTGAAGCCATGGTCGATCGTGGAGATGAGATACCGCTCCAGTGCCCAGACGTGCTGCGGGTCCGGGTGCTCGCCGCTGAGCATGAAGAGATAGCTGGCCGCTGCGGACAGCCCCGGGTCACCCGCTACCGGCTCCTGCCCGCGGTGCAGCCGGTGCAGCGCCGCGAGCAGCACCGGTGTCTGCGCCGACAGCTGCACGGCGTTGTCGTACAGCTGATCCGGCGGGATATCGAGCCAGGAGCGGAAGCCGGACCTCTGCGCAACGAAGGAGATCGCGGTGCGCAGCGCGGCCATCGGGTCGAACGGATCGGTGCTGGCCAGCGTGCGCAGGAAGGGGATCAGGTCTTCCGGCAGCACGCGGTGGCCCGCGGCCTGGCGCTGGAAGGCGGCCCGTTCCGCCTGGTCGGGCAGGTGCCCGCGGAACAACAGGTGCCACACGTCCTCGAGCGTCCGGTGACTGCTCAGCTCGATCGCGTCGTAGTGCCGGTAGTAGTAGCAGCCCTCCAGGCCGCGGACGTCACCGATCCGGGTACGCGCGACCACCACTCCGTCGAGCCCGGCGGGTGCATCCGTGCTGCCCGCACCTCCCGTGCTGCCCGCACCATCCGCATTCCTGATGACCTGACCGGTATCTGGCATTTTCGTCTCCCTCTGCCTGGCACGTGCCGTTGCCTGACACCGCTAGCCTGGACTATCGTCTCCACATTGGTCAACGTTGATTAAAATCAATATGTGCGGCGGAGTCCCGGCGCATGCGGACGGCGGGCAAGCGGCTAGCGAGAGGCGCGAGGGTGGCGGACTGGATCGGGGCTGCGGAGGCGGCGCAGCGGCTCGGCATCAAACAGGCCAGTCTCTACTCCTACGTGAGCCGGGGCGTCCTGACCCGCCGGACCGGCCCGGACGGCCGGGCCAGCTTGTTCGATGCGGGCGAGGTCGAGGGCCTGGCCAGGAAGGGCAGGCCGCGCCGTGAGCCCGGTGCGGCTGAGCTGGTCATTGAGTCGGCGCTGACCGAGATCGGCGCCGACCGTTTCTGGTACAAGGGCCTGGACGCCACCGTGCTCGCGGCCAGCCGGAGCTTCGAGGAGGTCGCCAGCCTGCTGTGGACCGGATCGTTCGATGACGCCGCGGCGCCCTGGCATGCCACCAGCGAGGCCATCGCGGTCGGTGCCGCCGCCCAGGCCGCGCTGCCGGCCGGCACGCTCCCGCTGGAGCGGCTGCAGGTCATCGTGCCGGCGCTCGCGGCCACCGATCCGCTCCGCCTCCAGCTGGACCCGCCCGTCGTCGTCGCGGCAGCCCGCGGCCTGATCGCCGGCCTGGTCGACTGCCTGCCGGCGGCGGTTCCGGGCGGGGCAAGCTACGGCGCCGCGGCGGGCACGGGCGCGGCGGGCAC
>PMSW01000074.1 GCA_003168215.1 Actinomycetota bacterium
AGGGCATGGCGGCCGAGTCCGCCTCGGCCGCGGTCATCCTGCTGTCCAGCAGCTTTGGCTACTCGCTGTCGACCACGCACGTCGCCACCGGGTCGATCATCGGCACCGGGCTCGGCAAGAAGGGCGCCGAGGTCCGCTGGAACGTGGCCGGGCGGATGGCCACGGCCTGGGTGTTCACCCTGCCGTCGGCCGGGCTGGTGGGTGCCGGGGCAGAAGCCCTGGCGCACCTGATCGGCGGCACCGCAGGCGTGATCGTCGACCTCGTCATCCTGGTCGCGGTAGCGGCGACGGTCTACCTGAGGTCCCGCGCCACCAAGGTAGACCGCAACAACGTGAACGACGAATGGACCGGGTCGGTCGCTCCGGCCGAGCCCGAGCCCGAGCCCGCAGAAGCGGCCTGAGCGACAGGGGAGCAGACAATGTCCTGGATCAACCTCACAGCGCTCTGGAAGATCGTAGTCTTCGGCCTGCTCGCCGGCGCGGGGCTCCCGGCGATATTCGCCCTCGGCCTGCTCGCCCTGTCAAAGGGCAGCCGTACCCAGGCCGCGGGCGCCGACTCCGACGTTGTCGTCGGCGGCAACCCGGCGGGTATCGCCGCCGCCGCGGTCTGTTTCGTGATTGTGCTGGCCGCAATAGCTTGGGGTATCTACGAGGTCTACAAAATCGGTCACCCCGCCGCCAAGTAGTCACCGCCGGACGAGGCCCTACCCGAGCCCGCGGCTACCTCACCGAGAGGGTCTAGGAACATGGCGTTGCCACCCGTCCTGAGCTCGATCATCGCCTGGCTGCGTGCGGGCTACCCCGAAGGGGTCCCCAACGTCGACTACATCCCGCTGTTCGCCCTCCTGGCCAGCCGGCTGACCGACGCCGATGTCGTCGCGATCGCTGGCGAGCTGGCCGCCGCCAGCGACCCCGCCTCAGCGCAAGCAATTCGGGATGCGATCGAAACCATCACCCACGAAAAACCGCTCGACTCCGATGTCAACCGGGTCAGCGCCAGGCTTGCGGCCGGCGGCTGGCCGCTGGCCAGACCCGGCCAGCCCGGCTGATTTGGCACCAGCCCACGCCGCCCCGGGCATCGGGCCTCCGGTGGCCTCGGGCGGCCTCCTGCGGTCGTCTCGCCGGCGGATAACTCCCGGCCGGCAGCAGCGGCGTCCCCGGGGATGCGGCGCCCCCCGTGGTACGGCTAAGCCTCCCGGACGAGCTCGTAGGTAAGGAAGGCGAGACCGTCACCGACGGTCCGGGTGCTGAGGAGGCGTACGGACTTCTTGTCGCTGGTCTCGCCGAAAAGGCGCTCGCCAGCCCCGAGCACGACCGGGTAGACCATCAGGCGCAGCTCGTCGACCAGGTCGTGCTCCATCAGCGTGCGCACGAGCTGACAGCTGGCGTAGACGACGATCTCCCCGTCTAGCTCTTGCTTCAGCTTCGAGACCTCGTTCACCACCTCGCCGCCCTTGAGGACCGTCGAGTTGTTCCAGTGGGGTTCTACGAGAGCGGAGGAGACGACGTACTTGGGCAGGTTGTTCAACCTGTCCGCCCACTCGCCACTGCGCCCCGCCCACCGCGTTGCGAACCACTCGTCGCTCCGCCGGCCCAACAGCAAGGCCTCGGTGCCCAGCGCCTCGTCGAACAGGACCTTGGCCCACGCTTCGCGGTCCTTGTCTGCCAGCTGGCCGGACCAGCCGCCGTGCCGGAAGCCCTCGTCACCGGTCGGGTCCTGGACGACTCCGTCGAGCGAGACATTCTCGGTCACGATGATCTTTCCCATTTCAGTTCTCCTTCGCTGGCGTTGTCAGCTACCACTGATGTAGTCACCGCGACATCGGGAAAGTGGGCGCCGACCGACCGCCCAGTTCGTCCCTCGGCCGGTGTCCATATCAGGAGGGAAGCGCGACAGGGTGCGGGAAGAAGGTGACGTGACGGTGGGGGTGGTGGCAGCTGACCTGATCTCAAGGGCGCGGGCCGGTGACGGCGACGCGTTCCGGGAGCTGACCGAGCCGCATCGCCGAGAGCTACAGGTGCACTGCTACCGGATGCTCGGATCCTTCCAGGATGCCGAGGACGCCCTCCAAGACACCCTGCTGGCTGCCTGGCAAGGCCTCACCGGGTTCGAAGGACGTGCGTCGATCCGTACCTGGCTTTACCGGATCGCCACCAGCCGGTGCCTCAACGCGCGTCGCTCCGCCAGCAGGCGCCCGGCCAAGGAGTGGGAGTGCCCAACGTGGAACCGCCCGAGCCGACCCGGCTCGGCGAAGTCGTCTGGCTCGAGCCGTATCCCGACACTCTCTTCGAGGGTGCGATCGGCGTACCACCCGGGCCGGAGGCCCGTTACGAGCAGACCGAATCCATCTCCCTGGCCTTCGTGACCGCCCTTCAACTCCTCCCGCCTCGCCAGCTCGCTGTCCTGATCATGCGCGAAGTCCTCGGATTCCACGCGAACGAGGTAGCTGACATGCTGGACTCGACCCTCGACTCGGTCAACAGCGCCCTCAAACGGGCGCGCACCAGCCTGCACCGCCGGCGGCCGCCGGCTCTCGCCCCCGGCTCACCCGCCGAGGATGCGATCGTGGCGAAGTTCGTCCGCGCCTATGAGTCCGCCGATCTCGACGCAGTGGTGGCCCTGCTGACCGACGACGTCTTCATGTCGATGCCACCCATGCCCTTCGAATACGAGGGCCGAGACGACGTGGCCGGCTTCTGCGCCACCGTCTTCGGCTCGGGCCGCAGATTCGACCTCGTCCCGACGCGAGCCAACGGCCAGCCGGCGTTCGGGGCCTACCTGCGCGCCCCTGACGGCACGGGCCACGGGATCGGCCTCATTGTCCTCACCCTCACCGGCGACCAGATCTGCGCCATGACCCGCTTCGAGAACACCGCGCTGCCATGGTTCGGGCTACCGCGATCACTCCCGAGCCGGTAGCCAGCCTCCGAACAGCGGACCTGCACTGCAGCGAAACGTGCACCGGCGGATGGTCGGCTGCCGTTGCCGGCCAGCACCCGCTTCTCGGCCTTGTGCGAGGTGCGCTGTCCGCCTGGTCAGCTGCGGGCTGGGTAAGCCTGCCCCGGCGGCATTCAGTCGCGCGGGCCCCAGTCGATCAGCTGCTGGACCAGGCCGCGGTCTCCGTCCACCTGCACCGCGTCCAGGCCAAGGCGACCGTACAGAACGAGCACGAGGTCGCTCGCGCTGCCTGCCAGCCAGGCCGCAGGATCCGGCAGCCTGCCCGCGCCAGCGTCCGGAGCAGCGATCACCGCGCCCTTCTCGCCCAGGTCGAGCAGCCACCCCGTGCCCTCGCCGGCCCGCAGCGCGATGCGCGCAGGCTCGTGCGGCCACGGCCCGCTCGCGCCGAGACCAACGGTGAGGAACTCAGCCACGCCGTCCGTCGCGATCACCGCAGGGAGCTCCCCGGCGCGACCTGCTGCCTCCTGCGCGTCGCGGGCATGCACCGCTGCTTCCTGAACCTGGTGCCTCGCCACCGCGGCGGATGTGTCCGGCGCGCTGGAAGCCGTCCACCAGGTCCAGCACTCCCGGTCAGGGCCGGCCGCGCGCAGCGCGCCGATCAGCTCCGCGGTTGACTCAGCGGACCAGGCCAGCAGGTCGCCGTGCGGCGTGCGCCCGGCAACCGAGTCATCGTCCGGCGGAACCGTGGCAGGCCCGGCAGCCACCACGGCCGCCCAGAACCGCTGTACCTCGCCAAGGTGGGCCACGAGATCATGCAGCGACCAGTCAGGGCAGCAGGGCACGCGGGCCCCGGCGGGCGGGCCGGCGGCGGCCGCGCGCAGCGCCGCCGACCGGTCCTCGATCAGGGACAGCAGGTCATCGAAGGGCGGTGTGTCCATGGGTCAAGTAGTACTACCCGCCTCTGACGGGCTGTCCTCAAATACGCCGGCGGGCGGTGCGTGATGGCCTTCCTTGACATGGGAGTAATCGCGAGCCTCTGCCACGAGGCCAGCTTCATTGAAGCGCAGCAACGTGCAGCCAGAGATGGTCACCGGCTGGTCCTTGACGTAGATCACCGCCCAGTACTCGACGGCTGCCGCATCGCCGTCAACCTGCGGCTCGGCGAACCGAACCTTCGCGGGACGGGATTCCTCGGCGAAGGCTTCCGCCAGATAGCTACGAAGCCCGGCACGCCCGCGGAACGGCCGGAACATGGAGGCCCAATGGTCGCCGTCCTCGGCCTGAAGGGCGACGATTGCATCGACGTCCTTGACCGGCCAGGCGTCGGCCCATGCATTGGCCCACCGCCGGGCCGCCTCCCGGGTTTCCACGATCGTCTCCTTCACAAACTATTGCCTCGTGTCACAGCCACCGCGTCGTGTCACGAACCGCTGCCTCGTGCCATGGCTACTCCTATCACTAACCCCTGATTACTAACCCCTGACAATGCCGTCCAAGACCGGTTACCCGGCCGCCGGGGCGCCTTTGACCAGGCGGCCCGCCGTCCAGACTCCGGTCACGTGCCGGGGACTCGCCAGCACGCCGATGTCAGCCAGCGGATCGGCGTCCAGGGTGATGACGTCAGCGTCGTAGCCAGCCTCGAGGCGGCCGCTGCGCGGCGCCTGCGGGCCGAGGGTCAGCGGCCCGGTCGCCGTCGCGGCCTCGATTGCCTGCAGCGGCGTCATGCCGAGCGCGACGAGATGCGGAAGCTCGCTGCCGTTCTGGCCCCAGGAGTTGGGCAGGTCGCTGCCCGTCAGCCCGATGTCCGTGCCCATCGCGATCGTGACCCCGCGCTCATGTGCCAGTGCCACCGCCTGAGCGTGCACCTCAGCGATGGCGACAAGCTTCGCGGCCGCGTAACCGGGCACGGCTGCCAGGTTCGCCAGGATGTCCTCGACGATCGTCCGGGTCGGCACCAGGATGGCGCCGGTCTCCTTCATCGCGTCGCAGCACTCGTCATCGAGGTAGGTGCCGTGCTCGATTGTCCGCACCCCGGCCTCAAGCGCCGCGATGATTCCCGGCTTGCCGTGGCAGTGCGCGGCGACGACCCGCTCGGCCAGGCCGGCCACCTCCACGATCACGCGCAGCTCCGCGTTCGTGAACTGCTGATGGACGGGATGGTCGACCTCGGACAGCACTCCGCCGGATGCGCAGATCTTGATCACCCGCGCGTTGCGGCGCAGTTGCTCCCTGACCGCGCGCATGCAGCCGTCCGTGCCGTCGGCCAGCCGGAGCACCCCTTCGCGGAGAGAGAAGTCCTCCATCCAGGCGAGCGGGTAGGAGTGCAGGTCGGCATGGCCGCCGGTGGTGCTCAGGATCGCTCCCGCGGCGTAGATCGCGGGGCCGTCAAGCACTCCCTCCGCGACGACCCGGGCGAGGTCGATGCCGAGGCCGCCAACCTCGCGCACCGACGTGATGCCGGCATCGAGGGCGGCTCGCAGGTCGCGCGCGCTGCGTACGGCGCGGAGCGTGAGCGGCTCAACCGGCATCTTCCCGAGATCGAAGACGCGGGATCCGAGGAAATGCCCGTGACAGTCCCACATGCCAGGCATGACCGTCGCGGCCTGGCGCGAGACCGCGCCGGGGGTATCAGGCGCGGCTGCGGCCGGTCCCGCGTAGCTGATCCGCTGGTCCTCGAGCACGACCACGCCATCGCGGATCGGATCACCGATGCCCGGAATAAGCAGGTCTGCCGCGATCCTGTCCATGGTCCCTCCACGTTCGTCACCGGCGCCTGAGCGGGCGGTCGTCACCGTCACTTGTTTCAAACTGGCCTCAGGCGTGTCCGCAAGGACAATTTTCTCAGCGGTATCTGTTTGTGTGCCTTCGTATGCGATCGGTGATGCGCTATACAGGTTTGAGTGCGAGGGAGCGAGATGCGGCCATCAGAGGGGTCCCCGTTCCTGCCCGGCTGGCGGACGGCGCAGGACGGGGTAGCCCGCATTCGCCGAACTGTGTCAGCCGCCCCGCTCGCCGTCAAGATCCTTTTGATCGCGGCCCTCGTCGTTCTCTTCCCGGTTGCCGTCCCGGTCGCCTGCTCGCTGCTGGTGGTAGGCGCGCTGATTTACGCGCCCGTGGCCGTCGCCTCCGGCCACCGCAGCGTCGCGGCATCGCTGTCAGTAGCAGCCTGGGGCGTGGCCCTGGTGACGGTATGGTCGGCGCACCAGCATTCCTTCATGGCCGCGCTGCTGCTGCTGCCTTTCATGGCGGTAGTCGCCGCTCACGCTGGTTCGCTCGGCCGCTGGTTCGTGCCGTGCCGGACGGTCGCGTGGACGCTGCTGTGGGCGCTGCCGGCGGGCTTCCTCGCCAGTCTGTTCCATTCGTACCAGCCGATCATCGGCGCTGCCATCGCCTGGCTGATCGCCTGCATCGTGCTCGGCTGGCGGCTGGCCAAGTCATTGCAGGAAGGCCGGGAGTTCGGTCGCCAGCAGGCGCGCGGCGGAGCGCTCGCGGCGCCGCATGCCGGAACGGCAACGCGGCCGCCGCGTGATGGCAGGCCCGGCAACGCCGCAGGCACCGACAGCAGGATCGCGCAGGCCACTGATCTGGTCCGCGCCGGGCACACGTCGGACGGACAGCGCAGCCAGGCACCGGCCGTGCGTGAGCGGCCCGCCGCAGACCGGCAGCCTGAGATCACCGTTGATGAGGCCATGGCCGAGCTGGACGCCATGATCGGCCTGGCGGCGGTCAAGGACCAGATCCGCTCGATCGCCGCTTCGGTCGAGGCTGCCCGCAGGCGCGCCCTCGCCGGGTTCGGGGCCGAGAAGCCCATGCAGCACTTCGTCTTCCTCGGGCCGCCGGGCACCGGGAAGACCGCCGTGGCCAGGATCATCGCCAAGATCTTCTATGCGTTCGGGCTGCTCGAGACGCCCGCCGTGGTGGAGGCGCACCGGGCCGACCTGGTCGGGGAGTACCTGGGCGCCACCGCGATCAAGACGAATGAGCTGGTCGACTCCGCGCTCGGCGGCGTGCTGTTCATCGACGAGGCCTACAGCCTGGTCAACGAGGGCGACGGGCAGGGTGATCGGTTCGGTAACGAGGCCGTCCAGGCGCTGCTCAAGCGGGCCGAGGACGATCGGGACGACCTGATCATCATCCTGGCCGGCTACGAGAAGCAGATGGAGAGCTTCCTGGCCACGAATCCCGGCCTTACCTCAAGGTTCGCGATCCGGGTCAAGTTCCCCGGCTACGTCCCGGCCGAGCTGCTGGCGCTGGCCGACGCCGCGCTGGCGCGCCGTGGCGAGCTGCTTGATCCCGACGCCAGGCCGGTGATCTGGCGGATGTTCGAGGACGTCGGCAGGCGCAGGCTGGGGGACGAGCTTGGCAACGGGCGGTTCGTGCGCAGCCTGCTAGAGAAGGCGGGGCAGGCCAGGGACGTGCGGGTGATGGGCGCGCAAGACGAGCCCTCCTCGGCCGATCTGATCACGCTGAAGGGCGGTGACCTGGAGCGCGCGTACACCGAGCTGAGCAGCAGGTACCGCGGCTACATCGAGACGCCGACGCTGGAGAGCGCGCTGGCTGAGCTGGACGCGCTGATCGGCCTCGAGCCGGTGAAGCGCCAGGTCCACGAGATCACCGCCCAGCTGAAGGTGGCCAGGCTCCGGGACCGGCAAGGGCTGGCCAGCCAGCCGCCGGCCAGGCATTTCGTGTTCACCGGCCCGCCGGGCACGGGCAAGACGACCGTCGCTCGCATTCTCGGCCGGATCTTCGCCGCGCTCGGGCTGCTGGTGCGCCCGAGCGTGGTCGAGGCGCACCGTGCCGACCTGGTCGGCGAGCACCTGGGCTCCACCGCCATCAAGACAAACAAGCTGGTGGACTCCGCGCTCGGCGCGGTGCTCTTCATTGACGAGGCCTACTCGCTCTACAACGAGGGCTACTCCGGGGGGGACGCGTTCGGCTCCGAGGCGGTGCAGACGCTGCTCAAGCGGGCCGAGGACGACCGCGACCGGCTGGTGATCGTGCTGGCGGGCTACACCCCGGACATGGACCGGTTCCTGCGCAGCAACCCTGGCCTTGCCTCCAGGTTCAGCGTCCGGATCGGGTTCCCCAGCTACTCGCCGGAAGAACTCACCAGGATCGCCGAGATGATCGCGCAGCAGGCGGGTGACAGCTTCGCCGCGGACGCGCTGCCGGTGCTTGACCAGATCTTCGGCCGGGCCTGCGCCGAGGGCAGCATCGACGAGCTCGGCAACGGCAGGTTCGCCCGGTCGCTGTTTGAGCGGGCCTGCGCTTCCAGGGACTTGCGGATCTCCCACCTGGGCGAGGGCGCGAGCGCTGCGGACCTCACCACCGTGGCCGCTGCCGACGTCATTGCCGCCTACCGGGAGATCAGCGGCTGAGCGTGAACCTGACGGGCTGGCCGGGCCGCAGTTGCGCGGCAAGCCCGGTATCCGCGGACCGGACGACGGCGATCACCGGGTAGCCGCCGGTGACCGGGTGATCGGCGAGCAGCAGGATCGGCTGCCCGTCCGGCGGGACCTGCAGCGCCCCGGTGACCATGCCCTCGCTGGCCAGTTCTCCGGCGCTGTCACTGGCGCGGGCCAGCGCCGGGCCGTCAAGCCGCAGGCCGGTCCGGTCACTGGCCGGCGTGACGACGTAGCGCGCGCTGCACAGGACCTCGATGGCACCGGCAACGAACCAGTCATCCCGCGGTCCCGGCAGCACCCGCAATTCCACCGGTGCCGTCATGGCACGTCCCGGCTGCGGGGCAGTGCCCGGGGCCGGGATGCCGGTGCCGCCCGGCCCGGCGATACCGGCGCTACCCGGTCCGGTGGGGTCAGCGGGCCTAGCGGCGCCGAGGGGCAGGAGATCACCGGCCCGCAGCGGCGCCGGCCCCAGCCGCGAAAGCAGGTCCGCCGACCTGCTGCCCAGCACGGCGGGCACGTCGATGCCGCCCCGGACGGCGAGATACGTGCGCAGCCCGGCCGCCGGGACGCCGATCCGCAGCAGGGCACCCGCCGGAACGCCGAACGCCACGCCGGGCTCCACCGCTATCGCCGCCTGATCCGGCCCGGTGGCCAGCGTGACCGGCGCGGCCGCACCGGCCACCGCCGCCAGCGCGTCCCGGCTGAAACGGAGCACAGCCCGGCCCAGGGTGAACTCCAGGCCCGCGGCGCCTGGCGGATTCCCGGCCAGCTGATTCGCCCGCCGCAGGCTGGCAGCATCGGCGGCGCCGCTGCGCGGCACGCCCAGATGCCCGAGCCCTGGCCGGCCCAGATCCTGGACCGTGGCCAGCGGCCCGGGCCTGACGACCTCGATCACGGCGGGTGCCTGCCATGATCCCGAAGGATTTGGCGTGCTGGGGGACGCGAATCCTTCGGGATCATGGGAGCCACCCCGGACGGGCATCCCATGCGCCCCGGAAATCCCAGACGCCCCAGCCCACCCATGCGCCCCGGGCCGCCCCGGCTCGCTGGCCTGCTCATGCGCCCCGGCCGGATCAGGCGTCCCGGTTGGGGCGACAGGCAACTCGCTGACCGGGCGGAAACGCACCCGCATGCCGGGAGCGAGCAGCGCCGGCGGCATTCGCCCGGCGTCCCAGAGCGGCACCGAGGTACGCCCCAGCAGCCGCCAGCCGCCCGGCGACTCCGACGGGTAAATGGCGGCCAGCCCGCCCGCGATCGCGACCGACCCGCCCGGCACCCGCAACCTCGGCGCGGCAAGCCGCGGCACCTCCAGCGCCGGATCGAGTCCGGTCAGGTACGGGAATCCGGGGGAGAAGCCCAGCCAGCCCACCGTGTACTCGCTGGCGGCGTGCCGGGCGATCACCTCGCCGGCGGTCAGCCCGGTCAGGCTGGCCACCTCGGCCAGGTCGGGCCCGTCGTAGCGCACGGGTATCTCGATGAGTTCCTGGCCGCCCGGATCAGGGCCGGTGCCCGCCACCGCCGCCACCCGCCCGGCCAGCGCGTCAAGAGCCCAGCTGCCGGGCTCGGTGATGACCAGCACGCTGCGGGCGCCCGCGATCGCGTCGAGCACGCCCGGGAGCCGTTCCGCCCGTATCGCGGCGGCCAGCGCGCCCGCGCGCCCTTCCGCCTCCAGCAGCAGCGCCGCGTCGCCCGCGGCCCGCGCCCGCATTACGCGAACGGCGCTACCCGGACGCCGGCCTCCTGCAGCGCCTGGCGGACTGTGCGGGCCAGCAGGACCGCCCCGTCAGTATCCCCGTGTATACAGAGAGAACGGGGCGCTGCGGCGATCTCAGCCCCGGTTGCGGACACCACTACGTGGCGGGTCGCCATGGCCACCGCCCTGGCGGCGACAATCCCTGGATCGGTCAGCACGGCACCAGGCCGGCCACGCGGGACCAGCGTGCCGTCGGACTGGTAAGCGCGGTCGGCGAATGCCTCGGCGACCACCGCAAGCCCCGCGGCGGCCGCGGCCCGCGCGGCCTCCCCGCCGGGCAGCGTCAGCAGCGGCAGCGCGGCGTCATAGGCGCGGATCGCGGCCGCGATCGCCGCCGCCTGGACCGGATCGGTGATGGCGCGGTTGTAGAGCGCGCCGTGCGGCTTGACGTAGGCGACCTTGCCGCCCTCGGTACGGGCGATCCCGTCCAGCGCGGCGATCTGGTAGAGGATCTCCGCGGTCAGCTCGTCGGCAGGCACGACCATCTCCCTGCGGCCGAACCCGGCCAGGTCCCGGTAGGAAACCTGGGCGCCGATGGCGACGCCCGCGGCGACGGCACCCGCGCACGCCCGCCGGATGGTCAGCGGATCGCCAGCGTGGAAGCCGCAGGCGATGTTAGCGCTGGTCACCAGCAACAGCAGGGACTCGTCATTGCCGAGCCGCCAGGCGCCGAAGCTCTCCCCGAGATCGGCGTTCAGATCGATGACAGGAGGCCGGGTGGTCACCCGGCCTCCTCCGGCGGCAGCTCGGCGAGCGCGGCCGCGATGTCGTTCTCGCGGTTCCCGGCCGCGTCGATGACGTCCATCAGCGTGTGCAGTACGGAGTGCCTGTCCTCGCCCAGGTCGAGTAGCCGCTGGGCGGCTTCCCACAGCTCGGGCGGATCGCCGCGCCAGAGCCGGTCGGCAACGGCGAGATGCCGGTCGATGTGCTCGCTGCCGGCCCGGCCGCCTCCTGGGTCATCATGGTCGGCGGCCAGCAGGGTCCTGCGGTCGGCCGGCTTGGCAGGGTCGAGGGCGCCCAGGTCAGTGCCGCGATAGTGGCCCATGAGCACGGGGAAGGCAAATGCCCGGCGGGGCAGCGCCTCCAGGTCGGAATCAGGCAGCAGCCTGGCCACCAGGCCGGCCTCGAGGCCGAAGGCCGCGGGGTCGCGGTAGACCCGGGTGAACGTGCCCATCGAGTCGAAGACCGCGTCCAGGGCCTTGCCTATCGCCTCTTCGCTCAGCCCGGTGCGGGTTCCTGCCCAGCGGACCCAGGCCGCGAGCACGTGCGGCATGGCGTGCTGCTCCGCTGGTGAGAGCACTACTCTACGCGGCAGCCAGTCGAGCAGGAATGTCTCGGCCTTCGCCGGGCTTACCCGCAGCGGCCGGCCGAAGTCCTTGTCGCATCCGTAGTCGAGGATGTGGTCGGCGCACCGGCTGGCGGCTGTCCGGTCGGAGAGATCCTCGGCCTCGTCAGAGGCGAGGAACTCAGCGACGAGCATGGCCCGCCGGTCCTTCCGCCACGTCTGCCGCCGGGCGGCGACGCCGCCCCCCGGAAGCCATCCCCCAGCCCCCCGGGCCGGCGGCAGCGTCCGGACTCGCGCCCTGATAAACGCGTGATAGGACGGGAACGACGCGCTGACTGGCGGGTCAGCTGCCGCATCGGTGACGGCGAGCGCGGATTCGAGCAGCCGCCGTGCGAGCGGCGGATCCAGCGGCGCGAAGCTGGACTGACCTGCCTGACCTGGCGTGCCCGGCTGGCTGGGCCGGTCAGCCGCTGGGACTGCCGCAGCGCCGTCGGCCGGCTTGCTGTCTGGCTCGCGGCAGTACTCAAGCAGCTTGCCGACCTGCGAGGTAACCCAGCCATCCCTGGCCATGCCGCCGGAGTTGTAGTCGACGATCACTACCAGCGCGTGCGGTTCCTCGCCGGCGTAGCTGAACACGCAGACGACCTCGTCGCGGTCGCCGAACGCATCAGAGTTGACGTAGCAGTCGGCGGCTGCCACTGCGCCCACATGCTCCGCCCAGCCCGGCCGGGCGACGCCGCGCTCCATCAGGGCCAGCGCTGCCTGCTCGGCCCTGGACGCCTGGCGCGGCGTACCAAGGCAGGCAATACCGGAAAGCAGCGCGAGCGCGGCCGGGCTGCCTTGCTGGGCTGCGTAGGCGACCAGGCCCTCGCCGACCAGTTCCTCGACATCCGCCTGGCGCCGCCGCGGCTGCTTCGCGCCTGGCCGCCCGGGCTGCTGTCCCCACCAGGTGCCGAGCAATTCGCTCACCATCAGCTCGGCATCGAGCGGACTGCGCACGGCCAGCAATTCCCTCGCGGCCCGCAGCATCTCCGCGAAGAGCGCGTTCGGCGGCGGCGCGGGAACCCCCGGTCCTGACCGCGGGCCAGGCGGGCCGGAATGGCCTGAGTTGCCCGCTCCGTCAGACGGTGGTTTACGTCGGCTCTGCGGGCTCACCCAGATAGCTTTTCAGATTCACGACGCGCGATGCCACGCTCGGCCACGGCGCGCCGCTCGTTTCTGCAGGAGCGCCGCTCGTTTCCGCCGGAGCGCAGCGGATTCGGCCGGTCTTTCCGGCCCGCGGCGGGGCCGGTCCCGCCGCCGGGTTCGCCCGGGCCACCCGTCCTGCCGCAATGGTCCCGGCAGCCCGGCGCGGCGAAGTGGCCCCGGCACCCCGGCGGGGCGAGACGGTCCTGGCGCGCGGCCAGGGCGTAGCGGCTGCGGTGCCCCGGCAGGGCGTGGCGGCCGTGGCGGCCAGGGGCGCGCGTGCGTTCTGCTCTCTGCATCCGTGAAGTGCCCGTCGCCGATCAGTGGATGGGGCTTGACCCTGCCCATGGTGCCATAAATGTATTAGTGGGTAACCGTCCTGACACGGTGCGATGCAGTACTTTCCGGCCGATTCAGCACCGGAAAGATCGCTGAAGGTCCGGCATTCCGGCACATCCCGGCCGGTCAGGAGGACGTCGGCAGCGGTCTGGATGATCGTCTGGTACCCCGGCCTGGTACCCCGGCCTGGCTCGCCGCCTGGCGAACCGGCGGGCTGCGGACCGCCGCCGCGGGCAGCAGGCCGGGCACTGCGCTGCGGAGTTGTCGCCGGTGGCCTTCTTGCGATGCTTGTTGCCGCTAGCCTTCATGTGTCCGCGGTGAGCAGGAAGGAGCCGTTCATGACACGCGCACGCTCGGCGCCGGGGTGCTCGCCATGAGCACGGATACCTCGGTCCCGAGGCCGCGCGTGTCCGGGATGGACGTGTCAGACTCCGCGCTGCTCGCCACGCTGCTGCGCGAGGCGCCGATCGGCTTTGCCTTCTTCGGCGCCGACCTCCGCTTCCGCCGGGTGAATCAGACCCTGGCCCGGTGGCGGGGGACCGAGCAGGCGGAGCATGTCGGGCACCTGCCATCGCAGGTCTGGGCCAGCCAGCTGGCCGACCGGGCCGAGTCAGCTATCAGGCACGTGCTCGCGCAAGATCAGCCGCTATTCGAGTCCGACCAGCCCATTAGCTTCCCGGTGGCGCCACCTGGGAGTCCCCCCGGGTTGCCCGCTGCTCCGGCAGCGGGGGCTGATGCCGCGCAGGCGTCAGCCCGGGCCCGGCGCGGGACTCCGGCGGACGCCGGGTCCGCCGGCCAGCAGGTGCGGCACTGGGCCTTCTCCTGGTTCCCCTCGCATGACCCGGATGGCGACATCACCGGGGTGGCCCTGATCGCTGTCGACATCACCGACCGGCAGAACTCCGAGGAGGCCGTGCGCCGGAGCGAGGAGCGCTATCGCTCGCTGGTCCAGGCCGGCGCGCAGGTCGTCTGGGTGACGACGCCGACCGGCGAGATCGCCGAGGATTCGCCCGAGTGGCGCTGGATAACCGGCCAGACGGTGGAGGAGTACCAGGGCAACGGGTGGCTGGACGCGATCCATCCGGAAGATCGCGAGCGAGTGGAGCGGGACTGGCGGGACTGCACGGCGACCGGGAGGGTCTTCGACAGCCGCTACCGGGTGCGGACGAAGACCGGCTCTTACCGGCACTACGACGTCCGCGCGGTCCCGATCGAGCGGGACGGCAGGATTATCGAGTGGGTCGGCGCCAGCACCGACGTGACCGGCCAGCGAGAGGCCGAGGAAATGCGAGGCCGGCTGACCGAGCAGCTCTCGGCCGCGGCGCTGCGCACCGCGCGGCTGCAGCAGGCCACCTCGATGCTGGCCGAGGCGCTCACCATCGAGCAGGTGGTCGAGGTGATCACCGAGGTCGGCCGCTCGGCGATCGGCGCGGACCGCTCCGTTGTCGCGCTGCTTGACCCGGACCGGCTCCGGCTGCGGACGGTCACGCCGGGCGGCTTGCCGGAAGCTCCGGGCGCGCCGACCGGCGACATCCCGCTGGATACGCCCAGCGTGATGACGGCAGCAATCCTGGCCCGCCGCCCGCTGCTGATCGACAGCCCCGACAGCCTGCGGAGGCACTTCGAGGGCGACGCGAATGTCGAGTTGTTCCTGCAGAACACCGATGAGCGGGCCTGGGTCGGCCTGCCGCTGATTGCGGCCGGCGCGCCGCTGGGGGCGATGCGATTCTCGTTCACCAGGCCGCGGCAGATCACCGAGGAGGAACGGGTCTTCCTTGAGGCGCTGGCGGGCCAGTGCGCACTGGCGATGGAGCGCGCCTCGCTGTTCGAGCGCGAGCACACCACGGCGGAGACGCTGCAGCGGAGCCTGCTGCCCGACCAGCTGCCGACCGTGCCGGGCATCGTCCTGGAAGCCAGGTACATGCCTGTCACCAGGAACATGGAGATCGGCGGTGACTGGTACGACGCTTTCCGGCTGCCCGACGGCAAGCTGGCCGTGGCCACCGGCGACGTGATGGGCAAGGGCCTCACCGCCGCGGCTGGCATGGGCCGGGTGCGCAACGCGCTGCGCGCGCTCGCCCTGACCGACCCCAGGCCGGCCGCCGTCCTGGCCGGTCTTGACCGCCTCTTCGTCGCGACCGAGCTTGAGGAACAGGTCACGACTGTCGCGTACCTCGTGGTGGATCCGGAAACCGGGGACGGCATGGCCGGTAACGCAGGTCACCTGCCGCCGCTGCTGCTGTCCCGTGATGCTCCGCCGCGGCTGGATCCGGCCGAGGCGGGCACGCCGCTAGGCTGGGCCAGTCCGCGGCACCAGTATGCTTTCCGCCTGCCGCTAGGCAACACGGCGGTGCTTTATTCGGACGGGCTTGTGGAGAACCGGAGGCGCGGTCTCGACGCCGGTCTCGACGAACTAGTGGCGGTAGCGGCACAAGCGCCGGCGGAAGTGGTGGAAGATCCTGCCAGGCTGCTTGCCTACCTGGTAGAGCGGATGCTCACGGGTTATGAGCAGGATGACGACGTAACCGTGCTGGTACTGCACAGGCCGAGGCACGATGGGGCGGAGCCGGCTATAAAGCCGGTAAGCACGGCGTCTGCGCGGACGGTAAGCACGGCGTCTGCGAGGAGGGGCAAGGCGTGATTATTACCGGAATCATGGCCCGGCACGGACCCGCTCAGGGGCGCGTCCCCGCTCGGCAGGGACTTGTGGTGGTACGACCTACCTCCCGACTCCGCCTAAGGTGGAGGACGGGAGGACAGCCGACCCGGGCGGCTGTGCGGTACGACATGAGCCCGGTGCCTGGCATGATCCCAGCAGCGAGACCCGCGCGGTAGGGTCCGTTTCCCCGGCCATACGTACGCACGCAGGAGAGGGTGTCCGTGTCGTTTGCCACTCCGGTCAGCCATAATTCGAGCGCGCCATGGTGGGCCGCCATCCAGCGAAGGAAGGGGTGACTGCCGTGGCAGGCGCTGCAGCGCGGAGGCAGCCGGGGGCTTCCGGCCAGAACGGCCAGTTCCCAGCGCAGGCGTCGCAGGGACGGGTATCGGCTGATGCAGCCGGCCCGCGCGCGGACGCGGCAGTATCGCTGGTAGCAGCTGATGCTTCGGCGGGGAACCGGAGCGGTTCCGTCGCGGCAGCGTCCGCGAAGCGTCCGGATGCTGCTCGGCCGGCGGGATCGCCGGGCCGCTCCGCTGTCGCTGCGGATGACCGGGCGGCTGGCCCGGATGGTTCCCCGGCCGAGGAGCAGATCCCGGCCAGCCGGGACAGCGGGCGCGGGCAGAAGGCCGCGCGCCGGGCCGGTGCCGGCGGCCGCGCCGGGACAGCGGTCCGGGAGCGGGCAGGCAGCCCGCGGTCCGGGGCTGACACCGCTGATAACGGGGCCGCACCGGATGACGCGTCCGCTGACAAGAGCGGATCTGACCTGGCCGGCTCAGCGGAGGAGATGGAGCTGGACGTCGAGGTTGACTTTGACGTCGCCGATCTCGCCGCGGTCGCCGACCTTGAGGTCGATGTCGACGTCGATCTGGCGGACCTAGCCGACCTTGAGGCGGACGAGGACCCTGCCGTCGCATTGGAGGCCGACGCGGAGCCGGCTCAAGACGATGCCGGGGATGTCGATGGCGAGGACCCGGCGGAGGCTGTGCCCGGCCAGAAGGCGTCAGCCCAGGCATCGGCGCCCGCCGAGCCAGCGGCCGCTGCCGTCTCGCCCGCCGCGGTGAAGCCCGCCGGCGAGGAGGCCGAGGACGAGACATTCGTCTACGGTGACGATGACGATGACCTTCCCGCCGCGCAGGTAGCCGCGGCGGGTGCCACGGCCGATCCGGTGAAGGACTACCTCAAGCAGATCGGCAAAGTGCCGCTGCTCAACGCCGAGCAAGAGGTCGAGCTGGCCAAGCGAATCGAGGCTGGCCTGTTCGCTGAGGAGAAGCTCGCCGAGGGCCGGGGCACGCTGCGGCCGGACGCGCGCAGTGACCTGGAGTGGATCGCTGACGATGGCAGGCGGGCCAAGAATCACCTGCTGGAGGCGAACCTCCGGCTGGTGGTATCGCTGGCCAAGCGGTACACCGGGCGGGGAATGCTGTTCCTTGACCTGATCCAGGAGGGGAACCTCGGGCTGATCCGCGCGGTGGAGAAGTTCGACTACACCAAGGGGTACAAGTTCTCGACCTATGCCACCTGGTGGATCAGGCAGGCGATCACCCGGGCGATGGCCGATCAGGCTCGTACCATCCGCATTCCCGTGCACATGGTGGAGGTCATCAACAAGCTGGCCCGGGTGCAGCGGCAGATGCTGCAGGACCTGGGCAGGGAGCCGACCCCGGAGGAGCTTGCCGCCGAGCTCGACATGACCCCGGAGAAGGTCATCGAGGTACAGAAGTACGGCCGCGAGCCGATCTCCCTGCACACCCCGCTCGGCGAGGACGGCGACAGCGAGTTCGGTGACCTGATCGAGGACTCCGAGGCGATCCAGCCGGGCGAGGCCGTGAGCTTCACGCTGCTGCAGGAGCAGTTGCACTCGGTGCTCGATACGCTGTCCGAGCGGGAGGCAGGTGTGGTCTCCATGCGGTTCGGCCTCACCGACGGTCAGCCCAAGACGCTCGATGAGATCGGCAAGGTCTACGGCGTGACCAGGGAACGGATCCGCCAGATCGAGTCGAAGACCATGTCAAAGCTCCGCCACCCGTCCCGGTCCCAGGTGCTGCGCGACTACCTGGACTGACTCCGCCTGC
>PMSW01000071.1:0-938 GCA_003168215.1 Actinomycetota bacterium
TGCCCTGGCCGGGAGTGCCCTGCTCGATCCTGGCCTGGTACGAGCCGGACTCGGCCGGGTCGGCCAGCTGCTCAAGCTCGATGGCCGCCTGGCCCTCGTAGCTGATGAGATCCCGCACGCCGAGGATCGCCGCGGCAGCGTCGAAGAGCCGGCCCGCGCTGGAGGTGACTGGCGAGTTGAGGCCACGCCGGCCCATGGAGATCACGTTGTCCCAGCGCCGCTCGTTCCGCTGCGCAACGGCCATGCCGCCAGGCGCACCCGCCGGATAGGCGGCGTCGAGGTAGGCGGCAGCCATCCGCCACGGCTGCCTGATGGCCGCCGCGCCACCCGGCATCGGGACCCCGGCCAGATGCCCCGCCCGCTCGTAGCCGGCCAGGCCGGCGATCAGGAACTCACCGCCCCAGATCGTGCCGTCGCTGCCGTAGCCGGTGCCGTCGAAGGCGACGCCGATGACCGGCCCCCGCTCGCCGTTGTCGGCGAGGCAGGAGGCGATGTGCGCGTGGTGATGCTGGACGGCGGTCAGCTCGACGCCGGTCAGCTCGACGGCGTACTTCGTCGACAGATATTCCGGATGCAGGTCATGCGCTACCACCTCCGGGGTGATGTCGAACAGCCGCCGGAAATGCTCGATGCCCTCGGTGAACGAGCGCAGGGTCTCGAAGTTCTCCAGGTCGCCGATGTGCTGCGAGATGAACGCGCGGTCCCCCTTGGCCAGGCAGAACGTGTTCTTCAGCTCCGCGCCGCAGGCCAGGATCGGCCGCCGTAGGCGGGTGCCGAGCGGCACCGGCTCCGGCACGTAGCCGCGGGACCGGCGGATCAGGGCCGGCTTGCCGCGGAACGCCCGGACCACCGAGTCATCGGTCCTGATATGGATCGCCCGGTCGTGGGCGAGGAACGCGTCCGCGATGCTGCCGAGCCTGGCCAGGGCGGTGTCGTCC
>PMSW01000071.1:1049-35920 GCA_003168215.1 Actinomycetota bacterium
TCGCAGAGCTCGCGGGCGGCGGCAGCATCCGCGACCATGATCGCGAATGGCTTGTCTTCCCGGTGCTTGCGATCCCGCAGCGCCGCCGCGGCGCTCTCATTCCCGGCGTCCACCGCCAGGTGATAGCCGCCCAGCCCCTTGATGGCGAGCACCTGCCCCTGCCGCAGCAGGCCGGCCGTCGCCGCCAGCGGCTCGCCGGGCAGCGGCGCCCCCGCTGCGTCAAGGAGCCGCAGCCGGGGGCCGCAGGCCGGGCAGCAGACCGGCTGCGCGTGGAAGCGCCGGTCTGCCGGGTCGTTGTACTCTGCCGCGCACCGCGCGCACATGGCGAAGCCGGCCATCGTCGTCAGTGCCCGGTCGTAGGGCACGTCGCGGACGATCGTGAACCTCGGCCCGCAGTTCGTGCAGTTGATGAACGGGTAGCCGAACCGGCGGTCGGCAGGATCGGCGAGTTCTCGCAGGCAGTCATCGCATGCCGCGGTGTCAGCCGACACCAGGGTGTTGCGCTGCCCGGCGGAGTCGCTCGGCGCGATGGAGAACCCTGACGATCCGTCCGGCTGGAGGTCCTTTGTGCTGACCCGCTCGATCCGGGCCAGCGGCGGCGCGTCCTGCTCCAGCGAGAGCAGGAACTGCCGGACGGCCGCCGCCGGGCCTTCCACCTCGGCGAAGACGCCGGCCACGTCGTTGCCCACTCGCCCGGCGAGGCCGAGCCTGGTAGCAAGCGAGTACACGAACGGGCGGAAGCCAACGCCCTGGACGATTCCCTCGACCCGGACGAGCGTCCTGACGCGCTGGCTCATTACACCAGTGTGGCGCTGCGCCGGGCCCGCTGCGCGTCAGGGCATCAACCAGGCGGCCAGCAAGCCCTCTGGCCGGCATGTGGTCCCGACGATGATCCGCCCGGGACCGCGCCCCCGCGCTGCCACTTGTTAGACGCGCTACCGCCCATATCGGAGCGCATGGGACGGATACGACGCCGGCCGATCCGGGTTATCACGGCGGCGCTGTCGACGCGAAGCGCGCGAGCATGGGTCCGGGACCTCCCGCGGGCACGGCGCGTCCGGATCAGTGCCGGCCTGACCGGTGCTGGCATGCTTGGTTACTTCGAGGCTGGAGGGCGCACCGGTATGACAGATCAGGGTGGCGCGGAGCGCGGGGCCGAACCTGGCACCGGACTGGCCGCGCAAGTGGCCGAGGTCACCGCGTTCTGGTCGGAACTGGGCCTGAGCGGCCTCATCGACATCCATACGCATTTCATGCCCGCCAACGTCATGAAGAAGGTCTGGGCCTACTTCGACAACGTCGGCTCGGAAGGCGGCCTGAAGTGGCCGATCGCCTACCGGCTGCCCGAGGAAGACCGGATCGAACTGCTCCGCGCCTTCGGCGTCCGCCGGTTCAGCGCGCTGAACTACCCGCACAAGCCGGGCATGGCCGCCTGGCTCAACGGCTGGTCCGCAGAATTCGCCGCCCGTACCCCCGACGCCCTGCACAGCGCCACGTTCTTCGCCGAGCCAGCCGCGGCCGGATACGTAGCACGGGCACTGAGCGATGGCGCCCGGCTGTTCAAGGCCCACGTCCAGGTCGGCGGCTACGACCCGCGTTCGGACCTGCTCGATCCGGTGTGGGGCCTGCTAGCCGACGCTGGCGTGCCCGTGGTGGTGCACTGCGGTTCTGGGCCCTTCCCCGGCCGCCACACCGGCCCGGGGCCGATGAGCGAGGTCATCGCGCGGCATCCGCGGCTGACCGCGATCATTGCCCACTTCGGGACGCCCGAGTACGCCGAGTTCCTCGATCTCGCCGAAACCTACCCTGGCGTCTTCCTGGACACGACCATGGTCTTCACCGACTACGCGGAGAGCCGCGCGCCGTTCCCGGCCGGCCAGCTGCCCCGGCTGGCCGGGCTCGGCAGCAAGATCCTGCTGGGCAGCGACTTCCCCAACATCCCCCATCCCTACCCGCATCAGCTCCGGGCACTGGCACGGCTCGGCCTCGGCGCGCCGTGGCTGCGGGCGGTCTGCCACGACAACGCGGCCGCGCTGCTCGGGCTGTGAACTCTCGCCCGGGCGCTGGGTCATGCCCGCAGCCAGCCAGGATCTACCTGAGCCCGGCAAAAAGATCATGTTCCGGAACGGGGGCCCCGGTGGAATCACTCGCGCGGATGAAAGTCTCCTGCCCGAAAACCCGCGCCACGACGTCGGGCGGGATCTTCGAGAACCATGAGTCCTCGATCTGGCTGGCGTGCGCCCGGAGCGCGTCGCCCTTGCGCTCGAGCACCGGGCGGATGTCGACGGTCGTCGTGATGCGCCGTTCGGATTCCTCCATCTGGCGCTGCGTTACGGGATCCATCTCGTTGAAGTCGGGCACCTCGATGCCCTGTTCCCGCAGCGCCTCCCAGACATCCCGCCAGCCGCTGCTCCGCATCGCGGTCAGGTAGAGCTTCGACGGGATTCCGGTGGCCGAAACGGCGGCGACAGCGGCGCGGGCTGCGTGCAGGTGGTCCGGATGCTGGTAGCCGCCGTTGTCGTCGTAAGTCACGACGACCTGCGGCCGGTAGCGGTCGATCAGAGCCGCGACGCGATCCGTGACGGTGGCGAGGGGCACGTTGCTGAACACGTCCGGCCGGTCCTTGTAGTCCCACTCCGGCATGCCCGAGTCGTGGTAGCCGAGCACCTCGAGGTCGCTGACGCCGAGCAGGTCACAGGCTGTCCGGAGCTCCGCCAGCCTGATCTTCGCCACCGCGGCCTCGTCATGACCGTCCTCGCCTGGCTTGACCTGTCCCGGCGCATCGCCGAATTCCCCGTTCGTGCAGGTCACGACCACTGTCCGGATGCCTTCCGCCGAGTACTTCGCAAGGACGCCGCCGGTACTCGATGACTCGTCGTCCGGGTGGGCGTGCACGGCCATCAGGGTGAGTTGCTCTGCCATGGCACCAGCCTGCCTGATCACGAGGGATGCCCGGACCGCAGGGCCGGCCATACCCGGACCGCAGTGCCCGCCCAGCTTATGGTGGTCGATCCCCGCATCGACCACCTTGCAAGGTGGTCGATCCCGCGATTCACCACGTTGGCACCTGGGCTGCGGGAAGTGATCTCATGGGCAGAGGACATGGCCTGGCCGCGGACGGGAGCGACACATGACAGATAGCCCGGCGGACCGGGTCCGGCAGCTGAGTGAGCTGCCGATCTGGGTTGCGCCGATGGCAGGCGGCCCGTCGACCGCCGCCCTCGTGATCGCCGCGGCCCGGGCGGGTGCGCTTGGCTTCCTGGCCGGCGGCTACAAGACGGCCGAGACGATGCTGGCCGAGATCAGCACCGTCCGGGCGGCGGGAGTGCCGGGGTTCGGGGTCAATGTGTTCGTCCCCGGCCAGCCCGCCCGCCACCCGGAAGCGGTGGCGGACTATGTCGCGTCCCTGCGCGACGACGCCCGGGCGCCTGGCGCCGCGCCTGGCGAGCCGTCGTGGGACGACGACCGCTGGACGGGCAAGATCACCGTGCTGATGGCCGGCCGGCCATCAGTGATCAGCTTCACCTTCGGCTGCCCTCCCGCCGATGTGATCCGCGGCCTGCAGGCCGGCGGGACCCTGGTCGCGGTCACCGTCACCGATCCCCGGGAGGCAGCCAGCGCGGCGGCCGCCGGCGCCGACTTGCTGTGCGTTCAGGGCCCGGAGGCGGGCGCCCACCGGGGGACGTTCGCCAACCCTCCCGGGCCGCCGGCCCGCGGCGGCAGCGGCCCCGGGCTGCTGGCGCTGATCGGCGCGGCCGCGGCGGTGACTGACCTTCCGCTGGTCGCCGCCGGGGGGATCGCGGATGCGCGCGGGGTTGCCGCTGCCCTGTCCGCGGGAGCGGTCGGCGTCCAGGCAGGAACCGCCTTCCTGCGCTGCCCCGAGAGCGGTGCGCACCCGGCGCACAAGGCGGCGCTCGCTGAACCCCGCTTTACCTCGACGGAGGTGACCAGGGCATTCAGCGGCCGGCCAGCGCGCGCCCTGGCGAATAAGTTCGTGCTTGAGCACGCGGGCGCGCCGGCCGGCTATCCAGAGATCAACAACGCCACCCGCCCGCTTCGCGCTGCTGCCGCGGCCAGCGGGGATCAGGACCGGATGAGCCTGTACGCCGGAACAGGCTTCCGGTCCGCGTCGGACCGGCCCGCGGCGGAGATCATCGAGCAGCTGGCCGCTGGCGCGCGCTGACATGGGCCGCCAGATCCGTCATTGGTTAGGATCGTGCCGGATATCGCCGGACAAATCTTAACCGTTGAATTGGATCTTGAGTCTTCTGTGACTGATATGGCTGATGGTGCAGGACCGATCCCGCCAGATGCCGATCTGGATTGCGCACGGGAGCTGCTGGATGCTGAGCGCGCCGCCGCGACCGCCGCGATATCGGCGCTGACGCGCGATTTCGACGGCATCGTCGAGGCCACATCCTCGGCAGCCACCGATGATGAGCACGACCCGGAGGGGGCGACCATCGCCTTCGAGCGGGCGCAGGTCATGTCCCTGCTGGAGCGGGCCCGCGGCAGGCTGGCGGACGTGGACCTGGCGCTCGCCCGGATCGCCGACGGCAGTTACGGCACTTGCGAGCGCTGCGGCGAGCCGATCGGCGCCGGGCGGCTGGCCGCGCGCCCGGCGGCGCGCACCTGCATCCGCTGCGCGACCGCCGCTTGATGAGCCTGAAACGGCGCAGGACCAGACCGCGCTAGGCACAATGCGCAGGTCCCCGCCCTACGCGGGAACCGTTTAGCCAGGAGCACGGTCGCGTAAGCCAGGAGCACAGCCGGGCGGCTGCCCGTCGGCTGAGCGAACGACGGCTGGGCAGGCGTCCGTCAGATGCCGGTCTCGGCGATCACCCGGCCGGCCGCCACCGCGGCCTGGAGTGCCTGGTAGTCGCGCTCGTTCTGGTCGGCGTAGGCGGCAGCGAACTCTCCGATGGCCTGGTCGAAAACATCCCCGCCACCAAGGTAGGCGCCGATCGCGATCCGGTCGCCGGACCTGGCGTGCGCCCTTGCCAGCGTCCATCCGCAGAGTTCCCCGTAGACGCGCAGGCTGCGGGGCGTCATGGACTGGACCTCGATCGAGAGCTTCCAGTCGCGGAACTGCCGGACGTAGAAGTCACGGGCCTGGCCGGCTGGCCCCATGCCAGTCCGCTGCCAGCCAAGGAAGATATCGCTCGACGCCTGCATGAGCCGCTGGCCCGAGACGACGCGCTGGCCCCCGTTGGCGTACTCGCTGGCACCGGCGAACGCGCTGAGCACAGACTGCCCGGCCTCCTTCACCTGCAAGAACAGCGGATCTTCCTCGTCACGGCCGAGCAGCAGCACAATCCAGCAGCGCATTCCCACACTGCCCACGCCAGAGACCCTGCGGGCCATGTCCGCGACCTCGAACTGCCCGAGCAGGAACCGGCGGTCGGCTTCCAGCGTGCGCTTATACCTGGCCAGGAAACCGCTCAGCTGGGCGCCGAGCCCGGCAGCGTCCCGCTGGTCCCGCTCAAGCTCGGCGATCGGCACCAGGAGCGGCGGGTCGGAGTTGATCCGGGGCCGGCCGGCTACCTCATGCGTCAGCTTGCTGAATTCCTGCAGGTTGTACCTGCTGCCTGCGCGGCTGCGGGCACGGCCGCCGGCGGCCAGCTTGCGCTGGGCTGGATCGAGTATCGCCTGATACTCGGCCTGGAGCTCGTCCAGTTCCGCGTGGGCGTACCAGACGCCCAGGTTGCCCCGCCGGGCGAAATGGCGCATCGCCTGGCGGTAGCGCGCGGCGGCTGCCACGACGATCTGCCTCCGGTGCCGGCCCGAGATGCCGTTGCCGCGTGCCGCCACTTCCAGGCTCGCGGCCAGCCGCTTGATATCCCATTCCCACGGACCGGGCAGGGTCTCGTCGAAGTCGTTGATATCGAAGACGAGGCGGCGCTCCGGCGAGGCGAAGACCCCGAAGTTGGACAGGTGCGCGTCACCAGACAACTGGACGGTCAGCCCGGTCGCAGGGGTTCCGGCCAGGTCGGCGGCCATCGGCAGGGCTGCGCCGCGGAAGTACGCGAGCGGAGAGGCCAGCATCCGCCCGTAGCGGATCTTCACCAGTTCGGGGACCCGCGCCGCCGACTGCTGTTCCAGCTGGCTAACCGGGTCCGGCCGGCCGGCGGCAGGCTCGAATACGGCATGTCGCCGCCTGGGCACCCTGGCACGGGCCGCCTTGCCGAGGGCAGCGCGCTCAGCCGGCCCGGGCGGCGGCTGCGCCGGCCCGGTCCGTGATCGCTGCGCCGGCCGGCCGCCGGCACGCTCGGTCGCGCTCATCAGCGGGGGTCATCAGCTGAAGCCGGGGATGGCATCGGGGTCCCGATGCGCTCCGGCGTCCACAGCGTGCCCAGGGTGCCCTGCGCCGCCTCGGTCCCGTGCATGCCGCCGCCCGGGCCGCGGAGGATATAGGCGATGCCGACGGCGATGATCGCGCCCGCCACGGGACCGATGAGATACGCCCACCATGACGTCCAGTCACCGAGCACGAGCGCGGGGCCGAGCGACCGGATGGGATTCATCGAGGCGCCACTGACCGGTGATGCCCAGAGCCCGGCGAGCGCGATATAGCTGCCCACCCCGAAGGCGGCGAACGAGCCGACCTGCTGCGCGCCGGACGCAGTGCCGAGGATGACGCTGACCAGTCCGGTAGTCAGTACCGCCTCCCAGATCATTGCGGTGACGGTCGAGATGCCATGGCCTGGCAGCGTGAGCCCGGCACTGCCGTGCTTGCCGACCAGCGCCCACAGCAGCAGCGTGGCCAGCACCGCGCCGGCCGCCTGGGCGCCGATGTAGGCAGGGACCCGCTTCCACGGGAAGTTGCCGCGCATCGCGAACGCGAGGCTGACCGCCGGGTTGAGGTGCGCACCGGAAACAGCGCCCATGAACAGGATGATGGCGGCCACCGTCAGCGCCGGTGCCACTACCAGCGCGGTGTGGCTGGTGACATGGCCGCCGAACCTGGCGTTCACCATGCCGCCACCAGCCGCCGCGAGGACAAGCAGGAAGGTTCCGAACAGTTCGGAGAACACCCGGCGCCACTCGTAGCTGTCGTCCAGGAAGTCGAATTGCCTCCTGGCTGAGTTCGGCTGCCCGAAGGAGCGCAGGGCAGCGTCGACATGACTGGGCATGCCCATCTGAACTGGCGGGGCCTGCACTGGCGGGGCCTGCACAGGCGGGGCGGACGAGGGGGCCGGTTCGTGCGCGCCCTGGGAGGCGGCGGGGGCGGACGGGGAGGACGGTACCGACTCGGCCGGTCCGGTTGGCTGGCTGGTCATCTCACCTCCTGCTGGCTCCGGCGGCGCTCGCTGGAGGCACATCGCGGTGACACCGCGTTAAGGCGTCAGCGTATGCCGGCGCCCGGTGGCAGCGCAGGCCGGCGCCCGGCGATAGTCACGCCATCCGGTCGAGGATCCGCCGGACGAGGTCCATCGGCGTGTGCGGATGCAGGAACGCGAACCTGGCCACCGTCTCGCCCTCCCATGCCGACGGTGGCATGAACGCCACCTGATCGCTGAGCAGCTGATCTGCCCACCGCGTGTATTCCTCGCCACTCCAGCCTCGGCGGCGGAAGAGCACCACGGACAGGTCTGGCTCGCGGATCAGCTCCAGGTAGTCGCGGCTGCGGATCTCGGCCGCGGCCTGCCGGGCCAGCCCGATTGCCGCCTCGATGGCGTCGGCATAGGCCGCGATGCCGTGCACAGCCAGCGAGAACCACAACGGCAGGCCTCTGGCGCGCCTGGTCAGGTGGTAGGCGTAGTCGGCCGGATTCCACTCCGCCGGATCGTCGTGGATCACGTCGAGGTACGAAGCATCCTGCTTGTGCACCGACCGGGCGAGTGACGGGTCACGGTAGATCAGTGCCGCGCAGTCGAACGGGGCGAACAGCCACTTGTGCGGGTCGACGATGAAGGAGTCGGCGTTCTCGATGCCGTCGTAGGCACGGCGGACGCTGGGCGCGAACAGGCCGGCCCCGCCGTAGGCGCCGTCGACGTGGAACCAGAGATTGCGCGTCTTCGCGACGGCGGCGACGCCGGCCAGGTCGTCGATGATGCCGGCGTTCGTGGTGCCCGACGTCGCTACTACCGCCGCGACCGACGACGGGTCGCCATCGGCCTCGATCGCGGCCCGGAGTGCGTCGCCGGTGAGCTGGTGATCATCGGTGCGCACGGTGAGCGCATCCATCTCCAGGATCCGGAGCGTGCTAATGATCGAGGAATGGGCATCCGTGCCGACGGCCGCCCGCCAGCGCCGGCCCGCGGCGGCGGGTCCGGCATTGCGCTTGGCTACCTCACGGGCGACGACGAGCGCGGACAGGTTGCCGGCCGAGCCGCCGGAGACGAAGCAGCCCCCGGCCGTGGCCGGCAGCCCGGCCCGATCGGCGATCAGCCGGAGCACCTGGTTCTCGGCCTGAATCGCGCCTGCCGCCTCCAGCCAGGAGATGCCCTGGATGGACGCGCAGGAGACGAGCATGTCGAACAGCAGTGCCGCCTTCGTCGGCGCGGCCGGAATGAAGCCGAGGTAGCGCGGGCTGTCCGCCGATATCACGGCTGGCGCGAGGGTCGCCGCGTAGACCCCGAGCACCTGGTCCGGGTCGTTGCCGCGGTCGTTCAGCATCCCTTGCAGCGCAGCGCCGAGTTCAGCCGGATCCCGCGGGCCGCCGTCGAGCGGCACCGGATCGAGCCGCAGCCGCTCTTCCGCGTAGGCGAGCACGGACCGGATCATCTGCTCGGTCGCCGGGTCCACCGAGTGCATCGGCGAAGCCTAGGCCGTGGCCTGCGCCGCGGGCTGCCGGAGGGCGCGGAGCGAGGCCGTCCACCTGACGAGCTCGTCCAGCATCGCGGTCGCCGCGGCCTCCATGATGTCGTTGGGCTGGAGCTTGCGGTCGGCATCGAGAAACTGCTGGACGAAGGGGATATTCACGGCGTCGAACATCGGCACCATCTTGAGCGTGGTGACCACCTGCTTCAGCATCTGCACGGCCCTGGTGCCGGCAGCGACGCCGCCATAGCTGACGAACCCGACCGGCTTGTGCTGCCATTCGGCATTCAGGTAGTCGATGGCGTTCTTGATCGCCGCGTTGAATCCGTAGTTGTACTCGGGGACCACGAAGATGAACGCATCGGCCCGGTCGATCGTCGCGCTCCAGTCCTTGGTGTGCTGGTGCACGTACTGGCGGAACCGCGGGTGCTTCGGCTCGTCGAACATCGGCAGGTTGACCTCGGCGAGATCGATCAGCTCGACGTCGAAGCCGCCATGGGCGATCGCCCGCTCGTTGATCCAGCTGGCGACGGAGGGACCGACCCGGCCGGGCCGGGTGCTGGCGATGATGATCTGCAGGATTGGGTTGGTCACTGGCCCACTCTAGAAGGGCACCAGTGGCCGCGGCCGGGGCGCGTGCCAATTGCGGGACAGGAGATCACGATGACGGGCAAGGCGAAGATAGTACTGGTCACCGGCGCCTCCGCGGGTATCGGGCTGGCCTGCTCAGATCATCTGCACAGTGCGGGCTGGACCGTCGTGGGCGCCAGCAGGCGGGGAACGACGGGTGCGGCGCAGGCAGCGACGGGCGGCGCGCCGGGAATGGCAGCCGGCGGCGGGCCGGCCTGGCCGGCGGGCGGCTGGAGCGGGCTGGTCATGGACGTCGACGACGATGACAGCGTCCGGGCTGGTGTGGGAGCCGTGCTGGCCGCGCACGGGCGCATTGACGCCGTGGTCACCGCGGCAGGCTGGGGCGTGGCCGGCCCGGTCGAGCTCACCTCGGTCGGCGAGGCGAAGGCGCAGCTGGAGACCAATTTCTGGGGCTGCGTCCGGGTGGTGCAGGCCGCGCTGCCGGTGATGCGCGCCCAGGGCGCCGGACGCATCGCGCTGATCAGCTCCATCGGCGGTGTCCTCGGCATCCCGTTCCAGGCGTTCTACAGTGCCAGCAAGTTTGCGCTTGAGGGATACGGCGAGGCACTGGCCTATGAGGTGGCACCGTTCGGGATCGGCGTGACGCTGGTCCAGCCCGGCAACTTCCGGACGGACTTCACCGCGAACCGCAAGATGGCAGCGGCAGCACAGGGCGACAACGTCTACAGCGCGGCACTGGCCAGGTCGGTGGGGCTGATGGAGCGCGAGGAGATCAACGGCGCGCCCGCCGGGGATGTTGCCGCAGTCGTTCAGCGGGTCCTGGCTGCCCGGCGGCCGCCGCGGCGGGTCTCGGTCGGCAAGGCAGGCGAGCGCATCGGGATCCTCGCCAAGCGGGCGCTGCCGTTCCGGATCTTCGAGGCCTCGGTCAAGGGCAGCCTGGGCGTGAGCTGACGCGGAATTCGGCCGATGCAGCGGGCGGCTACGTCCAGAGCGAGTCGAGTGCCGCATCGACATTGGCGGCGAGCGCAGCGACCCGCGGGATCACCGGCGCCGCCGGGGCGGCTTCGGTGATCTCGCACTGGGCGAGCGCGTCAGCGTCCAGGAAACGGCTCAATGGCGCGTAGCCGTGCCGGTCGTCCCGAGCCATCCGGTGATGATGCATCCGCAGCGGCGCATACAGGTAGAGCTGGTCCCGGGCGCGGGTGACCGCGACGTAGAAGAGCCGGCTTTCCTCGGCCAGCCCGGCCGGCGACGACAGTGCCATGTCGCTGGGCACCGCCCCGTCCACCAGGTGCGGCAGGTGCACGACCGGCCATTCGAGGCCCTTGGCGGAGTGCACGGTGGAGATGATCAGGTAGTCCTCATCGAGCCTGGGCGGGCCGGCCAGGTCGGCGGAGGAGACCGGCGGGTCGAGCGCCAGCTCGACCAGCGCGTCGTGCAGCGACGGCCTGCTCGCCGCCGCATCGGCAAGCCGCTCCAGGTCGGCGATCCGGCCAGCGGCGTCCGGGTAGCGGGCGCGGACCGGATCGATCAGCGCGGCAAGCACCGCGGCGGCCCGGGCCGCCGTCTGCTCGACAGCTGCTGCGGCGGTGAGGCCGACGATGGTCGACGCCACGGCGGCCCGGGATCGTGGCGGAACGAGCTCAAGTGCCGCAGGCCATCGCTCGAGGGCAGCAGGGTCAGCTAGCTGAAGGGCGCCGATGATGCGCCGCGCGTGCACCGGCCCGATGCCCTCGTGCAGGCGCAGCACCCGGAACCAGGCAAGGTCGTCGGAAGGATTGGCCACCACCCGGGCGGCAGCCATGAAGTCCTTGACGTGCGCTGCCTCGGTGAACTTCAGGCCGCCGTACTTCACGAACGGGATGCTGCGAGCCGACAGCTCGATCTCCAGGACGTCACTGTGGTGCGCAGCCCGCACGAGCACGGCCTGATCGCGCAGGTCCAGGCCTGACTCGTGCCCGTCAAGCACCCGCGTGCAGATCTCGCGCGCCTGCGTGGCCTCGTCATGGCAGCGCACCAGGACCGGTGCCTGCCCGCCGCCGCGATCCGCGGTGAGCGCCAGCTCCAGGCCCGCTGACTGCGGCCGGACCACGTTCGCCAGCCGGAGCACGGCAGCCTTGGATCGGTAGTTCCTGACCAGCCGGATCACGGTCAGGTCGGGATAGGCAGTGGCCAGGGCACGCAGATGCGCGGGGTCAGCACCGCGGAAGCCGTACACAGCCTGGGCATCATCACCGACGCACGTCAGCCCGCGTCCATCGGGTGCGAGCAACCGCACGATATCGGCTTGCACCGCGTTGACGTCCTGGTACTCATCGACCAGCACCGCGTCGAACAGGCCGCGCAGCGCGGGCCCGGCGGCGGCGTCGGCCAGGGCAGCCCGCCATAGCAGCAGCAGGTCATCGAAATCGACCAGCCCGTGCCTGCGCTTGTGCGCGACGTAGTCACGGAAGAGCCCGGACAGCTGAGCAGTGAAGTCAGTGCACCAGGGGAAATGGCTTCGCACCACGTCAGCGACCGGCGTGTGGGTATTCACGCACCTGGTGTAGATGTCGGCGCAGACGGCGGCTCTCGGAGCGCGCCGCCTGGTTCCCACCAGATCGTGGTCCGCGCGCAGCGTGTCCAGCACGTCCGCGACGTCGGCCGGGTCGATCACGCTGAACTCCGGCGGCAGCGAGAACGACTCCGCGTGCGCGCGGATGATCCGGTGCGCGACGGCGTGAAACGTTCCCCCGCAGATTCGCTCAGCCGCGGTCACCGCCGTCGGCGCGACCCGGGCGAGGATGTCATCGGCCGCGCGGCGGGTGAACGTGAGCAGCAGAATCCGGCTGGCCTGCACGCCCTGAGTGCGCAGCCAGGCCGCGCGCGCCACCAGTGTCCCCGTCTTGCCGGTCCCGGCACCGGCCAGCATGAGCAGCGGTCCGCCGGTATGCGTCGCCGCGCGGCGCTGCTCCTCGTTCAGTTTTTCGAGCGCGCCCGCCGATTCGAACATGGACACGAATGTAGCCATGCCGGGTCCAAGCGGCCAGTTCCCCCGCCGCCAGGGGACGCCCCTTCCTCAGCCGATCGCATCTCACGCTCCCAAGCGATTGGCCTGAACAGGCAATTACTGCTCCAGCCGGGCCGGCAGCCCGAAGGCGGCGAACAGCTCCGTGAAGAGAAAATTGTGGATCGCCGAGACCTGCCCGCCGGACGTCTCGATTACCTGCAGGGCGAACGGCTCGTGGCCGCCGCGTTCGGCCGGACGGTAGCTGCCGAACGCCGCGCAGCCGTTAGCCGCCGTTGCCACCAGCCGGGATCCGCGGCAGCCCAGGCCCTGGCCTAGCAGCCACTGGCTGACCTCAGCCGGCCCGCGCAGCCACATCGGGTGCGGCGGCATCGAGAACGTGGCATCCTCGCGCAGCAGCGACACGAACGCGGTGACGTCGTAGCGCTCGAACGCATCCACGTAACGGGCCAGCAGATCCTGCTGTCCGGCATCCAGCCCGGCGGCGCGGCCGGCCGGCCGGCCGGCGTCGATGCTGATGCCGGCGGCACCGAGAGTCCCCCGGGCGCGCTGCAGGGCGCTGTTGACCGAGGCCACCGTCGTATCCAGCAACCCGGCCACCTCGCTGGCCTGCCAGCGCAGCACCTCACGCAGGATCAGGATCGCTCGCTGGCGCGGCGGCAGGTGCTGCAGGGCCACCACAAAGGCGAACCGGATCGACTCACGGTATGCCGCCAGCTCAGCCGGATCGCCGTCGGCGGGACTGACCCTGGCGTCGGGAACCGGCAGGATCCAGCAGGTCTCCGGCAGTGCATCCGGTATCACTGAGGCTGCCGTGGACACGGGTCCGAGATCCATCGGCCTGGCCCGGCGCTGCGGGCCGCCGAGCATGTCGATGCAGACGTTAGTGGCGATGCGGTAGAGCCACGACCGCAGCGCCGACCGGCCCTCGAATCCGCCGATGCCCCGCCAGGCCCGCACCATCGTCTCCTGCACGGCATCCTCGGCCTCGAAGCCCGAGCCGAGCATCCGGTAGCAGTAGCCGGTCAGCTCCCGGCGGTGTGCCTCAAGCTCAAGCTCATCCGGCGGGGAGCGGGTCTCGGCCGCATCGCGATAGGTAGTCACTGTTACCAATGTACTGAGACCGTCCGACAGCCAGCCTCCAGCGATGAGTTTCTGTGCCCCACGCCGCCCTATTTCCGCGGGCCACGCTTNNCGCGGGCCGCGTGCGGCCGCAGCCCGGCTGGCTGACCGGGACCGCGGCATCACGTTCGACAGCTGGGACACCGACCGCGGCCAGGCCTGGCGCAGTCGCGTCGAGCATTACCCAGTCGACCCGGCAGCGGAGCCGGATCCCGCGAAGTGGGAGGTCGACGTCGCGTACCTGGTGAGCGAAAGCTAAGCGAGGCCCGCCGGCGAGTCCGGCTATTGGAAGCGGGGTGAATCCGGCTATGGACCACCATGGAAGGTGGCCGGTGGCCGGATTCACCACGTGGGCCTGAGGGGCTCTACGCCTGCGGAAGGTGGCCGGTGGCCGGATTCACCACATGGGCCTGACTGGCTCTACGCCTGCGGAAGGTGATCGGTGGCCGGATTCACCCCAGTCGGCCTGACCAGCTATGTCTGCGTCGGGTCGAGGAAGACGTGCGGCAGGACGGACATCCGCTCGCGCAGCCGCCGGTCGATGTCGCCGGCGATGTCCTCGGCGCGGTCGGCGCTGATGTCATTGCTGAAGGCGACCCGGGCCGCGACAATCACGTTCTCGGGGCCCAGGTGCATCGTGCGGAGCTCGACGACGTCGTCAATCCCTGGCGTCGAGCGGATCTCCGCGGCGATCAGCCGCTGCTCATCCGGGTCGATGGCGTGCCCGATCAGCCCGTCCCTGCTGTCCCGGCCGAGCCGGTAGGCGACCACGACGAGCAGCAGCCCGATCGCTATCGACGCGCCGCCGTCCCAGGCGGGCGAGCCGGTAATGCGCTCCAGTGTCAGGCCGGCGGCGGCCAGTACCAGCCCGGCGAGCGCGGCGGTGTCCTCGAACAGCGCTGCCTTCACTGTCGTGTCCGGGCTCCGCCTTACATGATCGAGCAGGCCGCGCCGCCGCTCGCGCGCCTCCCCGCGCAGCTGGGAGGTGGCCCGGGTCAGCGACGCTCCCTCCGCGATGAACGAGACTCCGAGCACGATGTAAGCGATGAGGATGTCGCCACTGCGCGTTCCGCGGCTGATCGCGAGCACGCCATCGAAGATCGAGAAGCCGGCACCAGCGACGAAGATGCCGACAGCGGCGAGCAGCGACCAGAAATAGCGTTCCTGCCCGTACCCGAAGGGATGCTCCGCATCGGCAGGCCGGGCACCGCTCTTCAGCGAGGCCAGCAGGAAGCCCTGATTCACGGTGTCGGCGACCGAGTGTGCCGATTCCGCGAGCATCGCGCTTGACCCGGTGACGAGGCCGGCGGCCAGCTTGCAGACCGCGATCACCAGGTTCGCCGCGCCCGCCGTCAGCACCGTCCGCCGTGTCGACTGATTCACGGCGGCGGCGCTACGACGGCTACGACGGCTGCGGCGGCCAGACGGCTCATCGCGGCATGCCTTCCGGCCCGTGGCCGGTGGGGACAGCCTCGCCCGGTGACGGCGGGCCGGGCGGTGTGCCGTCGCCGAAGGGGCGGCCGCCAAGCGCTTCGCGGCCGTGCGGGCTGACCCATCCGGCCAGGTCCGGGCCCAGGGGCACGATCCCGCTCGGGTTGATGTCCCGGTGCACCAGGTAGTAGTGGCGCTTGATGTGGTCGAAGTCGATCGTGTCCCCGAACCCGGGCGTCTGGAACAGGTCGCGGGCGTAGGCCCACAGCACCGGCATCTCGGCGAGCTTGCGCCGGTTGCACTTGAAGTGCCCGTGGTAGACGGCGTCGAAGCGGGCGAGGGTGGTGAAGAGCCTCACGTCCGCTTCGGTGATGGTGTCGCCGACCAGGTAGCGCTGGCCGGCCAGCCGCGCCGACAGCCAGTCGAGCCGGCTGAACAGGCGGCGGTAGGCCTTCTCGTAGGCATCCTGCGAGCCGGCGAACCCGCAGCGGTACACGCCGTTGTTGACGTCGGTGTACACGAGCCTGGCGACCTTGTCGATCTCGCCGCGGCGGTCTTCCGGGTACAGGTCCGGCGCACCGGGCCGGTGGTAGGCCCGCCACTGGGTGGACAGGTCGAGGGTGATCTGCGGAAAGTCGTTGGTCACGACCTTCCCGGTCGGAATGTCGACGATCGCGGGCACGGTGATGCCGCGGTCGTAGCCGGGGAACCGGGCGAAGTAAGCCTGCTGGAGCCGCTCGATGTGCAGGACGGGATCGCGCCCGCCCGGGTCGAGATCGAACGTCCAGCTCCGCTCGTCGTGGACGGGACCGGTGATGCCCATCGACAGGGCGTCTTCGAGCCCGAGCAGGCGGCGGACGATGACGGAGCGGTTGGCCCACGGGCAGGCCCGGCTGACCACCAGGCGGTACCGGCCGGCCTGCACCGGGAAGCCGTCCCGCCCGTCGGCGGTGATCCGGGTGGTGATGTAACGCTGGTCGCGGGAGAACTCCGCGGCTGGCTCGCCGGGTGGGTCGCCGGGGGGGTCGCCGCCGGGGATTGCTTCATCGGGCATGCGGCCATCCTTACCCGCACCGCCGACGCCGCACCAGGCGGCCCTGCCACGGCATGCCGCGGACCTGGCCCGCGCCATGCCTCGCGAAACTGCCCGCGCCATGCCAGGACAATCCTCGGTGCCAGGTGACAGCGCGAGCGGGCTGCGTTATATGCGATCTTGTGTTTGCCTGATCAAAACGGGTACAGCGCAGGCGGGCCGGCCCGAGAAGGGCCGGCCGGCCCTTCCCTCCTGGAGCATGACACGATGCCGGCTACGCCAAGGCAGCACCCCCGCCCGCGGGCGGCCACCTACCGGGTCCAGCTGCACGCCGGCTTCACCTTCGACGACGCTGCCGCGGTGGCCGGCTACCTCGCCGGCCTCGGCGTCAGCCACCTGTACTGCTCGCCCTACCTGCAGGCCGCCGAGGGCAGCACGCACGGCTACGACGTAGTCGACCACGGCCACCTGAATGCCGAACTCGGCGGCGCGGCTGCCTATGACCGGCTCACCGGGCGGCTGGCCGAGGCCGGCCTTGGCCAGGTGCTCGACATCGTGCCCAATCACATGGCGCTCGCCGGGCGCGCCAACACCTGGTGGTGGGACGTCCTGGAGAACGGGCCGTCGAGCCGGTATGCGTCGCACTTCGACATCGACTGGGACCCGCCGCAGCACAAGCTGGCCGCCACCGTGCTGATGCCGGTTCTCGGTGATCACTACGGCCGGGTGCTGGAGGCCGGGGAACTGGCCGTGGAGCGGCAGGGCGGCTCGTTCACCGTCCGCTACCACGAGCACGAGGCGCCGCTGTCGCCCCGTTCCCTGGACGATCTGCTGACCCGGGCGGCGGAGCGGGCCTCCTCCGACGAGCTGGACGCCGTGGCGGCCGCCCTCGGCCGCCTCCCGCACGCCCACCGGACCGACCTGGCCGCCGTCGCCGAGCGGCACCACGACAAGGAGGTGCTGCGCGCCCGGCTGGCTGAGCTGTGCGCGGGCCGGCCGGACGTGGCGGCCGCGGTCGACGCCGAGATCGATGCGCTGAACGATGACGCGGACGCCCTGGACCGGCTCCTCGGCCAGCAGAACTACCGGCTGGCCTACTGGCGGACGGCAGCCGAGGAGCTGTCCTACCGGCGGTTCTTCGATATCCAGACGCTGGCCGGGCTGCGGGTCGAAGACGAAGCCGTCTTCGAGGCCACCCATCGCGTCATCCTGGGCCTCGTCGCCGAGGGGTCGGTCGACGGGCTGCGGGTCGATCACGTGGACGGGCTCGCCGACCCGGAGAGCTACCTGGACCGGCTGAGCGAGGCCACCGGCGACGGGTACATCGTGGTGGAGAAGATCCTGGCCTCCGGCGAGGAACTGCCCGGGTCGTGGCCGGTTGCCGGGACGTCCGGCTATGAGTTCCTGAACCACGTCAGCCAGCTCTTCGTGGACTCCGGCAGCGAGACCGCTGTGCGGGCCGCCTACGCCCAGTTCACCGGAGCTGACGAGCCTTACCCGGAGATCGTGCACACCGCCAAGCTGCAGATCATGCGCGAGGACCTGGCCGCCGAGGTGGAGCGCCTCACCGGCCTGCTGGCCGACGTCTGCGAAGGTCACCGCCGCCAGCGAGACCACACCCGCCGGGAACTGCGTGACGTGCTGCGCGAGGTGATCGCGGCCTTTCCGGTGTACCGCGGCTATGTCCGCCCTGGCCATCCGGTCACGGCCGCGGACCAGGCGCACGTGACCGCCACCGTGGCCCAGGTCCGGGAGCGCCGGCCGGACATCGACCCGGAGCTGATGACCTTCATCGGCGAGCTGCTAGTGCTCGGCCATCCCGGCGAGGCCGAGGCCGACTTCGCGGTGCGCTTCGCCCAGGTCAGCTCGCCGGTCATGGCCAAGGGGGTGGAGGACACCGCCTTCTACCGCTACCACCCGCTCGTCTCCCTCAACGAGGTGGGCGGTGATCCTGGCCGGTTCGGCGCGCCGGCCGGGGACTTCCACCGGGCGATGGCGCGCGCGGCGCGGCGCTGGCCGGAAGCCATGCTCACCCTCTCGACCCATGACACGAAGCGGAGCGGCGACGTGCGGGCCCGGATCAGCCTGCTTTCCGAGCTGCCCGAGGCATGGGAACGAGCGATCACGGCCTGGTCCCGCGGCAACGAGCGGCACAAGCGAGACGGCTGGCCGGACCGTAACGCCGAGTACCTGCTCTACCAGACGCTGGTGGGCGCGTGGCCGATCGAAGCGGCGCGGGCCGGTGCCTTCATGGAGAAGGCAGCCAGGGAAGCCAAGGTCCATACCTCCTGGACCGACCCGGACACCGGTTACGAGAAGGCGCTCGACGGGTTCATCAACGGCGTCCTGGCCGATCAGGGCTTCGTCGCCGGGCTGGAGGCATTCCTGGCCGGGCACCGGATCGTCGAGCGGGGGCGGATCAGCTCGCTGGCCCAGACGACGCTGCTGCTGACCTGCCCGGGCGTTCCCGACCTCTACCAGGGCACCGAGGTGTGGGACCTGTCGCTGGTCGACCCGGACAACCGCCGGCCCGTCGACTACCAGGCGCGCCGCCGTCTCCTGGATGCCCTGGCCGGCGCCGGGCCGGAGGCGGCGCTGGCCCGCGGCGACGAGGGCGGCCCGAAGCTCTGGCTGATCCACCGCCTGCTGCGGCACCGGCGGGACCACCCCGGCGGCTACGGGCCGGACTCGGGCTACGAGCCGCTGCGCGTGACCGGGGCCAGGGCCTCCCGCGTGCTGGCCTTCACCCGGACCGGCGGCCTTGCGGTCGTGGTGCCCCGGCTGGTCGCCGGCCTCGAAGACGGCTGGGCCGGCACCACGGTGGCGCTTCCCGGCGGCGCCTGGACGGACGTGCTGACCGGCGGCAGGCTCGACGGCGGTGCCGTTAGCGTGGCAGCCCTGTGGCGGCGTTTCCCTGTCGCCGTGCTGGCCAGGGAGGCGTGATGCACGATTTCGATGTCTGGGCACCGCGCGCGCAGCGGGTCGAGGTCGTGCTCGGCGGCAGGCGGCTGCCGATGGAGGCGGCCGGGCGCGGCTGGTGGACGCGGCCCGCCGGGGACGCGGCGCCCGGTAGCGACTACGCGTTCAGCCTGGACGGCGGCCCGGCGCGGCCCGACCCGCGCTCGGCCTGCCAGCCCGAGGGGGTGCACGGCCCGTCCAGGCTGGTCGACCACGCCGCCTTCGGCTGGAGCGACAGCGGTTGGCGAGGGCTGCCGCTGGCCGGATCTGTGCTGTACGAGTGCCATATCGGCACCTTCTCGGCAGCGGGCACGTTCGACGGCGCGATCGAGCACCTTGGGCACCTGGCCGGCCTCGGCGTCGACGCCATCGAGCTGCTGCCGGTGGCCGGGTTCCCCGGCCGCTGGGGCTGGGGTTACGACGGCGTCGACCTGTTCGCCCCGCAGCACGCCTACGGCGGGCCGGAGGGACTCAAGCGGCTGGTCGACGCCGCGCACGCCCGGGGACTCGGCGTGATCATGGACGTGGTCTACAACCATCTCGGGCCGGACGGGAACTACCTGCCGGAGTTCGGCCCGTATTTCTCGGCGCACCACCAGACCAACTGGGGCGACGCCGTCAACTTTGACGGTCCGGGCAGCGACGAGGTCCGGCGCTTCGTCATCGACAACGCGCTGATGTGGCTGCGCGACTACCACTGCGACGGGCTGCGGCTGGACGCCGTGCACGCCATCACCGACGATTCGGCGACCCACATCCTGGAGGCGCTCGCCGTCGAGGTGGACACGCTCGCCGCGCACGCGCGCCGCCCGCTCTTCCTCATCGCCGAGAGCGACCGCAGCGACCCCCGCCTCGTCCGCAGCCGGGACGCCGGCGGCTACGGCCTCGGCGCATCCTGGGCCGATGAATGGCATCACGCGCTGCATGCCGTCCTGACCGGCGAGAACAGCGGATATTACGCAGATTTCGGGCCGCTTCGCCTGCTGGCCAAGGCACTGCGCCAGGCGTGGGTCTACGACGGCGCCTACTCGCCGTATCGCCAGCGGGTGCATGGCCGGCCGGTTACGGGGCTGGCCGGCAGCCAGTTCGTGGTCTGCACCCAGAACCACGACCAGATCGGCAACCGGGCGGCCGGGGAGCGCACCGCGGCGCTGATCAGCGACGGGCGGCTCCGGGTCGCCGCTGCGCTGCTGCTCACCTCGCCGTTCGTGCCCCTGCTCTTCCAGGGCGAGGAGTGGGGGGCCAGCACTCCGTTCCAGTACTTCACCGACCACGACGATGCCGGGCTCGGCCGGGCCGTCAGCCAGGGGCGCCGCGCCGAGTTCGCCGCGTTCGGCTGGGATCCCGGCGACGTACCCGATCCGCAGGATCCGGCGACTTTCGAGCGCTCCAGGCTCGACTGGGACGAGGCCGGCCGCGGCCGGCACGCGAGCCTGCTGGCCTGGTATCGCCGGCTCCTCGCCCTGCGCCGGCAGCTCCCGGCGCTGACCGACCCACGGCTGCACCACGTCGAGACCGAATTCGACGAGAAAGCCGGCTGGCTGGTAATCCGCCGCGGACCGGTCGCCGTGGCCAGTAACCTCGGCAGGGGAACCTGGACCTTCCCGGCCGCCGCGTCGGCGGAGCTGCTGGCCGCCTCCGATGCCCGGGTGCGGCGGGCGGCGCACGGAGTCGTGCTGCCGCCCGACACCGTCGTCGTCATTCAGACGGATACGGTGCCAGCCATGACAAATGCGCAGCCACCGTGACAGGAACGGAGCCACCGTGACAGATGCGGTGCGACCGTGACAGATGCGATGCCGGCCTGACGGATGCCGGTGCCGGCCGGACCGATGCGGTGCACCATGACTACTGCGGCAGGCCGCCGGATGGTGCCGGCAGCGCCGCGGACAAGCGCAAGCGCAACCGAGGAAAGGACGCAGTAGCTGATGACCGACGCCATGGAGATCTGGCCGGGTCGTCCCTACCCGCTGGGAGCCGCCTACGACGGCGGCGGGACAAACTTCTCGTTGTTCTCCGAGGTTGCCGAGCGAGTCGAGCTCTGCCTTTTCGACGACGACGGTACCGAGCAGCGCCTGGTCCTCGACGAGATCGACGCCTCGTGCTGGCACGGCTACCTGCCCTCGGTGGCACCCGGGCAGCGTTACGGCTACCGGGTGCACGGGCCGTGGGCGCCGGAGGCCGGGCAGCGCTGCAACCCCGCCAAGCTGCTCATCGATCCCTACGCCAAGGCCATCGAGGGCGAGGTCAGCTGGGGCCAGGCGTGCTTCCCCTACAACTTCGGCGACGAGAACTCCCGCAATGACGACGACAGCGCCGACTGCGTGCCCAAGGCCGTGGTGCATAACCCGTACTTCGACTGGGGCAACGACCGGCCGCCGGACATCCAGCTCAACGAGTCGGTCATCTACGAGCTGCACGTCAAGGGCTTCACCGCGCGGCATCCTGACATCCCCGAGGCGCAGCGGGGCACCTACGCGGGGCTGGCCCATCCGGCCGCCATCGAGTACCTCAGCAGGCTCGGCGTCACCGCCGTGGAACTGCTGCCCGTTCATCAGTTCGTGCACGACTCGCGTCTCGTCGAGCGGGGGCTGCGGAACTACTGGGGCTACAACTCGATCGGCTTCCTCGCCCCGCACAACGACTACGCCGCCGGCGGCCAGCGGGGCGAGCAGGTCGCCGAGTTCAAGGCGATGGTCCGGGCGATGCACGCGGCCGGGATCGAGGTGATACTCGACGTCGTCTACAACCACACGGCCGAGGGCAACCACCTGGGCCCGCTGCTGTCGATGAAGGGCATCGACAACGCCGCCTACTACCGGCTGGTCGCGGACGACAAGCGTTTCTACTACGACACCACCGGGACCGGCAACAGCCTCAACGTGGGCCACCCGCACACCCTGCAGCTGATCATGGACTCGCTGCGCTACTGGGTGACCGAGATGCATGTCGACGGGTTCCGCTTCGACCTGGCGGCCAGCCTGGCCCGGCAGTTCCACGACGTCGACCGCCTGTCGGCGTTCTTCGACCTGATCCAGCAGGATCCCGTCGTCTCCCAGGTCAAGCTGATCGCCGAGCCATGGGACATCGGCGAGGGCGGCTACCAGGTGGGCAACTTCCCGGCCCTGTGGTCGGAGTGGAACGGCCGCTACCGCGACACCGTCCGCGACTTCTGGCGGGGCGAGCCAGCCACCCTCGGCGAGTTCGCCTCCCGCCTCACCGGCAGTTCCGACCTCTACGAGGCCGACGCCCGGCATCCGGGTGCCAGCGTCAACTTCGTCACCGCGCACGACGGATTCACCCTGCGTGACCTCGTCTCCTATAACGAGAAGCACAACGAGGCCAACGGCGAGGGCGGAGCCGACGGCGAGAGCCACAACCGGTCCTGGAACTGCGGTGCCGAAGGCGACACGGACGACGAGGAAGTCCTGGAGTTGCGCCGCAGGCAGCAGCGCAACTTCCTGGCCACCCTGCTGCTCTCCCAGGGGGTGACGATGCTCCTGTCCGGGGATGAGTCCGGGCGCACCCAGGGCGGGAACAACAATGGCTACTGCCAGGACAACGACGTCTCCTGGCAGGACTGGGCGCACGTCGACGAGGACCTGCTCGAGTTCACCCGCCGCCTGATCACGCTGCGGCGCGAGCATCCGGTGCTGCGCCGGCGGCGCTGGTTCCAGGGCCTTCCCATCCGGGGCTCGGTGGACCTTGGCTGGTGCAAGCCCGATGGCGCCGAGATGGGCGACGAGGACTGGGATGCCGGGTTCGCCGGCTCGGTCGGCCTCTTCCTGAACGGCGAGGCGATCACCGACCATGACCGCCGGGGCCAGCGGGTGACCGACGACTCCTTCCTGCTGCTGTTCAACGCCCACCATGAGCCGATCGAGTGGACGCTGCCCAAGCAGTGGGGGGAATGGTGGGAAGCGGTGTTCGATACGTCGGGTCCCGGCCGCGAGGGCGAGGCCTTCGAGAGTTCCGCGACGTTGCCGGTCGCGGGGCGCTCCGTGGTAGTGCTGCAGCGGCGCCCTGAGGCCAGCCCGGCGTGACGAAAGGTCGTACGCTCCGGCCGGGGATCCGGGTCTAGCTGCCTCCGCTCGGCCTCACTCGGCGAACAGGTGGAGCTCGGCGGCGAACCGTTCCGCCATCTCCAGTGCCTTGGACAGCTCCCGGTGGCGGACGATCACCAGGCCGTCGGAGATGGTCGTGGCCCGCCAGTCGCGNNCGCGGCGCGCCGACCGGGAGCAGGTCAAGCGCGGCCACGTGCTCGCCGTACTCGGCAAGCAGGCGGTCCAGGCCCTCGTAGCGGGTGATGCGGCCTGCCCCCTTGGCACGCTTGAAGATGCTCGCGGCGTTGTAGCGCCGCTCGATGGGCTGCGAGATCCGCCCGAGGGTGACAGCTTCGGCCCAGGCCGAGAACAGGTCGGCGTCGGTGGCGTAGTTCATGACGTCGACCGTGCGCGCGCCGGGTGGCCGGGCGCCGATCTCGCCGAACACCACCTCGCCGTCGGCCTTGCGGTACCACTCCATGTGGGTGAACCCGTCGCGGAATCCGAGCGCCGTCAGGACGGCGGCGCCGAGCGCCCGCCCGCCGCGGAGATCCGGCACGTCCAGGTCACGCAGCGCCATCGTGGTGGGGCTGACCCACTCATGCATCTTGGTGATCAGCGGGCGCGGGCGGTACCAGCAGATATTCTCGAACAGCACCTGCCCGCCGGCACAGATGGTGTCGTAGGTGAACTCCTCGCCGTCGACGAACTCCTCGACGCTGACCTGCGGCACATGCCGGAGCATCGGCAGGATGGCATCAAGCTCGGCGACCGAGTCGACCCGGTAGGTGTCGGCCGAGCCTGCCCCGTCGATCGGCTTGACAATGAGCGGGAAGCCGGTGCGCTCGGCCGCAGCCCAGACGCCCGCGACGGTCCCGGTGGCCTCGTGCCGCGGAGTGCGCAGGCCCGCCGCATCGAGGAGCTGCTTCATCTGCTCCTTGTCGCGGAAGGGCATCGTCTGCGCCACGGTCAGCCCGGGCAGGTCAAGCTCCTCCCGCAGCCGCGCGGCGAGGATCATGTACGGCTCCCACAGGCACTCCACCCGGTCGATGCGCACCCGCCGGGCCAGCTCGCGAACGGTGGCCGCGACGCCGTCCTCGGCGGCCAGCGAGCCGACGCCGATGTAGTGCGCGAGCGCATCCCGCGCGATGGCGGGAAGGGCCTCGACCGACTGGTCGCCCACGCCGATGACGGACGCCCCGGCGGCCGCCAGGCCACGGGTGAAGAACGCCATCTCGGCCGGGTAGCCGGGGGAGATCATGAGGACATTCATCGCGGTCAGCCGAGCTCGACGCGGACGCCGGAGACCAGCCGCCGCAGCGCATCGGCGACGACCGCGGTGTCGCGGTGCCGGACGATGATGTACCCGTCGCCCTCGTAGCTGCTCGAGGACAGCTGGCCACGCTCCGGCAGCCGCGACTCGACAACCATGGAAAGCACCTCGGGCGCCATCCCGTCAAGGCCGTGCACCCCGGCGACGTGCCCGGTTCCCTGTCCGCGCAGGAACACCGTCCCGACGGACCAGTTGCGCCGCGGCGGTGCGAAGGTGCCGTGCACCATGAGCTGCGCCCACGCACTGTACAGGTCGAAGTCGTGGGCGTAGCAGAGCATCGAGGTGATCTGGCCGCCCGGCGGCCGCACCGCGACCTCGGACACGGCCACGGTGCCGTCCGGGCGCCGGAACCACTCCAGGTGGGTGAGCCCGGTGTGCAGCCCCAGCGCGCGCAGGGCCGTCGGCGCGATCGCCCGGATGCCGGCGTACTCTGGCCCGCCGATGTCACGCGGCATCAGCACGATCCACTGGATCCACGGGTTGCGCAGCACCTCCAGCGGCGTGGGCAGGTAGCCCGAGACCGAGTCCCAGACAACCTGCCCGCCCACCATCACGCTGTCGTACGAGCCCTCCTCGCCGGTGAGGAACTCCTCAAGCAGGGCAAGCCGGTCCGGTGCGGGTGGCGCGGCGTCGAGCCATACCCGCAGGTCATCGGCATCGTCGAGGCGGAACGTGCTTTTGGCCCCGGCCCCGGCCGGCGGCTTGACCACCAGCGGGAAGCCGACCTCGGCCGCGAAGCCGGCCGCCGCGGCGGCCGAGTCGGCCAGCCGGTGCCGCGCGCACGGCACCCCCGCTGCCCGCAGCACCGACTTCATCTGCGCCTTGTCACGGAAGTTGTGCGCCGTCGCCACATCGATGCCCGGGATGCCCAGGTGCTCACGCACCTGGCCGAGCGGTACCTGCAGCTGCTCGAGCACCGCCAGCAGCCGTTGCACCGGGCCGATCTGCGTGCCGAGGCCCTCGACGGCACCGGCGATCTGGCCGGCGTCGAGCGGATCGTCGATCCGCCAGTGCCCGGCCAGGCTGCGGCGCAGCTCCGCCGGTATGCGGTCCCCGGGCTCGCAGGTGATCACCGCCAGCTCGACGTCCGGCAGGCTCGCCGCGGCTTCGACGAACCGCGTCGTCGCATCGAGCAGATAGGGCGCGACAAAAGCAGCGACGACCATCCCTGAAAGGTACCGGTGCGGGCCAGCGAACGTTAGTGCGCACCGATCACCGCCGGCGCTTGCGCGCGGGACGGTCCCGGGTCATGCCGCGGTGTCAATGCCGGCGCGGCGCCGGTTGCCTGCGTGCGCGGCGCCGGGTTCTGCTGCGAAGAGGCCCGTGCCGTGCCCGGCTAGCATGCAAGGCATGAATGTGGTCTTCGTCGAGCCGTTCTTCCCTTCCAATCAGCGTCACTTCGCCCGCGCGCTGGCCGAGGCGGGAGCGACGGTGATCGGCGTCGGGGAATCCCCCGCTGACGCGCTGGACGACCAGCTGAAGGGCTGGCTGCACCACTACGAGCAGGTCTCGTCGGTCACCGACGTCGAGGCGATGACCCGCGTGGTCCGGTGGGCGCAGGACAAGCTGTGGGTCGACCGGATCGAGGCGACGATCGAGGCGCACATCATGGCCACCGCTCAGGTCAGGGAGGCATGCACCATCCCTGGGACGTCGGTCCGGACGGCCTGGCTGTGCCGGGACAAGCCGTCGATGAAGGACGCGCTGCGCGAGGCCGGGGTAGCGACCGCCGCATCGGCCGCCGCCGGCAGCGCGGCCGAGGCACGTGCCTTCGCCGAGCGGGTCGGCTACCCGCTGATACTCAAGCCGCGCAGCGGCGCGGGCGCGGCGGACACGATGCGGGCCGACGATGCGGCCGGCCTGGAGCACGCGCTGGGGATCTTCGGCGAGCATGGCGCCGAGTCGATCGCCGTGGAGGAGTTCATCGAGGGCCACGAGGGCTTCTATGACACCATCACGATCAACGGCGGCGTGGCGGTGGACTTCGTGTCGCACTACTTCCCGAACGTGCTTGACGCCATGCGGACCCGGTGGATCTCGCCGCAGTTCATCTCCACCAACCGGATCGACTCGGCGCCGGAATACACCGAGCTGCGCGAGATGGGCCGGCGGGTGATCGCCGCCCTCGGGATCGGGACGTCGGCGACGCACATGGAGTGGTTCTTCGGCCCGAAGGGGCTGAAGTTCTCCGAGATCGGCTGCCGCCCGCCGGGCGTGGGAGCCTGGGACCTGTACTCGGCCGGCAACGAGATGGACGTCTACCGCGCGTGGGCGGAGGCGATCGCGGGCGGCGACACCGGCTCAGTGCCGTCGCGGCGGTACGCCAGCGGGATGGTCGCGCTGCGTCCCGGCAATGACGGCCGGATCACGGGCTACACCGGAGTCGAGGAGATGCAGCGGCAGTACGGCGAGTGGGTCATCGACGCGCACCTGCCGCCGCCGGGCACCGCGACCCAGCCGGTGGAGGCCGGGTACATGGCCAACGCGTACGTCCGGATGCGTCACCCGGACTACGACTCGCTGCACGCGATGCTGGACGCCGTCGGGCGGACGCTGCACGTCCACGCCTCGTGAGGGTCACCCTGCTGGGGCCGCAGCGCAGGCCGACGGTGGACGCGGTGATGCGATCGCTGCGCCCCGGCGGGCCGGTCGCCACGATCACCGCCGGGTGGCGCGACGGCGAGGCCGGCGACGACGAGCTTGGCAGGCTGCTCGGCTTCCGCAGCGTCAATCTCCGGCTGTACCGGAGATGGCTCGACGTGCAGGAGCGTGACCGGGATTTCGCGGCCGCCGAGCGGCGGCTGCGGGGAGTCATCGAGGAGGTCCAGGAGATCTACCTGCTCCGGCTCGACTACGCGCTGCGCGCGGTCTATGCCGTCCAGCGCCGCAGCGGCGAGGACTGGCTGCGGGCCGCGGCCCTGGCCGAGGCCATCGGCGCCGTGCGCGAACTCGACGCGGCGCACCTGCGGCGCGTCAGCGACATCCGCGGCGAGTTCTACCAGGCGTGGCCGCCGCATGACCGGCCGGTGATCGCCGGGCACCGCGCCGAGGTCAGCCAGGTGCTCGGCGAGACCGCCGCGCTCGTGGTGGCCGGCGGCCACGTGGGCGTCCTGGCCGACGTGCTGCACCTGTTCAACGTCGCGGCGGCGCTGCGCTCGCCGGTGATCGCCTGGTCGGCCGGCGCGATGGCGCTGACCGACCGGATCGTGCTCTTCCACGACCGGGCGCCGCAGGGCCCGGGTCATCCTGAGGTTTACGGCAGCGGCCTGAGCGTGCTGCGCAACCTCGTGCTGCTGCCGCACGCCCGCGCGCGGATGCTGCTCGACGACGCGCCGCGGATGGCGATCTTCGCCCGGAGGTTCGCGCCCGCGCGCTGTATCCTGCTGGAGAACGGCACCCGGGTGGACACCGACGGCGACGGCAGCTGCCCGCCGGACACCCGGGTGCTCGCCGAGGACGGCCGCGTCACCTCCCTGGAGGCAGCCTGACCACCGTGACCGGCCCGGCGGTCAGCCGCAAGCTCGCCATCAACAGGCTCCGGGAACGCAGGCCGCCTGAGCCTGCTGTCATTGACCGTTTCCTTGCGCGGCACGACGTGCCCATCATCGAGGGCGCCCGCTGTACCTTCCTCTACCGTGGCGGGGCGGATGAGGTCCGCCTCGTGCACCGGGCCGTCGGGTTGCCCGAGCACATCCCGCTGCGTCAGCTTTACGGTACCGACCTGTGGTACGTCGTGCTGGAGCTGCCCGAAGGCTCCCGGTTCGAGTATCAGCTGGAAGTGGCGCGCGGCGGGCAGCGGGAGCGGATCAACGACCCGCTGAACCCCAGGCTGGCGCATAGCCCGCTGGGCAGTTCCTCGGTCTGCTATGCCCGCGGGTACGAGGTACCGGAGTGGACCAGGCCCGATCCGGACTCACGTCCCGGGTCACTGATCGACATCCGGGTGCCGAGCCGCGCGCTGCGCCGGGATTGCGCGGTCACGCTTTACCTGCCGGCCCGATTGCTGCGTACCGCCCGTTATCCGCTGCTTGTCGTGCATGACGGTAGCGACTACCTGAAGTACGCGTCGGCCAAAACGGTGCTCGACAATCTCATTCACCGGCTGGACGTGGCCGAGACCATCGTGGCGTTCGTGTCCCCTGGCGACCGGCTGGCCGAGTATGCCAACTCCGCGGCGCACGCCCGCTACCTGACCGCCGAGCTGCTGCCACGGCTGGAAGCCGAGTTCCCGCTGACCGGAACGCCGTCCGGCCGGTGCCTGATGGGCGCCAGCTTCGGTGCGGTGGCCGCGCTGTCGACCGCTTTCCGTTACCCGCAGGTCTACGGCTCGCTGCTGCTGCAGTCCGGCTCCTTCGTCTTCACCGACATCGGCCACGACCACGGCGGCGGGCCGGCCTTCGAGCCGGTGGTGAAGTTCGTCAACCGGTACCGCGCTGCGCCGCGCTGGGTCGCCGACCGGGTGTTCGTCAGCTGCGGGGTGTACGAGCCGCTGATCATCCGCAACCGGTCTATGGTTCCTACATTCGAGGCCGCCGGCATGGACGTGCGCTATGTCGAGGCCCGCGACGGGCACAGCTGGGAGAACTGGCGCGACCGGCTACGGGAGGGCTTGTCATGGATATTCCCTGGTCCACAGAAGTTCTTCTACGAGTGACGCGATGAAAACTGTCGAGCGGTGGTTCTCTGACCGGCTCCAGCAGGAGCTCACGGTCGCGCGGTGGGGAACCTACGGCCGGCCGGTGCTGATCCTCCCTTCGGCCGGCGGCGACGCCGAGGAGATCGAGCGCAACGGCCTGGTCGACGCCTGCGGGCAGCTGCTCGCCGCGGGCCGGGTCAAGCTGTACTCGGTGGACAGCGTCGCCGGGCAGGCGATGATGACCAAGGAGGGCTCGCCGGAGCACCGGCTCTGGCTGCTCAACCAGTTCCACGATTGCGTCCGGCGCGAGGTCGTGCCGGCGATCCACGCTGATCTCGGCGGTCAGGACATGGAGGTGATCGCCGGCGGTGCCTCGATCGGGGCGTTCAACGCGGTGGCCATGCTGTGCCGGTACCCCGACGTCTTCTCGGCGGCCATCGGCATGAGCGGGAGCTACCGCGTCGAGCGCTTCTACGATGAGGCCTCGAGCCAGGATCTGTACTTCTCGGCGCCGCTGCAGTTCCTGCCCGGCCTGGACGGCGCGCAGCTGGACCTGCTCCGCCAGCGGTTCGTGATCCTGGCTTCCGGCGAGGGCCGGTGGGAGAACGTCGGCGAGACGTGGAAGATGGCAGCTGCCCTCGGCGCGAAGGGAATCCCCAACCGGGTGGACAACTGGGGGGCGGAATGGGATCACGAGTGGACAACGTGGCGCGCGATGCTGCCGCAGTACCTGACTGAGCTGACCTGATCATCCTCGACACCACGGGTACGGCCGGAATACCGTCCGGTATGTACCTGCCCTGCGCGACAAGGACCGGGAGACTCTGTGGATGGCGACGTCCGGCACCTGGTGGGCCTGCTGCTCGGTACCGAGGACGACTGGCCGCGCGCGTTCGAGCACCTGCTGACCAGCCTTAGCCCGGTTCCTGACGACTCAGGGCGCAAGCACGTCTTCGCCACCGAGCGGCTGACCATCGAGCCGTTCTCACTCAGGTCGAAGCCGCGGACCGACCTGGTCGTGGACCGGCTCGCGTACTGGTACTACCACCCGCGCGAGTGGCTCAAGAAGATCTCCCTGATGGACAGCGTGTACCTGCTGAATTCGCCGTTCACGTTCCAGGCGATGGAGAAGCACGCGGCGTACTGCGCGATGATGCGGCTGGGCCTGAAGGTACCGGAGACGGTGCTGGTGCCTTATAAGAACCCGCCCGGCAATGACAAGTACGCCTACACGGCGCAGCGCTATAACAAGCCGTTTGACCTCGACGCCATCGCCGGGCGGATCGGGTACCCGCTGTACATGAAACCGTACGACGGCGGCGGCTGGCGCGGGGTATCGCGCATCAGGAACCCCGGCGAACTGCACCGCGCGTACGACGAGTCCGGCGGGATGCTGATGCACCTGCAGGCGTCCGTCGAGGGCTACGACGTATTCGCCAGGGCGCTGTCCATCGGCGCCGAGACGATGGTGATGCGATTCGATCCCGATGCGCCGATGCACGAGCGGTACCGGGTGGAGTACTCGTTCCTCGCGCCGGAGACCGGCGCCGAGGTCGTCTCCATCTCGAAGATCATTAACGCGTTCTTCCGGTGGGAATTCAATTCGTGCGAGGTACTCGTCAAGGACGGCGTGGTCTACCCGATCGACTACGCGAACGCCTGCCCGGACGTCGCGGTGACATCGCTGCACTACTACTTCCCGTGGGCGATGCAGGCCCTCGTGAAGTGGGTGGTCTTCTGCCTGGTTACCGGCCGCCAGCAGCGTATCGATCTTGATACGCAGGCCTATTTTGATATCGGTGACCGCGATGACCTCGACTATGGCGAGAAGCTGGCGGCCTACCGGCGGCTCGCTGATGCCTACTTCGCGGTCGACGCCTACCGCGAATTCTGCGAGGAACGGCTACCGGACATCGGCCAGCGGCTGCTCGACTGGGTGCGCGGGCCGGCGTTTGATCAGCTGCTCGTCGACACGGTCGCCTCGACGTATCCGGTGCACGAGCAGGAGCGGTTCGTCGCGCACTTCCGTGGCCTGGTCTCCCTCTGGGTCGGGGACCAGGCAGGACAGCCACAGGGATGAACATTTCATGAGCCCTGTCCGTGGTAGTAAGGGCAGGCACCCGGCCGGACCGTGCTCTGCAACCGACGGGAAGGACGCAGGTGGCGCAGCGCACGACCCGGGCTTGCGGGCAACTCCGGCCGTCCCCAGCGGGCCCGGATCGCCAGTCAGCTCAGCAACCCGTCCGGCCCGGTCAGCAACCCGTCCGGCCTGATCAGCAACCCGTCCGGCCTGATCAGCAGTCAGGCTGCCCGGCAGCACCGCCAGCCTGGCGCCCCATGCTGAGGATCAGGGAAAGCCTGCTGAGCGGCTGGCTGGCATACAAGCGGTTGACCGGGCTTTCGTTCCCGCGGCGCTTTCCGATCGTGCAGTTTCCCAACCTTCCGCTCATCGTCGCGTTCCTCGCTGGTGCGGCAAGCACCCACATAGACGGCGGCGCACACTCCTACGTCGTGTCGCTGTCCTACCTGGCGATGACGATATGGGCCTATGAGGAACTGGTGCACGGGGTCAACTGGTTCCGGCACCTGCTGGGACTGACTTACGCGATCCTCATGGTCGTGCGCGTCGCGCACGCTTTGCACCCCTGACCTGTGCCGCCGGCATGCCGGCTCTACCCGGTCGCGGCGCCGGTGCCGCGAGCGGTGCCGGCCTGCCAGGCGTCCTGCCGGCTCTACCCGGTCGCGTGATCGATGTCGACCGGCGGCAGGTCCTTCACCTCGTCCTTGGTGATGTTGAGCTGGATACCGTCCTCGACTCCGGTCACGGCGCTGATCGGGATGGCCACCTCCTTGCGCCCCCACAGATGCCCCTCTGCGAGTAGTACGTGGGTCACGTGGTGGTCACCCGGGTCGATGACGAGGCCCTGGACTTGCCCGATGTCGCCATCGGTGGCATGGACTTGCTCACCGCGGTGCACGGCCACCTCGCCCAGCGGGAGCTTGTCGTAGGTGACTGTCTGCGAGACGGCCTGCAACCCGGCGCCCATGCCGACGCCCCCCAGCCCGATGCCGAGGCCCCCGCCCCCCGGGCCGAGGCCGTAGTAGGGCCACGAGAGCACTTGTGCCGGGCCGTAGGCCGCGTAGCCGCTGCTTCCCGGTATGAACTGCGTCTCCTCGGCGGAGCCGAGCTTCTCGAACTCCGCCATGGTGCAGCGGAGCCGGATCTCGCCCGTCGTGTCGTCGACAAGGTCGAGGGGAACAAGCCGGCCGAGCCCTTGCCGGTGCTTCGGCTCGACCACGAGATGGGTGACCGCCCGGGCGACCGGGTCAACGACCACCCGGCTCACCTCGCCGCAGACCCCGTCGCTGCAGCTAACCTCGGCCCCGATCGTGAACTGCGTCGTCTCTGTCATGGCCTCTCCTTCTCTCCCTGGACCCTAGCGCGAACGCCGCCGGCACCAGCGGCTCCGAAACGCGGGCGGCGCGGCGGCGACCTCGGCGTGCCTTACCGCCGGCCACTGGCCGGCGGGGGGATGAAGCGGCCGCCGGCCGCTGTTTCCAGCATCTCGGCAATCCGCAGCAGCCGCAGGTCCGACAGGAACGGCCCGATTACCTGGACGCCCACCGGCAGGCCTGCCTGGTTCGGGCCAGTCGGCAGTGTCACCACGGGCAGCAGGGCGGACCCGATCGCCCCGCACCAGGCGGCGGCGGCGAAGTGCGGCACCGCGGCACCGTCGACGTCGAGCAGCCGCTCGGCCAGCGAGCGGTCGGTATCGTGCGGGAACGCTGCCGTCGGCATCACCGGCGCGAGCACGACGTCGTACTGCTCGAAGAACCGTGCCCAGGCCGCCCGCTGGCGCTCGCGGAGCTCGTTGGCGTGCATCCACGACCGGAACCGGCTGGCCATCGCCTTCCCGATCACCAGGGCCGGGGCGTCGCCGGGGGCGTTCTCCAGGCTCGCGAGTTCCGCGTACTCCTGCTCCGGCAGCCCGGCGCCGAGAATCGGCAAGAACAGGTCCCGCCACGACCTGAACCCTTCGGCCAGCGGCACCGGGAGCGCGACGGCGTCCACCCGCGCGCCCGCGGCGCCGAGCCTGGCAGCGAACGAGTCGAGGTTCGCGCGGACGCCGGCGGCGACCGGCACGACGTCCGTGCCCTCGCCGAACACCGTCGCGACCCGGAGCTCGCGGATGTCGCCCAGGCCAGATCCTGGGTCAAGCTCTAGGCGCCAGCCCGCCGCTTCCTGCGGCAGCGGGCCTGCCATGATGCCCAGCGCCGTTCGCAGGTCGGCGATGCTGCGCGCGATCGGCCCGGCAACGCCGATGTCCACCTGGACCAGGCTGCCGGGCGGGCCGGGGATGTGACCGCGGACGGGCACGATTCCCCAGGACGGCTTGTGCCCGTACACGCCGTTGTAGTGCGACGGGTTGCGGATCGAGCCGCCGATGTCGCTGCCGAGCTCCAGCGGGGTCATCCCGGCGGCAACCGCTGCGGCCGCGCCGCCCGAGGATCCGCCTGCCGTCCGGCTCAGGTCCCACGGGTTGTTAGTCCGTCCGTAGACGTCGTTATAGGTCTGCCAGTCCCCCGCGTACAGCGGCGTATTGGACTTGCCGAAGATGATCGCGCCAGCCGCCTTCAGCCGGGCGACCGCGACCGCGTCGGTCCGCGGCATGTACCGGGCCAGCTCCGGGGCACCGGCGGTCGTGACCAGGCCCTCGGTCTCGAACACGTCCTTCACGGTCATCGGCAGTCCGTGCAGCGGGCCGGTCAGCTCGCCCCTGGCGGTGGCCTCGTCTGCGACCACCGCGGCGGCGCGGGCACGATCGATATCCCAGCCGACAATCGCATTGAGAGCAGGATTGACCTGCTCTGCCCTGGCGAGCAGGTAATCAAGCAGCTCACGGCTGGAGATCTGCCGGTCCCGTATCGCCCGGGTGAGCTCGGTGGCCGCGGCGGTCGCGATATCGAGGTCCATGGCCGGGACAGTACAGGTCATCGCCGCATTCGGGCTTACTGGCTTTGGACGGTCGCGCACCTTAGGCGGTCGCGCGCCTTGTACGGGCGCGAGCCTTGGGCGGGCGCATTGCCACGTCATGTGGCCTTATGGCGGGACGGGCGTAGCATGTAGGCGGGCCTGGAGGCAGCAAGTCAAGTACGGCAGGTCGGACGGTGCGATGCGCGAGAAAGCACTTGGACGATGTCCGCGCCGCGACGCTGCCGGGCAGCCAGCCACTGACGGTGCTGGTCACTGTCATCGCCTGCTCCCTGATCGTCAATTACAGGAACGCGCCAAGATCACGGCACCCGCAGTTCCCTCCACCGCCGTGGCTGGCGTTCTGATCCCATCCGGGCACCAAAGAACAAATCCGTGCGAGAACCCTGGTTGGAATGGAGAGGTCTGGTAGTTCATGGGCGCACATGGTGAGGAAGAAACACGCAAGCTTTCATCTCATGCGTGGCTGTACGATCATGGGCTGAAGCGCTTTGTTAGCCTGCCTGAAGCTGGCATGCTGATCGCCATTGGCGATCGAGTGAGTTTAGTCACGAAGAAGGGACTCGTTTTCGAGGCTGATCGAGCTGAGATCCAGGTCAAGTGGCCCCGTTCGGGACTCGGCATGGCATTTTATCTGACGGTGGGCGACCAGACCTATCGGCTGTCGCTTGCTCGCCCGAAAGGCGCAGCTACCTTCGACGAGGAAACGCGCAAGAGCCGATCGAAGGCAACAATCGATTTCCTGACGGAAGGAGACGTGAAAGATCTGGTCCTTGGAGTCCGCGACATCCACCGAGGGCGAGCCAGCGGCAAGGCCTGGGAGGCTTACTTCGGCGGCACCGAAATGGCCGCGACCGCTCCGGAGGAACACGCGACCGCCGCAGAACATCCGGCCGCCGCAGCGGAAACCGCGACCGCTCCGGAGGAACACGAGCAGAGCTGAGGCCTACGCCTGGCTCGG
>PMSW01000125.1 GCA_003168215.1 Actinomycetota bacterium
ATGATCATCAGCCGTGCAGCTCCCTCAGCTCGGCCGCGCTCGCGCTGGCGAGCCGGCGGGTGAGCCCTGATACGACGACGAGCATGATGAGCACCCCGGCGACCAGGTCGAGGAAGATTCCCGCCTCGACGATGAAGGGGAACGTCGCCACCAGCGTGATCGCGCCGAGGAANNCGCACCACCATGCCCAGTCCGCCCAGCAGGATGACCGCGGTGGACAGCGGCACCACCGCTGCCGCGACCACCCCGTGCGGCAGCAGCTGCGGCTTGGTCACCAGGTAGGCGAACGCGGTCAGCGCGCCGCCGGCGATGAGCGAGGTCGACAGTCCCGTCGACAGCGCGGTGTCTCGCTTGAGCTCGAGCCGCTGCACCAGCAGCCGGCGGGCCGCCACCGGGATGCCGATCCCCTTGATCGCCAGGGTCGCCACGGCGAGGATCCACAGCTCGATGCTGTGGAAGGTGAAGGCGGCGACCCCGGCGGCGAACGACAGCACCACCGACTGCGCGCCGTAGTAGGCCACGTACCGGTTGAAGAGCTTGGATCCCAGGCAGGCGAACGCCAGCAGCAGGATCAGCACCCCGGCCAGGTCGAGCAGCACTCCGGCTGCGCTGGAAGCGGACAGGCTCTGCACTCCGGCAGTGCTGGTCGCGGACAGGCTCTGCACTCCGCTCACGCTCCGATCACGTAGGAGGTGGCGATGCCCACCAGCGCGAGCAGGAATGCCGCGCCGAGGAACTCCGCGATACGGAAGAAGCGCAGCTTCGCGAAGGACGTGTCGATCACGACGATCGCCAGGCCGCACACCGCCAGCTTGCCGAGCAGGACCGGAATGGCGAGCAGCGCGCTGGCCAGGTCACCGGAGGTGCCCAGGCCCCACGGGATGACGAAGACATTCATGAAGATCGAGGACAGCAGGAAGAGCTTCATCCAGCTGCCCCACTTCATCAGCGCGTATTCCCGGCCCGAGTACTCCAGCACGCGGCCTTCCTCGATCATCGAGATCTCCGTCGAGACGCCGGGGCTCTCGATCGGGATCCGGCCGTTCTCCACCAGCACGATCATGAAGAAGGCCAGCAGCCCGAGCAGGTGGGTGGGCAGCACCAGCGCATAGGGAGACGCCGCGATCGCATGGTTCATCAGGTAGGGGTTGTCCGATGCGGAGACCACGCCGACGGTGAAGAACACCAGGATCAGCGCGGGCTCTGCCATGCTGCCGATCCAGCTGGCCCGGCTTGCCCCGAGGCCGCCGTACGGGCTCGCGGTATCCAGCCCGGCCAGCGAGGTCATGAAGCCGGCCAGCGCGAGCACGAACGCACCGCCGATCAGGTCGGCGAGGAACGCCAGCGGCAGCGGCGAGTTGGTGATGACGGGGACGATCACCGACACCGTCAGGTAGCAGCCGAATGTCACGAACGGGGTTATCCGGAACACCCATGAGGCCTGGTCGCTGATCGCGCTGCCCTTGCGCAGGAGCTTGCCGAGATCCCGGTAGGGCTGCAGCACGCTCGGCCCGCGCTTGGACGCGATGACCGCTTCGGCCCGCGCCAGCACGCCCGCATAGAGCGGCGCGGCGGCGATGACCACGAGGCTCTGCAGGACCTGGATCAGGACCGGAACAGACAAAAAAAGCCTCCACCTGTCTGGGCGACGCACAAGGCGCCCGTTTCAGATAGAGGCCATTAGCCGGACTAGTCAGGAGCACCGGCGTTACGCGAGCCTCATCGCGTACTGGTTTCCAGAATATAGCAGTGACCCGCAAGCCGCAGGATCAGAGGTACCTGTCGGCGAGCCGGGCGAGTACGCCGCGCAGGGCACGTTCGCGGTGAGCCAGATCGCCGTCGGCGCGTTCGGCGTCCGCGACGGTGCCCGCGCGGTAGCTGGCGGCGGACTGCAATGCGCTGGCCAGGCCGTCCGTGCTTTCCGCGTACCGTCTCTGGACGGCCCGGATCAGTTCCCTGGTCGCCTCGGCTAGCCGGTACTGCAGGTCGGCGCGTGCCCGGCCGGCCTGACTGCCCGCCAGGCCGGCCGCCTCGCTGCGGAGGTGCTCGCGAGCCCGGCGCCGGCCGATCTCGCCGGGCAGCCGCCGCCTGACCGCACCGGCCAGCAGCTCGGTCTGGCCTACGTTCTCCCGGGTGGTGTAGAAGAACCGCAGGTCAGTCGCAAGCCGCTGGCCGGGCACCGGCACCGCGAGGTCGATCCCGAGCAGCTCGGCAGCAGCCTCCCTGACCGCGTCGAGTTCGGCTTTGAGCTCGCTGGTGAGCCGGGTGTCCAGCTCACCGAGGCCGTTTTCCAGCCGGTCACGCTGGGCCTCCCGCCAGGCTTCCACCGCCTCTCTCGTCAGCCGGGCAAGCTGCTCCCGGCCGCGCCGCTCGATCTCGGCGGGCGATGCCGCCGACAGCTCGCCAGCGAGCAGGCCGCCGATCCGCGTGCCCAGCTCGGCTGCCAGCCGCCGCGCCTCGCAGTCGGCGGCCTCGTTCAGCTCGGCAAGCATCCGCGCGGACGCGGCGTTCGCCAGGTCGGTGACGTCCTTGCCGCGGGCCCGCATGGCTTGGAGGCGGGCCTCGAACTCCATGACCCGCGCTGCCGCTTGCCCGCTGCGCATTTGCGCCGCACGGCGTCCGAGCACGACTGCGTCCAGCAGCGTTCCGGTCAGGCGGCGCAGGTGCGCGGCGGCTGAGCGGCGCACGTCATCGGCCCGGCCATGCTCCAGGTAGCCGCAGAAGTCCGAGCGGAACTCCTCGAAGCCCCGGTCAACGCCGGGGACAAGCGCCGCGCGAGCCGACAGCGGATAGATCCTGGCCGGCTGGCCGGTGGCGTCCTGAATCACCCCGGCGGTGAACGCCATCGACTCATCGAGACCGGCCGGATCCAGGTAGTCCGCCTTGTTCAGCACCACGAAGGTGGTCACTGAAAGCCCTGCCACCCGGGTCAGCAGGTCGCGCTCGCTAGCCGATACCGGCGGGTCGGCGGTGAGCACGAACACGGCGGCGTCCATGGTCTCCAGCGCATCGGCTGCCGCGCTCGTGTTGTGCGCGTGCACAGAACCAGTGCCCGGGGTATCGACGATCTCCAGCCCGCTGGCGAGTATCGGCACATCGAGCCGGACGGTGACGCCGGCGACACCGCGGCAGTTCGCCGGATTGCCGCGTTCTGTCACGAGATCCTCCAGCGCATCTGCGGGGAGCCGTTCGCTCCGGCCGTCCAGGAAGCGCGCCTCGATGCCCTCATCGGTGCCGTGCATGACCGTGGTCGCCACCGACGTCAGGGGCGTCACGCCGGCCGGCAGGATCTTCCGGCCGAGCAGGGCATTCACCAGTGTGCTCTTGCCGCGCTTCGCCTCGCCGACCACCAGCACCCGGAGCCGCCCGGCGCCGAGGCGCTCGCGCAGTCCGGCCAGCGTCTCGCGGTCAGCGCCACTGGCCAGCGCGTCCAGCTCATCCAGCGCGCGCACCAGTGCGCCGTCGCGTTCGATAGCGCGCATTCCTGGCCCTCCTGCCCAGCGTAGGCAGGGACCGTTGGCAGCTCAGCCGCAGTTTGACGGCGAGCCCCTCCGCCGTGCACATACGCCAGCATACGCATGTCGTTTACGCCGTTCCGAGGACTGCCAGAAACGGTCATGGTGATAGGTGAAGGCATCAAACGGCTGTTAGTGCTGGCTGTGCACTGCCGGGGAAGGCCGGGGAATGTAGCGTCGGTAGGGCTGGGCAGGCGGCAGGGATCCAATTGCGGGTACATAACGGACATCCGTCACGGTGGCGGCCGGGGAAGGTGGCGAGATGACCGGGCTGAAGGCGGAAGCTGATCCTGCGGAACTCGGCTTCGACGCAGGGCGGCTGGACCGGATCGACGAGCATTTCGCGCGTTACGTCGACGACGGCCGGCTGCCGGGATGGCTGCTCACGGTGAGCAGGAACGGGCGGCTCGCGCACGTGTCCTGTTACGGCATGCGTGACGTCGAGGCGGGACTGCCGGTCGAGACGGACACGCTCTGGCGGATCTACTCGATGACCAAGCCGATCACCTCGGTCGCGGCGATGATGCTCCTCGAGGAGGGCGCGTTCGAGCTGGGCAGCCCGGTGCGCGATTTCATCCCGTCGTTTGCGGACGTCCGCGTTTACGCCGGCGGCCCGGACGTCGGGCCGGTGACCGTGCCCGCCATCGAGCCAGTGCGGATCTGGCACCTGCTGACGCACACCGCCGGGCTTACTTACGGCTTCCAGCGGGTGCACCCGGTGGATGCGCAGTACCGGGCCGCCGGGTTCGAGTGGGCCAATCCGCCTGGCCTTGACCTGGCGCAGTGCTGTGACCGGTGGGCCGGGCTGCCGCTGCTCTTCCAGCCTGGCGCCGAGTGGAACTACTCGGTGGCGACCGATGTGCTCGGCCGGGTCGTCGAGGTCGCCTCTGGCCAGAGCCTGGATGAGTTTCTTGCCGCCCGCATTCTCGGGCCCCTGGGCATGACCGACACGGCCTTCCATGTGCCGCCCGGCGACAAGGGACGGCTGGCTGCCCTGTATATGCCGGGGGCCGACGGGAAGGCAGCACGTTTCGATGCGCTGGGGAAGGTCGCGGACGCCCGGCCGCGGTTCCTCAGCGGCGGCGGCGGCCTGATCTCGACGGCCGCGGACTACCACAAGTTCACGCAGCTGCTGCTCGACCGCCCCGGCAGCCCCGCCGGGGAGTCGGAGGGCGTACGCCTGCTCGGCCCCCGGACAGTGGGCTACATGACTCGCAACCATCTGCCAGGCGGGGCCGACCTCGAGACATTCGGCCGCCCCCTTGCCGGGACGCCCTTCCGCGGCATCGGCTTCGGGCTCGGGTTCGCGGTGGTCATCGATGCTGCGGCCGGCAAGACAATCTGCTCCGAGGGGGAGTATTCCTGGGGCGGTGCGGCGAGCACGGCGTTCTGGGTCGACCGCGCGGAGGAGCTGACAGTCTCCTTCTTCACCCAGCTGCTTCCCTCCAGCGCCTACCGGATCCGCCCGCAGCTACGGCAGCTCGTCTACCAGGCGCTCGTCGGCTAGGCCCGGGTACCGGTGCTCTCCTGGCTGCTGGCCGATTCCTTCCTGATCTCCCGCAGCCGGTAGACGATGAAGGCACCGATAGCGATCACCACGATGGCCACGATCGCGTAACCGCCGATCGAGATGTAATGCGCGATGCCGTTCCACGCGCTGCCGAAGCCGTAGCCGACCAGGGTGATGACGGCGGCGTAGAACACCGTGCCGACCAGGCTGAGCACCCCGAACTGCAGCGCCGGTACCTCGACGAAGCCGGCGATGAGGGAGGTGAACGCCCGGATGACGGGCAGCGCCCGCCCGATGGCGACGGCGTACTCGCCGCGCCCGGTGAAGAAGCGCTCGGAACGCTCAAGGTCAGCCTTCGTGATGAGCAGGTACTTGCCCACCCGCTCGACCGCCGGCCGGCCGCCCAGCCGGCCAGCGCCATAGGACACGAAGGAGCCGCAAAGCTCGGCGAGCGAGCCGATGACGATCACTAGCACGACGTTCAGGTGACCCTCGTACGCGAGTACGCCGGCGAAACCAAAGGTGATCTCCGATGGGATCGGAATGCAGCAGGCCTCGAGGAATCCGAGGATCGCCAGCGCGCCGTAACCCGCGTGGCTGATAAGGCTCTCCATGGCTCCCTGTTGTACAGCATGCCGGCCACTGATCCGTACCTCATCGCGGCTTGCGCTGCCGGGCTTACCCGCCGCGGGGCTTATGCTGCGGTGGAGGCCAGCGGCTGGCGCCCGCCATAGTTGCGTAAGCCCTGCGGACAATGCAGCCGCGGCTGGCAACCCGGCAATGGCGGCTGATCGGCTGCAGACCCACGGAGTCAGACATGGGATTGATGGACAAGGTCAAGGCGCAGGCGACCCAGCTGGCGCAGAAGACGCAGGATACGGCGCGCGACAGCAAGGTCAAGTTCGACCAGGCGCAGGCCAAGCGGCAAGGTGACGTCATGCTCCGCAACCTGGGCGCGGCTGTCTACGCGGACCGCACCGGGCGAGGAACTGCGGAAACTGCCGCAGAGATCGACCGGCTCGTGACCGAGATTTCCAGTCACGAGGCCGAGAACGAAATCAGCCTGGCGCAGGAGCCGACGGCTGCCCCGTCCGGCGTCGCATCGGCGGAGCCTTCGACCTGGTATCCCTCCTCTCCGCCCGCGCCTCCGGCAGAGTTCTCGGCTGCGCCCGCGCCTCCGGCCGGGTTCCCGCCCGCGTCCGAGCCCTCGACCGGTTTCCCGCCGGCGTCCGAGCCCTCGACCGGGTTCCCGCCAGCGTCCGAGCCCTCAGCCGGGATTCCCGCCCGCGCCCGAGCCAGCGCCTGCGCCTCCGGCCGAGGCCTTCCCGCCTGCCGCGCCCACCGGGTTCCCGCCGGAAGCAGGCTAGCCGGGAGCCGAGCCCGATCACCGCGGCGCTGAGTTCTTCCCCCCCGCAGGCCGTGCTCATTTACCGCAGGGCGCGGTGCTCATTCACCGCTGGGCTGAGCCCGGAAGACTACCCGGACGACTTCCTGCAGGCGTCCTGCGCTGCGGTCTTCTGCACGATGGGCGGGGATGATCCCTGCCCCGATGCGCCCGGCGACGAGCCGGTGATCTGGTATCCGCTGGCGCCGAGCACGATCCTGATCCTGGCGAGGCCGCTCACCTGGCGCAGCGCGGCACCCGGCATCACCTTGTGCACGACCTGCGCCGACGCGGTCATCCCGGGCGGGTATTCGATCAGTGTCTGGTCGATGTCGGCGCTTGTCCAGGACAGGCCGGCGCCATGAACGGTGAAGCCGAGCTGGGTAAGCTGCGCGCCAGTACTCGCCGACAGGCCGTTGATAAGGGTCCCGTTGTAGACATCGACCGACACCTGGCTACGCTCCGGTCCGGAAGGCTTCTTCCTCGGCCGCTGCGGGTGCGCCTTATTCGTCAGCGATTTGTCCGCCTTCAGGTCGGCGAAGAGCTTCGCGGCGGCCTGGCTGTCCCACAGCACGGCCGATTCACCAGTCGGGGTCAGGTAGTTCATGTTCGAGACCGGCACGGTCGTGAACACGACATTGCTGGGCGAGATGCCGCGTAGCTGATCGGCCAGGGTCGTGACGTTCAGCCGCTGATCGACCTTTACCGCGGCGGCCGCGGCACTCAGGAAATGGGAGAGCTTGATCGGGTTCGCGAGCGTGCCTGAGCTGATCGCCTCGCGCAGCATTGACGAAAGCAGCTGCTGCTGATCGCTGATCCTGGCCAGATCGGAGAGTGCAAAGGAATGCCGGTCGCGGACGAACTTGAGCGCGGTCACCCCGTACACGTGATGCATCCCGGCGGCCATGCGCAGGCCGCTGTAAGGATCGTCCACCGCAAACGGCAGGCAGATATTCACGCCGCCCAGCGCGTTGACCACCTTGACGAATCCGGGAAAGTCCACCTCGATGTAGTCGTTGATGGTCAGCCCGGTGTCGTGTTCCACGGTCTGCACCATCAGCCTCGGCCCGCCGAGGCCGAACGCTGCGTTGATCTTGTTCATCCCGTGACCGGGGATGTCGACCCACGAATCGCGCGGCAGGCTGACCACGGAAACGCTGCTGTGGTTAGCTGGCACGTGAATGATCATCATCGTGTCGGAGTTTGAGCTGATGGAATGACCGACATGGAGCCTGACCTGCTCGGCGTGGCTCAGGCCGGACCGCAGGTCGACGCCGGCCAGCAGGATGTTCAGCGGCCCGCTCGACGGCGTACCTGCGGTGCCCGCGTTGACCCGCCCGACATGGCCGTTGATATAGCTGGTCAGCGCCCAGCTGCTGCCAGCGATCAGCAGCACGATGACGGACATCGCGCCGCATACGACCGCCAGCGCGCGTTGCTGCCGCGCCCTCCTGCCTGCGGAAATGCGAGCCATCAGCTGCTGCTGGACGAGGGGAGCACTGCCCCTGCGCCGCGTCCCGGAGTGCCTGGCCCTGCCGGGTGCGCTGGCTGGGTCGCCGTCGTCGGCGATAGTCATCGGTATACCCCCCGGGCTCCCGGCTCTTCGTAGGCTAGCGCGGCGGCGCCCTAGCGGCGCTTTCCTGCGTCGGCGGGTCCGCGACTTTTCCGCACCGGCCGGCCTGCCGGTAAGGGCGGGAGCGGCCCCGCCACGCCGCGGGTGGCTCCCGTCACGCCGTACGGTGGCCCTCGTCACGCCGCGGCTGGCCCGTCACGCCGCGGTCACGCTGCGGGTGGCTCCCGTCACGCCGCGGGTGGCTCCGGGTCCCTGGGCAGGCCGAGTATCCGTTCGCCGATGATGTTGAGCTGGATATCGGTTGTGCCGCCCCCGATGGTGAGCGCCCTGGTCAGCAGCACCTGGCGGGCCCAGTGCGAGCCGTTGGGCAGCCCGGAGGCAGCGACGGCCGGTCCCGCGCCGCCGCCGAGCGCGCCGTCAGCCCCGGAGGCCGACCAGCACAGCTCGGAGACGCGCTGGGCATGCCGCATCCCGAGCAGCTTCCGCACGCTGCCGGTGGCGCCGGGCTCCGTGCCCGACAGCTGCTTCAGCGTGACCCGGACCGACAGCAGGTCGATCGCATGCCCGTCGCAGACAAGCGCGCCGACCTGCCCGAGCTGCAGCTGGCCAGCCCCGCCCGCGACTTCGAGCAGCTCACTGACGCCGGATCCGAAGGTCCACGACTTCGACAGCGACACCCGTTCGTTGGCCAGCGTCGTCCTGGCTATCTTCCAGCCGCCGTTCACCTCGCCGACGACGCAGTCATCCGGCACGAACACGTCGTCAAGGAAGACCTGATTGAAGAGCGAGTCGCCGGTGATCTCGCGCAGCGGCCGCACTTCGACGCCCGGCGACGACATGTCCACCAGGAAGTAAGTGATCCCCGCATGCCGGGGCGCGGCGGGGTCGCTGCGCGCGACGCAGATCGCCCAGGCGGCCTGCCTCGCCAGCGAGGTCCAGATTTTCTGCCCGGTCAGCCGCCAGCCCCCCTCGGCCCGCTCCGCGCGCGTCGTCAGCCCGGCCAGGTCAGAGCCTGCGCCCGGCTCGCTGAACAGCTGGCACCACATGAACTCGCCGCGCAGCGTCGGCGGCAGGAACCGCTGCTGCTGCTCGGCTGTCCCGTACTTGATCAGCGCTGGCACGACCCAGGCACCGATCACGAGGCTGGGCGCACGTACCCGGGCGGCGCGCATTTCCTGGTCGATGACGAGTTGCTCCAGCGGGCTCGCGCCGCGGCCCCATGGCCGGGGTAGGTGCGGCGTCACCCAGCCGTCAGCTGCCAGCCGCTCGGTGCGCTCGGCGCCGGTCAGCGCGGCAATCTCGGCAACATCAGCGTGCACGGCTGACCGCAACGGGCCCCCGGCGTCAGGAAGATCCACCTGAACGGGCCTGCGGGTGCCGGACAAAGCCAGCCTGGCCACTCGCCGTGCCCACTCATCCGACGGGCCGAGCAGGGCGCGCAGCGACATCGCCCGCCGGTAGTAAAGATGGGCCTCGTGTTCCCAGGTGTAGCCGATCCCGCCGAGTACCTGGATCAATTCGTGCGTGCACGTGACCGCCGCGTCGATGGCGACCACGGCAGCCACGCTCGCGGCGAACTCGCGCTGCCGCGCCCCCGGCGCCGCGGTGTCCGGTGCCTGGTCTCCCGGTGCCTCGCCCCCCGGCTTGTCGGGCTGCGTGCGCGCGGCGTCCCAGACGGTGGCGGCGGCCTGCTCTGCGGCGGTCAGCATCCAGGCGCAGCGGTGCTTGACGGCCTGGAACTGGCCGATCGGCCGGCCGAACTGGTGCCGGATCTTGGCATAGTCGGCGGCGGCGGCGGTAGCCCAGTCGGCGATGCCGGATGCTTCCGCGCCGAACAGGATCGCGGCCAGGCTGGTGACTGCCCCGCGGTCGAGACCGGGGAGGAGCCGGTCGGCTGGCACGGCCGCGCCGGCCGCGCGGATTCGCGCCACCGGGCGGGTGAGGTCAAGGCTGTCAAGCCTGGTGATCTCCAGGCTCGCGGCGTCGATGGCCGCCCAGATCTCGCCGCGGTCCGTCTGCACTCCCGCGATGACCAGGTCAGCCATCCAGGCACCGAGCACGGGGGCCGACTCCCCCTCGACGATGAGGCTGCCGTCGGGGCCGGACCGGCCGGTCAGGCCCGCTGCCAGCGAGACCGCGCCGGTGGCGGATCCGTCGGCCAGCCCGGCCAGCAGCTTGCCCGTGCCGCCGGTCGTCGCGGCGGCAGCGCTGGCCAGGGCGGCGCTGGCGAGGACGGTGGGCAGGTATGCCCCGGGTACCAGCGCCCGGCCAAGTTCCTCCAGTGCCACTGCCAGCTCCGGCAGGCCGAATCCCTGCCCGCCGTATTCCTCCGGCAGGTGCAGGCCGAGGACTCCTTGCCCGGCCAGGGCAGGCCCGAACGACTCCCGGTACCGCTCCGATCCGCTATCCGGGCCGTCGGCGGCGGCCCTGATGGCTTCCGCCGGGCAGTTGCGCTGCGCCCATCCCCGGACTGCCGCCGCTAGCTCCAGGTGCTCCTCGGTGAGGCCGAGCGCCATGATTCACCTCGTTCGCCGTGCTCCGCTGCGCCGCTGGCAACACTCTAGAACGAGATTCGGTTTGGCGGAATGCCCGGACGCCGCCACCAGCCACCCAAACGTGCCGCGGCCGGGCTGCCCGGCGGACTGCAGGTGGAGGGCTCGCCATTGTGGTTACTTGCGAGTAGGATCGGCTATGTTACTGACTAGTAAGAACAGAACTCTGGACGCCGGAGGCGGGGATGGGCCACTACAAGAGCAACGTCCGTGACATCGAGTTCAACCTCTTCGAGGTGCTGCGGCGGCAGGACCTGCTGGGCTCGGCGCCATACGCGGACCTTGACGAGGACACTGCCCGCGGGATCCTGGATGAGGTGAACAGGCTGGCCACGGGGCCTATCGCCGAGTCGTTCGCCGAAGCTGACCGCAACCCGCCTGTCTTCGACCCCGCCACCGGATCAGTGCGGATGCCGGCCGGATTCAAGAAGTCCTTTGCCGCCTTCATGGATGCCGAGTGGTTCCGCCTGGAACTCCCGGCAGAGCTGGGCGGCAGCGGCGCTCCGCGTTCCCTCTGCTGGGCAGTGGCCGAGCTGATCCTGGGCGCCAACCCGGCCGTCTGGATGTACGCGAGCGGCGGATCGTTCGCCCAGGCTCTCTTGCGGATGGGCACCCCGTACCAGCAGCGCTTCGCCGAGCTGGCAGTCGAGCGCAAGTGGACGGCCACGATGGCGCTGACCGAGCCGGACGCCGGCTCCGACGTGGGCGCCGGCCGGGCTCGCGCGGTCAGGCAGCCGGACGGCAGCTGGCACATCGAGGGAGTCAAGCGGTTCATCACCAGCGCCGAGCACGACATGGCCGAGAACATCTTCCACCTGGTCCTCGCCCGGCCGGAGGGACACGGCCCTGGCACCAAGGGCCTGTCGATGTTCCTGGTGCCCAAGTACCTGGTCGGCTCCGATGGTGAACTCGGCGAGCGCAACGGCGTCTACGTCACCGGCGTCGAGCACAAGATGGGCCTGAAGGCATCGACCACCTGCGAGCTGACCTTCGGCGAGTCCCACCCCGCCGTCGGCACCCTGGTCGGCGACGTGCACGACGGCATCAGGCAGATGTTCGTGATCATCGAGCACGCCAGGATGATGGTCGGCACGAAGGCGATCGCGACGCTGTCCACCGGCTACCTGAACGCGCTGGACTTCGCCAAGACCCGGGTACAGGGCGCCGACCTCCTGCAGATGCTCGACAAGACCGCGCCGCGGGTCCCCATCATCAACCACCCGGACGTCCGCCGGATGCTCATGCTGCAGAAGGCGTATGCGGAAGGCATGCGGGCGCTGGTCCTGTACACGGCGACTCTGCAGGACGCCCAGCAGGTCGCCGAGGCCAGCGGAATCGCGGATGCGCAGACGGCCGGGCTGAACGAGCTGCTGCTGCCGATCGTCAAGGGGGTGGGATCGGAGCGCGCGTACGAGATGCTCACGCTGTCCCTGCAGACCCTCGGCGGGTCCGGCTACCTGCAGGACTACCCGATTGAGCAGTACGTCAGGGACGCGAAGATCGACAGTCTTTACGAGGGCACCACGGCGATCCAGGGCCTTGACCTGTACTTCCGGAAGGTCGTCAGGGACCAGGGCCGGGCGCTGCGGTTCCTGATCGGGCAGATCAAGGAATTCGCCGGGGGTGAGTCAGGGAACGGGCGGCTCAAGGCCGAGCGCGGTGCGCTGGCCAGGGCCGCCGCCGATATCGAGGGCCTGGTCACGGCCATGCACGGCTTCCTGGCCGGATCAGCGGAGCAGCCCGCGGAGATCTACCGGACCGGGCTGAACACGACGCGCCTGCTGATGGCGCTCGGCGACCTGGTGATCGGCTGGCTGCTCGCGCGGCAGGCTGAGGTCGCACTGGCCAGGCTTGATGACGCGCCGGGCGCCGACCGCGCGTTCTACGAGGGGAAGATCGCTGCTGCCCGGTTCTTTGCCGCGACGGTGCTGCCGAGGCTGGCCGCCGAGCGCGAGATCGCCGAGGGGACCACATTGGACCTCATGGACCTGCCAGCAGAAGCGTTCTGACCGGCCCGCCGGGCAACATGACGGCCATCTGGGTACTTGGCGCCCGGCCGGGCCCGTTACAGCTCGTACTGGATCGAGACTCGCTCCGCCACTATCGGCAGCACGGTCTGCTCGATGATCGCGCGGTGCGCCGGGTGGTCACGGTAGGCGAGGTAGCTTGCCGCGTCGTCGAAGTCCCCGACCACGGCGAAGTCGTAGTTGCCGTCCGCCAGGCCAGCGTCGGGACCGACGTGATAAGCGCGGACCCCGGTCAGCAGCGGCCTGAGGGCGCGCAACTCGGTCGCCACCAGTGCCTGCTGCTGCGCTGTCGCCTCGGCAGTCCAGGTGAATAGCACTACATGCCTGATCATCGTCGTCCCCTCCCGGTAGCGGGGCGTCAGCCCCAGGCGAGCATGCGCAGCGGATCGGTGAGCATCGCCCCCACGTCCCCGAGCGCGGCCGACCCTACGTCGCCGTCGATGAGACGGTGGTCGAAGGACAGCGCAAGCGTGGTGACCTTCCGCACCGCCAGCTGCCCCTCATGGACCCACGGCGCGTCCCTGACGCGGCCGAACGCGAGGATCGCCGCCTCGCCGGGCGTCAGGATGGGAGTGCCCGTGTCCACGCCGAAGACGCCCACGTTCGTGATGGTGATCGTGCCGCCGCGCAGGTCGGCGGGTGACGCCTTGCCGGCCCGGGCAGTGTCGGCGAGGTCGTTCAGCGCCCGGCCAAGTGCCGGGAGCGTCAGCGCCTGGGCATCCTTGATGTTCGGCACGATCAGGCCGCGCTCGGTGGCGGCGGCGATGCCGAGATTGACGTAGTGCCGGACCACGATCTCCTGGTTTTCCTCGTCCCAGGCAGAATTGATCATGGGCTGCCTCGCGGCCGCCACCAGCAGGGCCTTGGCCACGAAGAGCAGCGGCGATACCCGCACCTCGGCGAAATCGGGCAGCGACTTGAGCCGGTCCGTGGCGGCCATCGTCTCGGTCATGTCGATCTGCAGGAATTCCGTCACGTGCGGGGCGGTGAACGCACTTGCCGTCACCGCCGCTGCGGTGTGCTTCCGGATGCCCCGGATCGGGATCCGCTCCTCCCGCGAGACGGCGGCGACCGGCGCAAGGTGCGCCGGACCAGGAGCGAAGGCTTCAGCAGGGCCGCCAGCAGGGCCGGCGCCAGCAGGGCCGGCTGCCGACAGGACGTCATCCCGGGTGATCGAGCCGTTCGGGCCGGTGCCGGCGAGCGCCGACAGGTCAACGCTCATGTCCTTGGCCAGCTTGCGGACTGGCGGTTTGGCCAGGACCGCCGGACGCTCGCCGCTGACCAGATGGCCGGCCCCGGTCGCTCCGTTCAAACCGGTTGGCTTTTCCGTGGCCGGCCCCGGCCGCTGTGCCCGAGGTTTCCGCGCTCGCCTGGCGGTAGTGCCGAGCTTGACTCCGTAGCCGACCAGTACCGCCTGGCGTTCCGCCTTCGGTGCCGGGCTGCCGTGCAGCCCGGGCTCGACCGCGCCCTCGGCCGGCGGCGACGGGATCTGCGCTGCCGCCGGAGTCCGGGCTACGGCGGACGCGCCCTGATCAGCGGCGGACGCGCCCGGGGCGGCGTCGGCCGCCACGGCCCCTGGGCTGACATCCACCGAGATGATCGGCGTCCCGACGTCCGCGGTCGTGCCCTCCGGCACGAGCAGCCCGGCGACCACGCCCTCGAACGGGCACGGCAGCTCGACCACGGCCTTGGCCGTCTCGATCTCCACGATGATCTGGTTGACCACCACCCGGTCGCCCGGCCGGACATGCCACCGGAGGATATCGGCCTCGGTCAGTCCCTCGCCGACATCAGGGAGCCTGAACTCCTTGAGCTCTGACATGCCGCCCTCTCAGTAGGCGAAGGTGCGGTCGACGCCGTCCAGCACCCGGTCCAGATCCGGCAGGTAGTGCTCCTCGATCCGGGAGGGCGGGTACGGAGTGGAGTAGCCGCAGACCCGCAGCACCGGGGCCTCCAGCTGGTAGAAGCACTCCTCGGTCACTCGCGCGGCGATCTCGGCGCCGAGGCCGCCGCTGGACACGGCCTCGTGCACGACCACGCACCGGCCGGTGCGCCGGACCGACGCGACGATGGTCTCGGTGTCCAGCGGCGCGAGGGACCGCAGGTCGATCACTTCCAGCGACCGGCCGTCCGCGGTCGCCGCCACCGNNCGTGTCGACATCCGTCTTGTCCCAGTAGCGCCGCTTGGGCTCGAAGAAGATCACCGGGTCGTCGCTGCTGATGGCCTGCTGGATCATCACGTAGGCGTCTGCCGGGTCGCCGCAGGCGACCACCCGCAGCCCGGGCGTGTGCGCGAACAGCGCCTCGGGGGACTCGCTGTGATGCTCCACGGCGCCGATGCCGCCGCCGAAGGGGATCCTGATCACCACCGGCAGGCTGACGGTGCCGAGCGAGCGCAGCCGCATATGCGCGAGCTGGGACACGATCTGGTCGAAGGCGGGGTAGACGAAGCCGTCGAACTGGATCTCGCACACCGGCCGGTAGCCGCGCAGGGCCAGCCCGATCGCGGTGCCGACGATGCCAGACTCGGCTAGCGGGGTGTCCACCACGCGGGCTTCCCCGAAGTCCTTCTGCAGGCCGTCGGTGACCCGGAAGACGCCGCCGAGCTTGCCGACGTCCTCGCCCATGATCAGGACCTTGGGGTCGTTCTCCATCGCCTTGCGCAGGCCTTCGCCCAGTGCCCTGGACAGCGTCAGGGTGGTCATCGGGCTATCTCCTGGCTGACGAAGGAATCGAGGTAGGCGGCGAACTGCTCGCGCTCGGCGTCGATGAGCGCGTTCGGCCCGGCGTAGACATTCTCGAATATCGCCAGCGGCTCCGGATCCGGCATCTCCAGGCAGGACCGCCTGAGCCTGGTGCCGAGTTCGTTCGCCTCCGCGTCGATAGCCTCGAAGAAGGCCTTCTCCGCCAGCTGGGACCGGATCAGGTACGCCTTGACGCGCTCGACCGGATCCTTCAGCTTCCATGACTCAAGCTCAGCCGCCAGCCGGTACCTGGTCGGATCGTCGGTGGTGGTGTGCGCTCCCATCCGGTAGGTGAATGCCTCGATCAGCGTCGGGCCCTGTCCCTCGCGCGCGGCCTGCATCGCCTGCCGCGTCACCGCCAGGCAGGCGAGCACGTCATTGCCATCCACCCGGATGCCGGGGAAGCCGAAGCCGTACGCCCGCTGGTAGAGCGGGACCCTGCTCTGGCGTTCCAGCGGCTCGGAGATCGCCCACTGGTTGTTCTGGCAGAAGAACACCACCGGCGCGTTGGTCACCGACGCCCAGATGAACGCCTCGTTGACATCGCCCTGGCTGGTCGCGCCATCGCCGAAGTAGGCAATGGCCGCCTCGCCGTCCTCCCCGACGGCACCGTCACGCTGGATGCCCATCGCGTAGCCAGTCGCGTGCAGCGCCTGGCAGCCGATGACGATCGTGTACAGGTGCAGGCCGTGCGCCTTCGGGTCCCAGCCGCCGTGGCTGACCCCGCGGAAGAGCTCAAGCAGCTTCGCCGGGTCGAGGCCGCGGCACCAGGCGACGCCGTGCTCACGGTAGGTGGGGAAGGCCATGTCCCGGGGGCTGAGCGCTCTGGCCGAGCCAACCTGGGCGGCCTCCTGGCCGAGCAGCGAGGCCCAGATGCCGAGTTCGCCCTGGCGCTGCAGCGCGATCGCCTCGAAGTCGATCCTGCGGACGAGGACGAGATCCCGGTACAGGGCCTGGAGTTCCCCGGCGGACACCTCTAGCGGGTAGTCCGGATGCTCCACCCGCTCGCCTTCGGGGGTGAGGAGCTGAATAGGTACCGCCGAACCGGCCCGTCCGGCCAGGCCGAGCGGATCCGGTACGGCGCCGACCGCGCCCTGAGCATTGACGGCCACGTGCCACTCCTTGATACGCAGGGCCGGTCGCGGAGATCACCGTTGACCGGCCGCTCGTCCGCCCCCGCAGTGACAGTACCCGCCTGGGGCGGAGCTAAGTGAACCGGTTTTGCTCGCGCTGCCGGCATCGTGACAGATCTCACGTTACCGTCACTGCCCGGTCCCGCCTGCGCCTTAGCCCGATCCCGCCTGCGCCCTAGCCCGATCCCGCCTGCGCCCTCCGGTACGCACCGCCGCAGCCAGGTCGCGTACGCTGCGTCAGGTGGCCAGAGTCGTCGTCGACGTGATGCTCAAGCCGGAGATCCACGACCCGCAGGGCGAGGCGATCGCGAGCGCATGCCGGCGGCTGGGATTCGGGCAGATCCTCGGCGTCCGGCAGGGCAAGAGATTCGAGCTGGAGATCGGCGGATCGGCGGACGACGCTGTGATGGCGCGGATCGCAGAACTGGCCGCCGAGTTGCTGGCCAATCCGGTGATCGAGGAATTCGAGATTCGCGCGCCTTGATTTACTGCCCGGCTGCACTCAGATTTCCGCCGGGCCGCTTTCCGCCGGGCCGCTTTCCGCAGGGCCGCGCGCACGCTGGCAAACGCCTGCCGCGCACCGGATGGTGACTTGGTTGCCGGCAGTGACCGTCCAGGCTGGGCACTAAATCGGCAACGTTCGGCTAGTAATCACCTGACTTCATGATTACAGCGGTCCCGCACGGGAAATCTTTCTCAATGTGATCGACGGGATGGGTGAGGGCAGGGAGTAGAGGTACGGATGCGTACTCGGGTGATAGGAGCCGGGGAGGTGACCGACGTGAGGTTCTGCCTGATGTTCCCGCGTGAGTCGCTCAGCGTTCCGGTGACGCGCCGAGTGCTCGGCGACACCCTTGGCAGGCTGGGCGTCGACGAGGACTGTATTGGGGATCTGCTGCTCGCCGTTACCGAGGCGTGCACGAATGTCCTGCAGCACGGGGGACCCAGCCACCGCTACGAGGTGGTGGCCAGCATTGACCGCGCCGGCGCCCTGGTCGAGGTGCTGGACAGCGGACGCGGCTTCGATCCGGGCAGGCTGGCCGTCAGCCGGCTGCCGGCGCAGCTGTCCGCCCGGCACCCGCGCTTCCGGCGGCGGCAGCCTGCTCCGGCCGTGCATCCCGGGCATTCTTCTGTCGCCAGGCTCGCCGCGCCACTGGCGCTGCATGCCGGGCGCAGCAGGTTCTCCCGCGCCAGGCGCAGCATGGACGACAAGGCCATCGCGCAGCTTCCGGAGTCGGGCCGCGGCCTGGCCATCATGCGCGCCTGCGTGGACAATGTGACGCTGAGTAGTGGCCCCGGCAGGGGAACGGTGGTTTCGCTGCGCAAGCGGATCGAATGGCGCGCGGACGCCCCGGCTTCCGGCCTGCCGCCCGCCCGGCTCCGGGACGCCGGGTGACCGGGCAGGCCTGATGAGCCGATAGCCTGCCTGCATGCTGTGCCCGCCAGGACGCTCATGACAACGCGGGTGGGAGTCATCACTTTCCCCGGCTCGCTCGACGACAAGGACGCGGCACGCGCGGTGCGGCGGGCAGGCGGCGAGGCGGTCCCGCTCTGGCATGCCGACCGCGACCTGCACGGCGTTGACGCCGTGATCCTTCCCGGCGGCTTCTCCTACGGCGACTATCTGCGCTGCGGGGCAATCGCCCGGTTCGCGCCGGTCATGACGGAGCTGGTGCCCGCCGCGAGGGCCGGCCTGCCGGTGCTCGGGATCTGCAACGGCTTCCAGATTCTGTGCGAGGCGCACCTACTGCCGGGCGCGCTGACCCGCAACAGCGGACTCCGCTTCGTCAGCAAGGACGTGCGGCTCCGGATGGAGAGCACCGCCACGCCATGGACCCGCCAGTTCGCGGCGGGCCAGGAGATCACCGTCGTGCTGAAAAGCGGCGAGGGCGCCTACATGGCCGGACCCGTGACGCTGGCAGAGCTCGGCGCGCGCGGGCTGGTGGTCGCGCGGTACGCGGGGGCGAATCCGAATGGCTCGGCGGCCGGCATCGCGGGTATCTGCAACGAGGCGGGCAACGTGGTCGGCCTGATGCCACATCCCGAGCACGCCATCGACGCGCTGACCGGCCCGAGCGCGGACGGCCTCGGCTTCTTCGCCTCGGTCCTGCTCGCGGCGGAGCGCACGTGACGCGGCACGACACCGTCGCCAGGGCGGCAGCCACCCCGGAGCGGCCGCAGCCGCACGCGGAACTCGGCCTGACCGCCGCTGAGTACGCGCGGATCAGGGAAATCCTCGGCCGGCGGCCGACCGATGCGGAGCTGGCGATCTACTCGGTCATGTGGAGCGAGCACTGCTCCTACAAGTCATCCAAGGCGCACCTGCGGCAGTTCGCCGAGAAGGCGCCGCCGACGGAGGCGCTGCTGGCCGGAATCGGGCACAACGCCGGGGTCGTGGACATCGGACAGGGCTACGCGGTCACCTTCAAGATCGAATCACACAACCACCCGTCCTACGTGGAACCGTTCCAGGGCGCGGCGACCGGGGTGGGCGGGATCGTCCGCGACATCCTCGCGATGGGCGCCCGGCCGGTGGCTGTCATGGACGCGCTCAGGTTCGGCCCGGCAGACGCGCCGGACACCAGGCGCGTCCTGCCCGGCGTGGTCAGCGGCATCTCGTTCTACGGCAACTGCCTCGGCCTGCCCAACATCGGCGGCGAGCTGGCCTTCGACCCCTGCTATGCGGGCAATCCGCTGGTGAACGCGCTCTGCGTGGGCGTGATGCGGCACGGGGACCTCAAGCGGGCCGCTGCCGAGGGGCCGGGAAACAAGGTGGTCCTCTTCGGGTCGAGGACCGGTCCCGACGGAATCGGCGGCGCGTCGGTCCTGGCCAGTGCGTCGTTCGGCGGTGCTGGCGAGGGCGCGAAAAGGCCGAGCGTCCAGGTTGGCGATCCGTTCATGGAGAAGCTGCTGATCGAGTGCTGCCTGGAGCTGTACGCGGCCGGCCTGGTAGTCGGCGTCCAGGATCTGGGCGCCGCCGGCGTCTCCTGCGCCACCACCGAGCTTGCCGCGGGCGGGGGCGTCGGCATGCGGGTCGACCTGGACGCGGTGCCGCTGCGCGATGCCGCGCTCGGGCCGGCCGAGATCCTGATGAGCGAATCGCAAGAGCGCATGATGGCGATCGTCGAGCCCGCCGGGGTCGGGCGCTTCATGGAGATCTGCGCCAGGTGGGACGTGCCGGCTGAGGTCATCGGCGAGGTCACCGGCACCGGCAGGCTGGAGATGACCTGGCACGGCGAGCTGATCGTGGACCTCCCGCCTGGCAGCGCCGCCGACGACGGGCCGGTTTACGACCGCAGCGCGCTGCGCCCGGCGGGCCAGCGCGAGCTCGCCGCCGATGACCCGTCCGCGCTGCCCCGCCCGGCCGGCGCCGCCGGCCTGCGGGCCGGATTGCTGGCCCTGCTCGCCTCCCCCGACGCGGCCGACAAGGCATGGGTCACCGAGCAGTACGACAGCTACGTCCGCGGAGACACCGTCCTGGCGGCACCGCAGGACGCTGGCCTGGTCCGCATCGACGAGCGGACTGGCCTGGGGATAGCGCTCGCGACCGACGGCAACGGCCGGTATACCCTGCTCGACCCGTACGCCGGCGCCCAGCTCGCACTCGCGGAGGCGTACCGGAATGTGGCCGTCACCGGCGCGCGGCCGCTCGCGGTGACCAACTGCATGAACTTCGGATCGCCGGAGGACCCGGCCGTGATGTGGCAGTTCGCCGAGGCCGTGCGCGGCCTGGCGGACGCGTGCGCGGCCCTCGGGGTACCGGTGACCGGCGGCAACGTGAGTTTTTACAACCAGACCGGCGGGACAGCGATTCACCCGACGCCGGTCATCGGCGTGCTCGGCGTGCACGATGACGTCCGGCAGCGGCTGTCGCTCGGTTTCCGCGAGGCCGGCGCCAGCGTGCTGCTGCTCGGCCGGACCGCCGCCGAGTTCGGCGGATCGCTATGGGCACGTATCGCGCACGGGCATCTCGGCGGGCGGCCGCCGCGGGTAGACCTGGATGCCGAGCGGCAGCTCGCGGCGGTATTCGCCGCCGCGGCCGCCGGCGGCCTGCTGGCCGCAGCGCACGACCTGTCCGACGGCGGGCTCGCGGTCGCGCTCGCTGAGTGCTGCCTGGCCGGCGGCGCCGGCTGCACGGTCAGCCTTCCCGGCGACCCGTTCACCAGCCTTTTCAGCGAATCGTCCGCGCGTGCCCTGGTGGCGGTGCGCCCTGGCTGCGAGGCAGCCTTCGCCGGGCTCTGCGCGGACCGCGGGGTCCCGGCCGCGGTGATCGGCACGACCGGCGGTCAGCACCTGGCGGTCACCGGCGGCTTCAGCATCTCGCTGGATGAGCTTCGCGCTGCGCACCGGCAGACCCTGCCGGGCCTCTTCGGCTGATCGCCGCAGCGAACGGCCGTAAGTCCGCGCATCAGCGCCGGCCCCCCGCGGCGTCAGCAGGCAGGGCCTGTAGCCGTCAGCAGGCAGTGCCCGGCGCTGCAGGCAGGGCCCACGGCGTCAGCAGGGAGGACCCGCGGCGTCAGTAGACCGTCAGGAACGAAATCAGCTGGCGCCAGCCCGCGGGCCCAGCGCAGCCGCGCAGCGCCACGCCGGACTCGCCTGGCTGGCTGCCCAGCGGCGGGGTCACTGCCGTGAGGCACAGCCCGTCCGCGGCGCTGCGTAGCTGCCACTCGCCGCGGCCGGCCGCATCTGTGCCGAGGTACTGGTGTCGCCACCGCTGGCCTAAGCCCAGGTTGCACCTGGCCAGCGCTGCGCCCGCTGCCCCTGGGGCGCCCGCTGCGCCTGGGGACCCCGTCGCCGTCAGGCACTGGCCGTCTGGCACGTAGATGAAGATGTAGGTGCCGCCGCCCATCTGGTCGGCCGTCCAGTCCGGGCTTGATGCCTGACTGGCGCCGCCGGTTGCGGTGAAGGCCAGGCCGGTAGCCGACTCCTGCAGCGTCTGGGGAACAGGGCGCGAGTCCTGCCGCGGCGGCGGACCGGGATTGACGAGCGCGACGGTCAGCGGCGGGCTGACCACATTTGTCGGCAGCGGCGCGGGCGGAGGTGTCCTTGCGCGCGCCGTTCCCTTGGTCAGCACGAGAACGCTGGTAACCGTCGCGGCGGCAAGTATCGCTAAGGCGATGCCCGCGATCCTGATGGCCCAGGATCCGCGGGACCGCCGGGCACTTATACCGCGCTGGCCTGGCATACCGGGGCACTACCGCTAGAGGGCATGTGCTGCAAGGAAACCATGGAATATGCGCAAAGCCTATGGGCGGGCGGGATCAGCGGCTGGCGCTCCGCGGCCCAGTGCACGTGCGGCCGCGGCCGGCTACCTTCGCAGCGATGCCCAGTCGACGCCCGGATCCGCAGCGGCTGCTCGCTGCCCTCAACGAGCAGCGCGCCGAGCTCGGCAGTCCTGCCTGGGCCGGCCCGCTGACGGCCGAGGCGCTTGGCGACGGCTGCGTCGCTGCGGTGGCCGGAGCGCTGGACTCGGGCGCTGCGCCTCGTCGTGCGGCGCTGCGAGCGGCCGCGACACGCCTTCTCGACCTGCTCGCCGCGCGCGCGCCGGGCCGCGCCGTCGAAGTGCGCATCCCGCCATATGCGGCGATCCAGTGCGTGGCCGGCCCCCGGCATACCCGCGGCACCCCGCCGAACGTGGTGGAAACCGACGCCGCAACCTGGGTCAGGCTCGCGACGGGACGCCTGGCCTGGGCAGACGCCGCCGCTGACGGTCTCATCCGGGCCAGCGGACCGCGTGCAGACCTGGCCGGATACCTCCCGCTGCCGTCCGGTGACGTGCCCGGCTGACTGCCTGCCGTGACCGTCATCTCACAGATTCCGTACGCAGTACACCGGCGACTCTGCCCGCGCGAGTCAATAGACTGAACAGGTGATCAAGCCCGACGGACGGCTGACGGCCGAGCTGGATCCGGGGGAGCAGCCGCGGGACGCCTGTGGCGTGTTCGGCGTCTGGGCACCCGGCGAGGAAGTCGCCAAACTTGCCTACTTTGGCCTCTATGCCCTGCAGCATCGCGGCCAGGAGTCTGCGGGCATAGCCGTCAGTGATGGCATCAGGATCGTGGTCTACAAGGACATGGGCCTTGTCCCCCAGGTCTTCGACGAATCCGTGCTGCACACCCTGCGCGGCCACATCGCCGTCGGGCATTGCCGCTATTCCACCAGTGGCTCATCGGTATGGGACAACGCTCAGCCCACGTTCCGCGCCACGCCGTCGGCCAGCCTCGCGCTCGGCCACAACGGCAATCTGATTAACACCCTGGAGCTTGCCGCGCTGGTGGATCCGGCAGCGGGAGCGGGCGGCAGCCATGCGACCACGGACACCGACGTGCTGACCGCGCTGTTCGCCGGAGCCGTCAGTGACCCGCTGGGCAAGGCAGACGGCCAGGGCGCGGCGGGCATCGAGGAGTCGGCGTTCGCCGCGCTGCCGCTCGTGCGGGGCGCCTACTCGCTGGTCTTCATGGACGAGCGGACCTTGTATGCGGCCCGTGATCCGCAGGGTTTCCGCCCGCTGGTACTCGGCAGGCTGACTCGCGGCTGGGTGGTGGCCAGCGAGACGGCCGCGCTGGACATCGTCGGTGCGACCCTGGTCCGGGAGATCGAGCCCGGTGAGCTGATCGCCATCGACGAGGCGGGCGTGCGGTCCAGGCGGTTCGCGCCGGCCGATGCCAAGGGATGCTTGTTCGAGTACGTCTACCTGGCCAGGCCGGACACGACCATTGCCGGCCGGGGCGTGCATGCCACCCGGGTGGAGGTCGGCAGGCGGCTTGCTGCCGAGTACCCGGTCGAGGCTGACCTGGTCATCCCGGTGCCCGAGTCGGGCACGCCTGCCGCGATCGGCTATGCGGAGGCCAGCGGCATCCCCTACGCGCAGGGCCTGGTCAAGAACTCCTACGTCGGCCGGACGTTCATCCAGCCGAGCCAGACGATCCGGCAGCTCGGCATCCGGCTCAAGCTGAACCCGCTCAGGGACGTGATCGCCGGGCAGCGGATCGTCGTCGTCGATGACTCGATCGTCCGGGGCAATACGCAACGCGCCATCGTCGCGATGCTGCGCGAATCGGGGGCCGCCGAGGTGCACGTGCGCATCTCGAGCCCGCCGGTGACGTGGCCGTGCTTCTACGGTATCGACTTCGCCAGCCGGGCCGAGCTGATCGCCGGCAGTTTGTCGGTCGAGGAGATCCGGGCCTCGCTCGGCGCAGACTCGCTCGGCTACGTGTCGCTGGCGGGCCTGACTGCCGCCACGACGCTGCCCGCCGGACGGCTTTGCCGGGCCTGCTTCGACGGCAGCTACCCGATCCCGGTGGCAGAAGCGGAGCGGGGCAAGCATGTCCTGGAGGGCGCGGGCGCCAGCGCGCCCAAGGCCCGGTCGTGAGGTCAGCACAGGCCGGTCCGAGTTATGCCAGCGCGGGCGTCGACATCGAGGCCGGGCATCGAGCGGTCGAGCTGATGCGCGCCGCGGTCGCCCGGACCGCCAGGCCTGAGGTGATGGGCGGCATTGGCGGGTTCGCCGGGCTGTTCGATGCGTCCAGGCTCGCTGGTTACCGGCGGCCGCTGCTGGCTACCGCTACCGACGGCGTCGGTACGAAGGTGGCGATAGCCCAGCGGATGGGCAGGTATGACACCGTCGGCATCGACCTTGTGGCCATGGTCGTCGACGATCTCGTGGTCTGCGGTGCCGAGCCGCTGTTCATGACCGACTACGTGGTCTGCGGGGCGCTCCGGCCGGAGCGCGTGGCTGCCATCGTCGGCGGTGTCGCCGAAGGCTGCGTGCGCGCCGGGTGTGCCCTGATCGGCGGTGAGACAGCGGAGCATCCTGGGCAGCTAGGTCCCGATGACTTCGACCTGGCGGGCGCCGCAACCGGGGTAGTCGAAGCCGATGAACTGCTCGGCCCTGACCGGGTCAGGCCCGGCGATGTGCTGATCGCCATGGCGTCCTCCGGGCTGCATTCCAACGGGTTCTCACTGGTCAGGAAGCTGATCGACCAGCAGGGCCACGAGCTGGCGCTGGACGCCGAGCCGGACGGGCTCGACGCGCCGCTGGGGGACGAGCTGCTCACCCCGACGCGTATCTATGCTCGCGATTGCCTTGCCCTCGCCGCTGGCTGCGACGTGCATGCCTTCGCGCATGTCACCGGCGGCGGGCTGGCCGCCAATCTCGGCCGGGTCCTGCCGCCGGGCGCCGATGCCACCATCGACCGGGGCAGCTGGCGCCCGCCCGCGGTGTTCGGCCTGCTGGCGGCGCACGGGCCGGTGGCTGCGGACGAGATGGAGCGGGTCTTCAACATGGGCGTGGGGATGGTGGCCGTGGTCGGTCCCGGCGAGGCTGGCCGTGCGCTGAAGCTGCTCAGCTCCAGAGACGTGCCCGCGTGGGTGGCAGGAAAGATCACTCCCGGAACTGGCAAAGCCCGCCTGTCCGGGCGTCATCCAGCCTGACGGGTGCAGCTGGCGGACGGGAACGGGTGCAGCNNAACGGGTGCAGCCGGCGGACGGCATGCAGCCCGGCACGACGCCGACAAGCGCCCGGCCCCGGGCGGCGGGACACTGACGGCCGCCCGGCCCGCGGGCCGTCAGCTGCCGGTGGTCCCGGTCACCTGGCCGCTGCGCCGCCCGCGCTGCGGGGTGCCTCCCCGGCTAGCTCGTCGTCGCCCAGTTCGTCGTCGTCACTGTCGTCGTCATCGTCGGAGTAGCGATCGGCGAGTTCCGCATAGGCGGCTTCTGACTCGCCATCCTGCTGGTCCGTGACGACACCTAGCTCAGCCCGCAGCCGGTCAAGGTCCGTGCCGCCACCGCTGTACTTGAGCTGGCGTGCAACCTTGACCTGCTTGGCCTTGGCTCGGCCGCGCCCCATTGGCTCGACCCCCTCGAACGTACGGGGCCTGGTCAGGCCCCTGGTCACCGCACTCGGCGTGCTGTCTCTACTGCGCTGATGCAGGCGGGCTTCATGCACAACAGACAGACCCGGCGCCCCTGCACTGCCTGGGCGCGACGCGTTTCCTGCCTCCGTACGGATATAACCGTACCTGGTTTGAGCGCCGAGCGCTTACGGGCAGCGCGGACGGAGCTGGTCAGCCCCCGAGCCAGATGCCGCGCAGCCTTCCTACCTCGGACATCCGCCGCTCGGCGAGCCGGTCGGCGGCGACAGCGGGCGGTACGCCCTCTTTGTCGGCCATCGCCAGAATCCTCTTCGTCGTGTCGAAGATCTGCGCTGCCCTCGACTGCGCACGGTCGAAGTTGAAGCCGGCGAACTCGTCGGCAACCTGGATCACTCCGCCGGCGTTCACCAGGTAGTCCGGGGCATAAACGATGCCCCGGTCGGCGAGCTGCTTCTCGATGCCGGGGTGAGCGAGCTGATTGTTGGCGCCACCGCAGACGATCCCGGCGGTCAGGGCTGCCACCGTGGCATCGTCAATCGATCCGCCTAGCGCGCACGGCGAATAGATATCCATCTTCCCCGCGGCCAGCTCCGTCCGGCTCGCGGCCACCTCCACCTTGGGGTGCTGCGCGCGCACCCGGTCGATGGCATCCGCGGCGACGTCGCAGATGATGACCTGGGCGCCGGCGTCCAGCAGGTGGGCGACCAGGTGCCGCCCCACCTTGCCCACGCCCTCGACCGCGACCCGCCTGCCCGCCAGGCTGGTACTGCCCCAGGTATGCTCCGCGGCGGCGCGCATGCCCTGGAAGACGCCGAAGGCCGTCAGGACGGAGGAATCCCCGGCCCCGCCGTTCGGCACTGTCCTGCCGGTGACGTGCGTGCACTCGCGGGCAATGATGTCCATGTCCTCGCTGTAGGTGCCGACGTCGCAGGCGGTGACGTAGCGCCCGTTCAGGGACTCGACGAACCGCCCGTAGGCGCGCAGCAGTGCCTCGGACTTCAGGCGCGCCGGATCACCGATGATGACCGCCTTCCCGCCGCCGAGGTCAAGACCGGCCAGGGCGTTCTTATAGGCCATCGCCCTGGACAGGTTCAGCACGTCGGCCAGGGCGGCGTCCTCGCTCGGGTAGGGATAGAAACGGGTGCCGCCAAGCGCCGGGCCGAGCCTGGTCGAGTAGATGGCGATGATCGCGCGCAGTCCGGTCGGGGCGTCCTGGCAGAACACCACTTGCTCATGCCCTGGATGGCCGTTGGCGCCGCTGCCCGGTAGCTGCCCGATTTCGGCGCTATCGGCGACGGCGGCAGTGCGGGCATTCCCGAATACATGCGTCACTGCGGTGACTCCCGGCTCGGTCCCGCATCCTCGTAGCGGCGGGATTAAGGGACCAGGGTATGCCGGATGTCCGTCGCCGCAGAGTTCGCGGTCACGATCTCATTATCTGGGGGCCTTTTCCCGGTAGGCACCGGCATGTCACGATTTAGGTATGCTGCCGTGCGCTGCTTTTTTGCGCGTCTACGAACCGCTTTCGGCCTTTGGCCCGGCCGAGCGAGCTCAGTGGGCCGCCTATGCGGCCTCCGCCGACCGGCCCCGCAGGGCCAGCGCACTGGCCGCCGAGCGTGCGGAGGCGCTCTGCAGGCTCATCGCGCTGCCGCCGATCGTGGCGCCCGCGCAGGAGAGCAAGCATGCATATGTGCGGTGGGCTGACGGCGTTACCTATGTATGCCCGTGGCAGACGCGGCTGCGGTCGTGGCTCGCGCTGAGCGGGCTGCGGGCTTCCGCCGGGCCTCCCATGTCGGATGCGTTCGCCCCGCACCAGGCCGAGGCGGCCGCCCAGGATTTCGCTCGCTGGCAGGCGCGCGAAGGCCCGCCGCGCGTTTACATCCAGACAACCGCCTGGTCAGTGCCACTCGCCTGGTTCGTGCCTTTCTCGCCGGCCGAGCGCTGGCTGGTCCTTGGCACGCCAGCCGGGGGGGAGAACAGGGGGCCGGCCACCGCCGCAGCGACCCGTGCTCTGGTCTATGCCACGGCGATGTCCCAGGCGCGCAGGAGGGTTGCCAGGTCGCTGGCCACGGCCCGGCGGATTCCCGGCGGGACCCGCGCGGAACCCGGGCCGGCCACGGAGGCACTGCTGCGGGTCGGCGACGAGCTCGAGCAGATTGGCCGGTGGCTGGAGGAGTTCCATCCGCACTCGATCGTGGAACTTGATTACGGAGGCCTGGTCCAGCTGCTCGACGACGATGCGCTGCGCGGCGACCAGTCGGCCGCCGAGGTTTCCGCTGCCGTCACTGCCCTTGCCGACGGGGAGCTTGAGCTAGCTGCCGCCATGTATCAGCGCCTGCGCGCCAGGTGGTGTGCTTTGGAGGCGATCGAGCTGGGTAGTTAAGGGAGGGGGATGGACTTTTCCGAATCTGCCCGTTGCGACGTTCCGTATCGCTAGAATCACGCAGCGTGACCCAGATCAATGGAGCAACGGGGTAAGTCATCACAGAAACTTTGCTCCCGGTGGTCGACTTGTCACCGCTGGTGATGGCAATATGGTCTCTGAGTAGACCATATGGGACATCCACGGCAGGCTCCCCAATGGAGCCAGGCATTGCTACAAAACGCAGGATCGCAGTACCGGTCCAGGAGGAGAGGCCGTACACATGTCTGCACGCACACCAGAGGCTGAGCCACTGCTGACGCCGGCAGAGGTCGCAACAATGTTCAGGGTGGATCCAAAGACCGTCACCCGGTGGGCAAAGGCCGGCAAGCTGACGTCCATCCGGACGCTCGGTGGTCACCGTCGGTACAGGGAGACAGAGGTCCGCGCTCTGCTCGCGGGGATACCGCAGCAGCGCTCGGAGTAGGACCTGACCGCCTCCTGGCGCCGTGAGCGCCGGGCAGCCGCGCCGAGTGATGGGTGCGGCGTAGCGGCCAGGAAGTCGAGACAGGGGGGTCGGCCCCGGCGGCCATGCGCCGTGCAGAGGGGCGTAGTTCACGGAACTCGCTGCATGAGTACGGTTCCATCGGACGTTGCCGGGGTCGATCCGGCCTCCAGGGGGAAGCGCGGCAGGTGCTCGGGCCACGGCCCGGCGGCGGCCACGACAGTGGCCACGGTGCTCTCCCTAAGTAATCACAACATAACTTTTTGTAATCACTCTTGCCGTGCTGACGGGCCCGGCATACTGGTCGCCAGGCCGGCGGTGGCGGGGGTGACGGAGGCAGGCAGGCGTCCCGCGGCAAGCACCGTGACACAGCTGACTCGTGTCCTGCTAGGTCAACGGCCTTGAGCGCGCCCGGGGGAGACCAGCTAGACAGGCGGAGCGCGCCGTCGCTTGGAGGGAGATCGCACCATGCGTGATCCGGATCTGGTCCTGCGTGCACAGCGAGCTGCAGCGGTGCTGGAGCGAGCCTGGGATCGCTGGCGTACCTTGCACGGCCGGGGCGCAGGACCGCTGCCGCCCGTGTCGAGCTACGTGGGCTACTCGCTAGAGGAACCATGGGGGCAGCCGCGCGTTGTGTTCGGAGTGCCCGCGGAGGATGCGGAACAACTCGCCGCGCTCCTTGAGCGTCATGAGTGGGGCGACTCAGCCGGCCCGCGCCATCCGGGCGTGACCGGCGGCCAGTGGGCAGATAGCGCTCCGCCGGCGCAGATGCGGCGGCCGGCGGCGGCCGCGCGACCGCGGGTCCCTGGACAGGCTCCGGCCGGCCCCCCTGAGCGGCTCAGGGCCACCGGGCCGGCCGCAGTTGACGCCCGGCTGGCGGAGCTGCCGCGCGCGGACGGCATGAACGGGCGCGGCGTGCCAGGTGACCGCGCGGACGGCATGAACGGGCATGGTGCGCTGGGCGGCCACGCGGACGGCATGAACGGCCGCGATGCGTTAAGAGGCCGGGCGGACCTCACTGCCCAGGCGGGATTCCGGGCCAACGGCAGTGATACCGGCATGGCGGCGTTCCGGCCGGGGGCTGAGCCCGTGCCGTTCCCGGGCGAGAAATCTGAACCAAGCCCGTTCGCCGATGACGATCAGGCAGCCAGCGGGCAGGCGGCCAGGCGGCCGAGGAGTCACCGCCACGCGGCGGGCCATGTCGTGCAGCACGCGGCCAGGCAGAAGCGCGCCAGCGCTGCTGCCGAGCATGATGTCGTGCCGCTGGCCAGGCCGACAGTGCCGCCGCAGGCACCAAGCCGCAGGCAGGGTGCCCAGCAGGGCCGGGATCCGCGAGGGTCGTCCGCGATGGCCGGGGACCTGGCTGGCTGGGCGTCGGGAGAGCTGCCAGGCCAGGCACGCCGCCAGCCGTCCTGGACAGTCGGCACGGGCCCGGACCTCGACGATGCAGAGCCAGCCAGTGGCGAGACCCGCAGGGACAACGCCATCTGACCGAGGTACCCGCTGCGCCTCCGCCCGTATCGGCGTTTGCGGATTCAGCTCCTTCAGGTTTCGGGGGCCAGGCTTTTGACGGATACGTCATATCCTGCTCCTGGAAGGACTAGAGGGAGTTGAGTTCCGATGCCGCAGTCACAGGGACCAGCCGGGCCGGCCGGTCGCGTTAGGCATTCACGCCGCCCGATCATCCTCGCCGGAGTGGCGGTAGCCGCCCTCGGTTCCGGCGCTGGCGTGGCCTTCGCTGCGACCTCAGGGCCATCGTCGCCTGCGCCGGCCAGCGTCGCCGTCGCCGCGCCATCACCGTCGCCGTCCGGGCAGCAGCCCGCGGGAAGGCCGGGATGGCACTGGTCCGGGCATCCCGGTGCCCGGGCCGGCTTCGGGCCGGGCAGTTTCCGCCGCCCCGGCAGTAGTTTCGGGCCCGGCAGTCGTTTCGCCCCGCGCGGCGGCCTCTTCGGCGTGCTGCACGGCCAGCTAGTGGTGGTCAAGCCCGGCGGCGGATACAAGACAGTCGACTTCCAGCGCGGCAAGGTCACCGCCGTCAGCGATAACTCGATCACCCTCATGAGTGCCGACGGATTCAGCAAGACCTATGCGGTGCTCAGCTCGACAATCATCGACGCACAGCGCGGCGGCATCAGTTCTGTCAAGGTCGGCAACCAGGCCACCGTACTGGCCACGGTAAGCGGCGGCACGGCCACCGCGACCAGGATCGCGGACGCGACGCTGCTGCAGCCGGGCCGCGTGCCCTTCGGATCTCCCGGCAGCCATTCTGGCCAGGCCCGCGGGACAGCCGGGTAGCGAGCACGCGAGTCGGCGTGAGTCGGCGGTGGCTGCCGATGGATGCCTGCAGCGCGCTGGCCTGCGCCTCCGGCCGATTGTCGGCCCCATACTGCAGAATCTGACCGGTGCGGGTTGCGGTCGCTGCAGGGGCGGGAGGATCCGCGCTGCTATGCGAGCTCCGGGAAGACGGGAGCCCGCGGGACGGCCTCGTTCACGTTAATGATCTTTCTACTGCGGTTGCCGATTATGAGCTGGCCGGCCCGGTGCGCTGGGTGTGGGCGAGCGGGGTCGGCCTTTACCCGTCCCTGCTCCAAGCTGGCCAGCGGGTAGCGCGCTGTCACGACGTGGAGCTCGCCGAGCGGCTGCTGCTCGGCCGGGACGGGCAGGTGGGCGGCTTCGCGTCCTCGCTGCCCCCTGACCGTGCCGCGCGGGGCACCGCGCAGGAGACGCTGTTCGATCCGGCTGACGCTGCGCCACCCGATCTCACCGGCACGCTGGACGCACTGATCGCCGCGCACGCGGACCAGCTGCGGCGCATCGCCGCCGATGATCACCCGGCGCGGTTCGGCATGCTGGTGGCGGCCGAGTCAGCGGGTGGCCTGGTCGCCGCGGAGATGAGTTTCGCCGGGCTGCCGTGGCGGACCGACGTGCATGACTCGCTGCTGGCCGGGTTGCTCGGGCCGCGGCCGCCCGCAGTCCCTGCTGGCGGCAGGCCGCCGCGGCTGGCCGAGCTTGCCGCCAGGATCGACGAGGCATTCGGCGGCAGGCGGGTCAACCCGGACTCACCCGCCCAGCTCATCCGTGCCTTCGCCGCGGACGGCGTCCGGGTGCCGTCGACCAGGTTTTCCGTGCTGCGCGACGTTGATCACCCGGCTGCGCCGCTGCTGATCGAGTACAAGGAGCTGGCCAGGATGCACGCCGCGCATGGCTGGGCCTGGATGGACAGCTGGGTGTCCGGCGGCAGGTTCCGTCCTGAGTACGTGGTGGGCGGGGTCGTGTCGGGCCGCTGGGCGTCCCGCGGCGGGGGCGCGCTGCAGATCCCGAAGGTGCTGCGCCGTGCGGTCGTCGCCGATCCCGGCTGGGCGCTCGTCGTGGCCGATGCCGCGCAGCTCGAGCCCCGCGTGCTCGCGGCGCTGGCGGGCGACCGGGCGTTCGCCGAGGCGGCTGCCAGCGGCGACTTGTACCTGGCGCTGGCAGGCGTGTTCGGCGGGGACCGGGCGAAGGCCAAGATCGCTCTGCTGTCCGCCATGTACGGCGGCGCGGGCGGTGAGGCCGGGCAATTGCTCAGCGTGCTCAGGCAGCGGTTCCCGCTGGCCTCGCGCTACGTGGAGGCGGCGGCGCGGGCCGGGCAGGAAGGCCATGTGGTCAGGTCGGTGCTTGGCCGGACCTGCCCGCCGCCGTCCGCCGCGTGGCGGGCGATCACCGAGGAATCAGGTGATCCGGACAGCGAACGCGACCCCGGCGCGGGCGCCGCCTCGCGTGCCCGCGGCCGGTTCACCCGCAACTTCGTGGTGCAGGCAAGCGCGGCGGACTGGGCGCTTGTCCTGCTCGCGGGCCTGCGCAGGCGGCTGGCACTGATTTCCCTGCCCGACGGGGATTCCGGGGCCAGGCTTACTCCGCAGGCCAGCGTGCCGCCGCAGGCCAGCGTGCCGCCGGTGGCGGGCGTAACCCGCATGGCGGGACCGCACCTGGTGTTCTTCCAGCACGACGAGGTGATCGTGCACTGCCCGGAGTCGTTGGTCGAGCCGGTGGTGGCTGCGATTGGCGAGGCCGGCGAGGAGGCCGGACGACTGGTGTTCGGCGCGACGCCGGTGCGGTTCCCGCTGACGACTGCGGTCGTGAGTTGCTATGGCGACGCGAAGTGACTCTCCTGCCGCCGGAGGCCTGCCTGCCGCCGGAGGCCTGCCTGCCGGCGCGGGAAGGCGCGCCTGCCGGCGCGGAGAGGCCTGCCTGCCAGAGCCGGGCAGGCTAGGCGGCGGGCGTCCCTTGCGCGGGCGCGATCTCCGCTGTGCAATACATGCAGCGCCGCGCGGCGAGCGGGATCTGGCTGAGGCACTCCGGGCACTCCTGCTCGGTCGCCTCCGCCTTCTTCGCGTTGAGGGCCATGATCCTGGTCACCGGCAGCACGACGAGGAAGTAGATCACCGCAGCGATGATCACGAACGAGAGGAGGGCGTTGACGAAGGCGCCATAGTGGAACGTGCTGGTGTTGACCTTGAAGGTCAACGCGGAGAAATCAGGCTGCCCGCCGATCGCCGCGATCAGCGGAGTGATCAGGTCCGTGACCAGTGCGGTGATGATCGCGCTGAACGCGACGCCGATGACGACGGCGATCGCGAGGTCGATCAGATTGCCGCGGAGCAGGAACTGCTTGAAGCCACCCATGATCCCTCCCGGACTGCGTTGGGCCCGTGTGAGCCGGGTTTGCGCCGCCCCGAGTACAGGGACGCACGTAACGTTATCGACGCCGGCCGCCGCGTGCGGTGATCATACGGAGCCTCTGAGGTTCCAGGGAAATCCGGTTGTCCGATGTCCCAGGAAATCCGGTTGTCCGGTGTCCGGTGTCCGGTNNCGGTGTCCGGTGTCCGGTGTCCCGGCCGCGGATCGCGTGGTAGTCGAATTCAAGCCGTGAGCGCCGGCTGTTCTCTGGCCGCTGCCGTGCCGGGGCTAGTCTCCGGCCCCCCATCTGGCGCGGAATCGTTCGATGATCTGGTTCGCCTCGTCCTCCGTGACCTCGATCAGATCATCGGTGGATTCGGCCCGCTCCCACTCGACGATGGCTGATGTGCGATGCCAACCGAGATCACGGTGGAGTCCTTCATCAACGAAGCCACCGTCAGCGTCCTCAAGGCGACGCACTATTCCTGCTGGGCGATCGCGGGCCGATTCATCATCGATCAAGGCGTAGTAGGTGGTAGTTGGCTGCACGGGTCCTATCCATCCTTCTCACTGAAGTTGCGGATGTCGCTAACTAGATCCGGCACTGGGATCTGCGCGGTAACCTGGCGCTGGAACTGTCGGAGTTCCCCCATCTCACTCTTGTCCGTCAAAGGATTTCGCAGTCGCTCGTATGCGCCGTGGGTGAGTTGTTTCGCCTCGAAGCTCTCCGGTGTATGGAACTGCACCTCGAACACCCGGCCTTCCGTAGTTCGCCAGCGTGTGTTAATGCCCTTGTAGTCCAAGCTCTCCCACGAGTTGCGGCTGACCACCAGTTGGTAGCCGTGCCCTTGTAGCTGACGACCTGCTGCTCGGCACCCGTCTACATAGTTCTCTGTCGACAACTGACAGGTGTAGCGCAGCGCGTCCGGGATGGCATCTGTCTCTTTGCCTACTGCTCGTTCCGGTTTAAGAGCGAGGCTGCCCGCGATCTTCTCCTTGAACCGGTCCTCGCCCTTGAGGCAGTAATCCAGCCCGGCGAGACGCGCGCCTGGCACGTCTGACTCGACGGCCTTCATCGTCCGGGTCACCTCGGGCTCAGCTTTGTGCACTCGGTCCAATGCATGCTCGGTGACGAGGTTCTCCTCGAAATTGAGATAGTGACCGGCGTCGCCGCGCCAGGATCCTGGTTCGTCCGTTGACCGGTCGACCGGCGTTCGCTGCTCGGCGGGCCAGCGTTCCTTGTGGCGTTCCCACAACGCTTGCAAACGCGGTAACGCCGCGCGCCATCCCTCGCTGCCCCGGTCGTCTGCGTGTTCAGGACGGTTCTCCGCATGCCCCGGTTGATCTTCCGCAGGTTCGGCCCGGTCCTCCGGCTGTTCCGGTTGGCCTTTCGTATTCTCAGGTCGGCTGGCTCTATCAGCCGCCCCGTCGGCCGGATGGGGCTCATCCCCGGCACTCTCCGGATCGGGCTCATCCCCGTCATTCTCTGCAGCGGACTCGGAGTCCCTGAGGTTCCCGACCGGCGGCCTCGGGCTTCCGTCCTCATTGTTGGGCGATGACGGGTGACCGTCAGGAAACCGCTTGAGCCGCTGCGTTAAGCGCGTCGGCGAGTCTGCCTTCGCCCGGTCAGAGGAGCCATTTTGCCCTGGGACGTCGCCTTGCTCTTCCGAGGACGTCAGGTCGTCGTGCTTTCCGGGCCCGTCTTTGGCTCCCATCAGCTCGTCCCAACCTCTCCGCGCACAGGCAATCACCACATCGTAGGGAGTCGGCCGGCTGCCAAGGAAGGGACATCCGCAGATCCGGCAGGGCTGGGACGAGTCAGGACAAGCCCAGGTCGATCAAAAATAATGGTGCGAACACACTATCTATTTGGGTTGACACTCATAAACTAACTCGCTAATCTATTCGTATAAAAGCTCAGGCCATCTGATATAGAGGCTAATGAACTTCGGAAGGTGGGAGATGTCCGCGAATGACCTTGGCGACCCGCCCTCGCCCTGGGGCGGTATGGAGTTCACCTGGTCATCAGAAGTCAGCATCGAGGACATCCTGGCCGCGGCAGAGCGGCGTGCCCGCTACCTAGCGGGCGACGAGATCCCCGGGCGGCCGGAGTACAAGAGCCGAGCGCGCGGTCGCCGCTCCGGAGTGCCAGGCGACATCGTTCCCCTTTCTGCGGACGCCGCCCCCGCCCCCGCCCCCGCCCCCGCCGACGGTGACGCGAGCTCATGCGGCCCGGTGGCAGACGATCCGCATGGTGAAGATGCCGTAGCGGCTGCCCTGTCGGGCGCGGGATCCAGCGTGACGCTCGCCGAGCTTGCCGGACATGCGCTGATCGAGCCCGGCCCGGCTCTTGCGGGCTGGCTGAGCTGCGCTCCTTCCGCCGACCTGGATGACGCGGGCCTGGTGACGTCGGTTACTGCCTGGCGCAAGGTGACCTCCTGGGCGCAGGCTCAGGAACTGACCGCCGTAGCCGAACTGGCCAGGCGCCGCGGTGGCAGTACTCAGCCGGCATCCTGCCAGGATCCCATCCAGAAGCTGGAAGCGGAGTTCGCTCCGTGCGAGGTGGCGCTCGCGCTGACCCTGACTCAGGGCGGTGCGGAGTACTGGATGGACCTAGCCGTCAGCATGACACGGCGGCTGCCCGCGACGATGGCCGCTCTTCACTCGGGCCGTATCGACTTGGCCAGGGCCAAGCTGATCGAGACGTTTACCACCGGCCTGGACGACGACCTGGCTGGCCAGGTGGAACGGAGGGTTCTGGCTAGGGCCGAGCATCAGACAACTGGGCAGCTCCGGGCGTCATTGCAGCGAGCCGTGATCGCGGTTGATCCTGCGGCCGCCGAGCGCCGTCGGGAGGAGGCGGAGCGGAACGCGCGCGTCGAGCTGTCCGGTGATCCCGAGGGTACCGGTTCGCTCGCGGGGCGCTTCTTGCCCGCAGGGCATGCGGCAGCCGCATGGTCCCGGATCTGCGCGATGGCGAAGGCTATGCAGAGCGGTGGCGTAGGGGGCGGGATAGACCTGCTCCGGGCGCAGGTTTTTGTCGGCCTGCTGCTCGGCACCCTGCCAATCATCCCGCCGCCTCTGGATGAGCTGGACGATGACGGCCCCGCTTCCGATGACGGCGGCGGGATTGACCCGGATGACGGCGATCCAGGTGACGGCGATCCAGGTGACGGCGGCCCNNGCGGCCCGGGTGACGGCGGCCCAGGCGACGGCGGAGTCTTCGAGGACGACGACAGTGGCTCATCGCGTGATCCGGATGCAGACGGGCCGTGGCGGGAGCAACCGCGAGACGAGGATGCCCCGGCGGACCCCGGCGATCGAGATGATGCCGATGACCATGATCCGGGTGGGGAAATTCAGGACATAGACCCGCCGGAATGCCGGGTCAGAGCTGGTCCCGCCGAACTTGCCTGGCCGGAAATCCCGGTACCGGGAGCTATTCCCGCTCCAGGCTGTGCTCCTGACTGGCTGGGCGGAATCCCGCCGCCGGAGTCTGCCGCAAGGAAGACCCGGGCGGGAGACAGCCAGGCAGGCAAGAGCCAGGCAGGCAAGAGCCAGGCAGCAGGGAGGATTCCGGCCGGGGCAATGACGCTGACGGTGCCGTTGCGGACTCTGGCCGGGCTGGCTGGCGAGCCTGGCCAGCTTGGGCGGCTCGGCGCAGTCACCGGGGAGGTGGCGCGGGGAATCGCGAGCGCGGCTGCCGAGAACCCTGCGTGTGAATGGAAGATCATCGTGATCGGGACGTCGGGCGAGGCGATCGCCATCACCCGGCTGGACAAGCGGAGCAAGGCTCGCGTGGGCATCGGGCTGGGCGAGCGTCGCAGTCCGGGCTGGGTGGCGCGGGTAATCATGACGGTACGCGCCGCGGACCTTGCAGCCGGCGCTCTGCTGGGCCAGGAGAAACTCTCCGGCTCAGCCCTGCTCGGCAAATTGCTGGATGCGGCGCTGAAGGCCGCCGCGAAGACCGCGCAGGCCGCAGCCAGGGCACGCATGGGGACGGGCACTGCTGCCGCGCGGGGGCTGCCAGCCAGCCCGCCGGCACGCTGCGGGCATGTCGGGGCTGTCAGCAGCTACCGGATCCCGGACAGCATGCGGAGGCTCATCGAGGCGCGTGACCAGACCTGCCGGTTCCCGGCATGCCGGCAGCCTGCGTGGCGCACCGACATGGACCACACGATCCCGTATGACCTCGGCGGTCCAACCTGCCGCTGTAACGTGTCAGCGGAATGTCGGCATCATCACCGACTGAAGCAACTCAACGGGTGGCAGCTCAGCCAGCCCCGGCCAGGCTTCCTGGTATGGGCGACGCCGGCCCGGCTAACCTACGCGGTTGGGCCGGACCCGTATCCGGCGTAAGGAGCGCGAGCCCGGCGCATCCATGACATCGCCCCCAGGCCGGCCAGCGCGACGATCAGCTGGCGGCGCCGGTTAACGTCAGGCCGCGACCGCATCGTCACCCCATCACCCATCACCCATCAC
>PMSW01000039.1 GCA_003168215.1 Actinomycetota bacterium
CCGGCAGCCGGCACCGGCAGCCCGCTCCGTTCCGGCCGCCCGCAGTCCCGGCCGGCCGTGTCCGCGCCCGGCCTGCTGCCCGTGGTCCCGGCCCGCGCGCGCCGTTAGGGTGAGCAGAATGAAGATCGGTTTCGGCGCCCCGGTGTCGGGTGCATGGGCTACCCCCGAAAACCTGGCCGGCTTCGCCGCGCGCGCAGAGCAGGCGGGCTACGCGTCGCTGTGGTCGTTCCAGCGCCTGCTCGTGCCCGAGGGATCGGCCATGGAGCCGGTGTACCGCAGCGTCCTGGACCCGTACGCGGTGCTGGCCTTCGCGGCAGCCTGCACGAGCAGCATCAGGCTGGGCACGGCGATCGTGAACCTGCCGTTCGTCTCCCCCGCCTATCTCGCCAAGCAGGCGGCATCGCTCGACGTGCTCTCCGGCGGGCGGCATGACGTGGGCCTTGGCATCGGCTGGATGCCGGAGGAGTTCGCCGCGACCGGCGCGAGCATGGCCCGCCGCGGCGCGCGGACGCAGGAGTATGTCACGGTCCTGCGCAACCTCTGGACGCAAGGCATCAGCGAGTTCAGCGGCGAGTTCTACTCCGTGCCACGGAGCCGGGTGGCGCCCAAGCCGGTGCAGCCCGGCGGCCCGCCGGTGCTGCTCGGCGGCATGGCCTGGCCGGCCCTGGAGCGGATCGGCCGGATCGCGGACGGCTGGCTGACCTCCAGCCGGACCGACCTGTCCAGGATCGGCGAGGGCATCGGCGTTATCCATGAGGCCGCAGCGGCGGCCGGCCGCGACCCGGCAGCACTCCGGATCATCTGCCGCGGGGTGGTCAGGGCAGGCGCGGAGGTGCAGGCCGCGGACGGCGGCGGCAGGCTGCTGCTTTCCGGTAGCTTCGATCAGATCCGCGAAGATACTGCCTGGCTTTCCGAACGGGGCGTTACGGAGATCTTCTACGATCTCAACTGGGATCCCCAGGTGGGCGCGCCGGACATCGATCCGGTGGCGGCAGCCGCCCGGGCGAGCGAAATCCTGGACGCGCTAGCTCCCGGCGCCCCCGTGGCAGGCGCCTAATGGCAGCTCCGGGCGGCGCGCCGGAAGGCAGCACGCCAACAGGCAGCACGCCGGAAGGCAGCACGGGGGCTCCGGATCGGCACGCTCAGCGCGGCGCGGATCACGCCGCCGGCCCTGATCGAGCCGGCCCGACTGGTGCCGGAGACTGTCGTAGCTGCCGTAGCCCGAGGTTGTCAGCGCTGGCTGCCGAGCAGGTACCGGACGTCGATAGCGCGATGAGCGCGTACCTGAGGTACCCCGGCGGCGCGACCGCCTGGCTCAACCTGTCGTTCACCCAGGGCGGGAAGTTCTAGGCTGCCGTGCATTTCGCCGCCGATCACGGCCAGCTCCGGATGCAGAACTTCATCCACCCGCACAGCCGCTATCGGCTGACGGTCCGCCACGGAGCTCTCGTCGCGGCGGGAGCCTCCGTTGCAGCGGCGTCATGGCGATGGATTCCATTAACGTGGAGGATCCGCACCCGCGGAACATGCCGAATCCTCCACGATCATGGCCCGCGTGGCCTGAGTGAGAGGAACGCCACCTCGGCCTGTGTCGGGAACTCTCGGCGCGGCCTGGTCAGCGACGGCGGCCGGCTGTCAGCCCGACGCCGCTGCGGTGCGCTATTGCCGCTGCCTCGGTCCGGCTGGCCGCGCCGAGCTTGCCCAGGATATTCGAGACGTGCACGCTCGCCGTCTTGGGGGCGATGAACAACTCGGCGGCGATCTCCCTGTTGCTGCGGCCCGCCGCCAGGAGGCGCAGCACCTCTCGCTCGCGGGCGGTCAGCCCGGCGAGCGGACTAGCGAGCGGTCCGCCCGGCTGCGGCGATATTCCGCCAGCCGATCCTGAACCCGGCCCGCCGTCACTGCCCGTGCCCACGCCCGGCCCGCTGGTCCGCAGCCGGGCCCGGCGGGCAAGATCGCTGAGCGCGGAGCGCAGCGGCACCGCGCCGAGCCGGTCGGCGGTCTCGAACGCCAGCCGCCATTCGTCCTGCGCCTCGTCCCTGCGGCCTGCCTCGGCGAGCGCTTCGGCCAGCCGCCAACGGGACCTGGCGCCCTCGTACACGAATCCCGGGCCGAACGCCTCCACCACCGCCAGCCAGGCATCCGGCTCGTTGTCGCCCTGGGCGCGGCGCCATTCGGCCTCGGCGCGGGCCAGCCAGGCCCGCCCCTCGACGCCGAGCACGAATTTTGGCCGCCGGCGGTACGCCGCTCCCTGGCGGGCGATCTCGATCAGCTCGCGGGCCGCGTCCACCGCGGCCGCGGCGCCAGCCTCGTCGCCGGACGCCCTGGCCCGGCTCGCCCGGTCGGCCTGGGCGCTCAGTCCCACGGCAGCCGGGCGGATGACCGCCGGCCCGTAGCCGCCCAGGTACTCAGCCTCCCTGCTGAGGGTCGCCGCGATCTCGGCCACCGCGGCATCCACGTCACCCTGCCAGAGCGCGTGCTCGGCCAGCAGGCCGCGGGCGATGTAGGCGCCGAACTGGTCGGCGGGCCAGAACGGCCGCAGCCAGCTGAGCCTCTCGTTGACCTTCGGGCTGCCGCGGGCGACATCGATGAACAGCGCCATCGCCGACAACCGGGCCTCGGCGACGCTGGTGACCCGGACCACGAAGCCGTCCGCGACCTGCTGCGCGTGATTCCAGTCGCCGTCCGCGTAATGCGCCAGATAATGCGTGTACTTCAGGTCCAGGCCGTAGGGCGCCAGGCCAAGGCCAGCCTCCTCGGCCAGCCGCAGGCCCTCATGCGCTGTCTTGCTCGCATCAACGAGATCCCCGCGCTCCAGGTGCGTGCGGGAAAGCTGGAACGCGGCCCGCAGCTGAACGCCGAGCACCCCGGCGTCCAGGGCCTGCCGGTTCGCCATCGTGAAGAGGCCGACCGCCTCCTTGGTGCGGCCGGCCCGTTCATCGAGCAGGCCGAGCGTCACCAGCGCGTCGGCCTCCACCCAAGGCGCGGCGGCGGCGCCGGCGGCTTCCCGCGCCTGCTCGGCCTTGGCGTGCGCGGTGGCGTCGTCCTGGGTGTACATCAGGGTCTGCGCGTGGGTGGCGAGCGCGCGTGCCCGTTCCCATCGCGGCGGATCCGCGGGCAGCACGTCGACGGCCGCCTCCGCAGCCTCCGCGGCGGCGGCGGTCTCGTTGATCTCCAGCAGGAAGTAGGCGAGCCGCTCGCCGACCCGGCAGGTCAGCACGGGATCGGCCGCAGCATCCAGCAGGCCGCGGAGCCTGCGCAGCTCCTGCACGGCACGCGCGACGTCGCCGCTCGCCGCCGTGTTTTCCGCGGAGTCGTAGGCCAGCCAGCCTCGGTCCATGCCAGCGAGCTTCTCCGGGTCGCTGACCCGGTCCCAGAGCGCCAGCGCCTGATCGAAATGCCGGTGTGCCTCCGCCGGCGCGGCGAGCCGTTCGGCTTCCTTGCCTGCCCGCACGGATGCGGCGAACGCGCCGGGAATGTCGTGACTGGCCAGGTAGTGATGGGCAAGCTCGGCCGCGGAGCCGGGCACGGCGGCCAGCCGCGCCTCGTCGGCGAGCAGCCCGGCGAGCCGTGCGTGCAGCCGGGTCCGCTCACCTGGCAGCAGGTCGGCGTAGACGGCCTCGCGGATCAGCGCGTGCCGGAACGCGTAGCCTTCGTCACCGTCGGGAACCAGCAGCTGATTCGCGACGGACTCCCTGACCCCTTCCTCGTACTCCGGCGCGGCCAGGCCGGATGCCTGCCGGACTATCTCGTCGTCCATTCGCCGTCCGGCCACCGCGGCGGCCCGCAGCACCTGCTGGGCCTGCGGCGAGAGCCGCTCGACCCGGGCGAGCAGCAGCCCGGCCAGCCCGGCCGGCAGCTCGGAGCCGTCGGCCGAGGCGGCGAGGAGCTCCTCGGCGTAGTAGGCGTTGCCCTCGGCGCGCCTGATGATGGCCTCGACCGCTGCCGCGTCCAGCCGCTGGCCAGCCAGTGCGGTCAGGTACTCGGCCATGGCCGGATCGGCGAGCGGCCCGAGCTCGATCGCGGTCACGCTCGGCAGCCGCAGCAGCTCGCCGACCACGCCGCGCAGCGGATGGCTCCGGTGCAGGTCATCGGTCCGGTACGTGGCGATCACGGCGACCCGCTCGCGATGCAGCACCCGGCTCAGGAATGTCAGCAGGTCGCGAGTGGAGCGATCCGCCCAGTGCAGGTCTTCCAGGATCAGCAGCACCGGCCGGTCCGCGGCGATCTCCGCGAGCATGCCGAGTACCGCGCCGAACAGCTGCTGCTGCGCCATCCCGGGCACGTCGCCGCCGGGCTGCTCGGCAGCGCCCCGGTCGGGCAGCAGCCGGCCGAGCACCGGGCGGGCCGCCAGTGCGTCGAGCAGCGGCCCGGCTGCCGACGGGCCGGTGGTCGCATTACGCAGGGCGTCGGCCAGTGGCAGGTAAGGAACGCTGTCCCCCAGCTCCGCGCAGCGGCCGGACAGTACGGTGAGGCCCCGCCCGGCCGCCTGGGCAGCCAGCTCGCCGATCAGGCGGGTCTTGCCGATGCCCGCGTCGCCGCTGACCAGCGCCACCACCGGCTCGCCAGCGGCAGCCTGATCGAGCAGGGCGACGAGCCTGCCGAGCTCGCGCTCCCTGCCGATCAGCTGTCCACCGGAAGCCTGCAGCACGTCTCAAGTATCCCAGCTAGCTCGGACACGCCAGGGCGGCGCGAGGGACGCAGGCATAAACTCGCAGCTGAACCCGCCCGGTCGGCCGCCCACAGCCCAGCGGCAGGTTCCGGCCCTGGTGGCAGGTTCCGGCCCTGGTGGNNGGTAGGTCCGGCCCGGCGGCAAATTCACGCCCGGCGGCACCCTTGGGCTGCTCGGCGACATCGAATCCTCCGTCGCGGGCACCGGGCTGTCAATGTGGGCAAGATCAAGTTCTCTGGGCAAGATCAAGTTAGCGGTGAAGATAGCGCCGACGATCACCGGCTAGACCCTAACCGCTAACTTGATCTTTGGGTCTGCTGAGTCTGGTGCGACGAATGGTGCCTTTGCAACGCCGCTAGCCGGCTGCGGTCGCATTCCTTGTGCCACAAAGGCATCACCAACCACTAGCGATGACAAGTCGCCATAGGTTCAGGGACATCCTGTCCAGCTGGCCCGATCAGGTTCTCACCTGCTGGCGCATCTTCAGCCAAGGAGCGCGGACTCGGGGCCGCGGAATTGGTGCGGGGCTGCTTCGTCATCGCAAAGCTCGTCTGGGGAGCAGGACCGTTCAGCTCCGGCGCGGATGTGATGCGGCCAGCCACGGCCTGCCGTCACCGCCCTCGCGGCTTGCGCTGGCGGTCGGCACCTTATGGCAGGGGACGGCCGACGTGCGCGGCGATCCACCGCTGCCACCCTTGGAGCACCCGAGGCTGGCGTGCCTGATGTGCCCGGCGCTGGCGAACCTGGTATGCCCGGCCCTGGTGGGTCCGGCGCTGGTGACTTTCAGCGGGAGCCCGAGCCACCCTGCGCGCCTGCAACGGGATCAGCTCGCCGTGAGCCGGCATCCCTGGCAGCCGGTGCATCGCCTGGTGCAGCTTTTCTGGCAGGGCCGTAGTTCGAGTCATGCCGAGGTCTCCTCAATTAAACATACGACGTACGCTAATGCCGTACTCAGTACGCCCAGACATTAGCAGTACGCTGTACGGATGGCAACGGGCGGCAATGGGGGGCCAATCTGGAGCCGCCCGGAGCCGGGCGCACGGCGGCCTCGCTTCACTCGCCAGCAGATCTCCGCGGTGGCGCTTGACATCGCCGACCGTGACGGGTTCGGGGCCGTGTCGATGCGCCGGGTCGCAACCGAGCTCGGTGCTGCCACGATGAGCCTCTACCACTATGTCCGGACTAAGGACGACCTCGTCGCCCTCATGGACGACGCCTTGATGGGTGAGGCACTCGTTCCCGCGACGGAGCTGCCGGCGGACTGGCGGGACGCGCTGACAGCGATCGCGCGGCGGACGCGGGCGGCGCTCGTGCGCCACCCCTGGGCGCTGGCCGCGCTCCAGGATGCGCAGTTCGGCCCGAATGCCATGCGCCACTTCGAGCAGTCGCTCGCCGCCGTGGCCGGCACCGGGCTCGACACGGCTGCCAGGCTCGACCTGCTGTCTATCGTCGACTGCTACGTCTTCGGGAGCGCGCTGCACACCGGCGAGTCACTCCAGCGGGCAGCCGCAGCGCAAGCCAATCCGGAAGCCGTCAGCGCAGTCATTGCATTCGGCATGGCACAGCTACAGACCGGCCAGTTCCCGCATATCGAAGCGCTGCTGGGCGGTACCGACCCCAGAACTCACCCGGACCAGGCAGCAGGGCCGCCGATGGATCAGGACAGCCTGGAGCAGCAGTTCGAGCGCGGGCTACAGGCCGTGCTGGACGGCGTCGCAAGCAGGCTGGATATCCCGCACCGGCTTTGAGTAAGCCCGGGATCACATCGCCGTGGATGACCGGGGGAAGCGGATGGCCGGAAGCGGACGCCCGGGAAGCGTGCGGCCGGAAGCAGACCGCCGGGACCTTGTATGGCCGGAAGCGGACGCCCGGGAAGCGTGCGGCCGGGAAGCAGGTCGCCGGGAACTTGTCAGGATCTGCCTGACGCCGTAAGGTAACGCCTGACAACCCATCCCCCACTGGCGTCGCCTAATGGAGGTACCTGGATGACGGTTACCGATACGGTGAGAGTCAGCGTCGCGTGCTCGTTCTGCCTGAAATCGACCACGGAAGTGGCGACGATGGTGGCCGGGCCCGGCGTGTTCATCTGCGACTCCTGCGTCGCGGTCTGCGTCGAGATCATCGAGAACAAGCCCGCGGCGCCGCCGGAGCTGGTCAGCTGGGAGCGGGACCTCTCCGATGAGGCGCTGCTGGAACTCCTGCCCAAGGTGGCTGCCGCGGGCGCGCAGGTCGAGCGCCAGCTAACCGGCTATGTGCGCAAGGCACGTGCTGGCGGGATCACCTGGAACAGGATCGGGGCGGCCCTGGGCATGACCCGGCAGTCCGCCTGGGAGCGCTTCTCCGGCGAGGAGTAGGCAGATGGCTCATGATCGCGACGTCGCGGCATTCGACGAGCGCGCCGCCGGCTACGAGAGCGGATGGCTCGGCCGGCTGCATCACGACATCGCCGACCGCGCGGCGGACCTGGCCCTGGCCTGCTCCCCGGCGCCGCGGCGCATCCTCGACGTCGGATGCGGGACCGGCTACCTGCTGCGCCAGCTCGCCGCCCGCGTCCCGGCGGCGGTTGAGCTCGCCGGGGTCGACGCGGCGCCTGCGATGATCGAGACGGCCAGGGCCAGGGCCGGAGACGACCGGCTGCGCTTCTCGACCGGTGTGGCCGAGCGGCTCCCGCATCCCGGGCAGACCTTCGATCTCGTGGTGAGCACGACCTCGTTCGATCACTGGGCAGATCAGCTGGCAGGGCTCACCGAGTGCGCCAGGGTACTGGTACCGGGCGGCCACCTCGTCCTGGCCGACCAGTTCTCGGCGTGGCTCTTGCCGACGCTCCTGCTCGGGCGTCGCGGCAAGGCTCGCACGAAGCTGCGGGCCACCCGGCTGCTGGCCGCAGCGGGCTTCCGTGCACCGGAATGGCACGACCTGTACGCCGTCATCATCCGGGCAGTAACGGCGGCGAGGTAGCAGGCGCCCCGGGTCGGCGGCGGGCAGGCGGCCTTCCGCAGGGCGCGGAAGCCGTCAGCCCTTGGGCTCGCCGAGGATGCTGAAGAGCGGCTTCCACGGTGACCCGGACGGGACCGCTCGCCTCGGCTCCGGGCGAGACCTCCTGCCCGAGAGTCATGAGTGTCGCGAAGCTGCCAGCCTGGGCAGTTGCCCAGCTCCCCGGGTTCTGCGCGGGAGTAAGCGGGCCCACATCCGACGCACCCGGGCGGCCGGAGCCATACTCTTTACAGCCCCTCCCGGATCCAGACCGCAAGCCAAGAGCGCGGCACGCTGCCGCGCTCCGTGGTCCTCCCGCAGGAGCCAATCAAATATAAACAAGACGTCTGCCACCGTTGGCCGGTTGTGCGGAGTGACGCCGGATTACCACCAATTCCCAGACCGCTCTCCGGCTTGCGCGGTGTAGGCAGATACCGGCTAGCTGACCTCCGCGACGGCATGGCGGCGGAATATGGCGGCGAATGGAGAGACTGATGCGCATCAGCCGAACGGCCACTATCAGCGCCTGCGGCGCGGCGCTGGTCCTGACCCTGACCGTGGCCTGCTCCGCTGACCAGCGCAGCCTGCCGGCCGACCCGGCCCGGTCGGCCGCAGCCCCGGAGCCGCCCGGCGGCGGCCTGAACCCGGCGCAGCTCAGGACGGCTTATGACCTGGGCCCGCTGCTGCGGCACGGCATCGACGGCAAGGGCCAGACGATCGTCATCGTCGACTCCTTCGGATCTCCCACTATCACCCGCGACCTGGCCGTCTTCGACAGGCAGTTCGGCCTTCCGGCGCCGCCATCGCTGCGGGTGATCCAGCCAGCGGGGCGAGTGCCCGCCTACCGGCCGACCTCCACCCGGACCGGCGAGGCTAGCGAGACGACGCTGGACGTGGAGGCGGCGCACGTGACCGCGCCGGGCGCGAGCATTCTGCTGGTGGAGACACCGACCCTGGAGGAGGAGGGGCGAAGCGGATTCCCGCAGATCGTCACGGCCGAGGACTACGTCATCCGGCATCACCTCGGTGGCGTGATCAGCCAGAGCTTCGGCGCGACCGAGCAGACCTTCCGCTCAAAGTCCGCGCTCCGCCAGCTGCGCGGGCCTTACCTGCTAGCCGCCCGGCCGGCCTACAAGGTGACCGTGCTAGCGGCTACCGGCGACACCGGCGCGGCCGGCATGACCTACAACACGCGCAGCTATTTCAAGACGCCCGCGGTGGGATGGCCGGCCAGCGATCCGCTGGTGACCGCGGTGGGAGGCACCCAACTCGACCTGACGCGCGCAGGCACCCGGCGCCAGCCAGACGTTGCCTGGGACGACAGCGGCGGCGGCCGGTCGGCCGTCTTCGCACGGCCGTCCTATCAGGACGGCGTGGCGAGCATCACCGGCAACGAACGCGGCATACCCGACATCTCCATGGACGCCTCCTGCGCGAGCGGCATGGAAATATACGGCAGCTTTCCCGCCCATTCATCGGGCTGGTCGATGATCTGCGGCACCAGCCTCGCGACGCCGCTCTTTGCCGGGATCGTGGCGCTGGCCGACCAGGAAGCCGGGCACCCGCTTGGCCTGATCAACCCGGCGCTCTACCGGATGGCCGCCGCCCATGACCGCGGCATCGTGGACATCACCCGCGGCGACAACACCTTCGAGGCGGTGCGCGGGTTCCGCGCCCAGCGCGGATACGACCTCGTGTCCGGCCTCGGCACGATCAACGCCGCCTACTTCGTCCCCGAACTCGCGAAGCTAGCCGGCTAGCGAACATCCATTTCGGAGCCCGCAGCTGGCCGCCGGAGATTGCCTGCACCACAGGCCGCCGGCGTCACCTGGGCTGCGCGGGCCAGGAGCGCCGGCCCGTGAGCAGCAGGGCTACCGCCTCTGGCCGGGGGCAGCGGCGGGCAGGTCCTTGCGCGTCCGGATGCAGCGGGTTAGCAGCAGCGTGCCGGAGAGCGCGTAGATGGTGAGGATGACCCATAGCGCGTTCCGGACCCCGAGGGCCGTGCCGAGTCCCCCCGCGAGCAGGGCGCCAAGCGGGATGGCGCCGAAGGCAAGAAACCGCATGCTTGCGGCGACCCGCCCGAGCATCTCCGGCGGGCAGTAGGCCTGCCGGAAGCTTCCGACAATGATGTTCCCAACCACAATTCCGGCAGCCACTACCGCCCCGCCGATGACGTAGTAGGCGGCCCTCGGTCCTGTGCCGGTCAGCGGTATGAGTAGTCCGAATAGCCCGGTGCCAAGGGCGCTCGTCAGCAGCGTGCGTGCTGTGCCCAGTCGTCTCGTCAGCCTGCCCGCGACCAGCGCACCCAGCATCCCGCCGATGCCTCCCGTGGCCATGAGCAAGCCGACAGCAGCGGGGCCGAGGGCTACCACGCGGACGAGGAAGACGATGACCAGAGCAAGGTTGCCGGTGTAGGCAAGGTTGGCGACCGCTCCGTAGATGGTGAGCGAGCGCAGGTACGGATCGCGGGCCACGAAGCGGATGCCCTGGGAGATCTCCGCGTGCACGGTGGTGGCGCGCACGGTGGTGGCCCGCTGGGACGCTTCGCGTGTTGGCGCTCCGGTCCGGATGCACAGCAAGCATGCTGCCGACACCAGGAAGCTGACCCCGTTGAAAAGCAGCGCCGTGGCGTCACCCACTGCCTGCGCTGCCAGGCCGGCCGCGCTGCGCCCGCCGATCGTTGCCACCGACGCGCTGCCCTGCAGCTTCGCGTTGCCCTCCACCAGTTCTGCGGCCGTGACCAGGGAGGGCAGGTAGACCTGGTAGGCAGTGGCGAAGAACACGTTGGCTGCCCCGGCCAGCAGCGCGACGACGACAACCTGCCCGATGGTGAGCACTCCGATCCACGCGGCAACGGGCAGGCTCGCATACAGCAGCGCGGAGATCAGGTCACAGGCGATCATCAGCGGCCGGCTGGGCAGCCGGTCCACCCAGGCACCAGCGGGCAAGCCGATGACCAGCCAGGGCAGATACGCTGCCGCTGTCAGAGCTGCCACTGCGAAGGTGCTGGCATGCAGGACCGTGACAGCCAGCAGCGGGACGCCGACCACCGCCATGGCGTTGCCGATCCCGCTGATCGACTCCCCGATCCACAGCAACCGGAAGTTCCGCTGCCGCAGCAGCCCGCCGTACCGGTGATAAGCGCGCACCTGGCTCTGCTCGGCGATCCGCACTCGCTGACCCTGCTCTCCGGCCGTCCGCTGACACAGCGGAAGCGAAGGACGGCATACGGCAGTCCAGTGCCGCATACGGCAGTCCAGTGCCGAGTTCCCGCGCCAGCTACCTCGTGTCGTCCAGTGTGCCCGGGCATTGTTCAGCCGATGCGGCTGTCAGCGCTCGGCGAAACGCCGCCGGCCACGGTCTGCGGTGGCCAAACCGTCAAGGCGATCTCCGGTGGGCTGACATCACTTCCGCCCTCGGATTACCTGCAGGTTCCGGCGGCTGATCCGCCCCCGGCTGATGCGCAGGATCCCGGTGGCGGCCGGAAGCTGCAGCAGTGCCTCAGCTCGCCGCTGCAGTGCGCCGAAGCTGGTCTGCAGCCGCGAGAGCGACGTCAGGTTCTGGCCGATGAGCGCCTGCTGATAGGCGGCCTCGACGGTCAGCCAGGTGTTCACGAGATTCGTCCGCGTCTTGCACCGCACGTCCGCCACCGCGGTGGTTATCTCGGCCGGAGTCGGCGTGGACGGCCAGTCATGCTCCTCGGCCTGCGCGGGGGTCTTATAGGCGAGGCCGCTGCGCGCCATGCAGGCCGACCACGCCCGCTGCACCGCCAGGATGCGGGGGTCGGACTGCGTCCACTGAGCCGCCTGGATGGTGATCTGCGGCACCGGGTCGGGGTCGGGGTTACCGCTGATCTTGCCGTACAGCTCGGTATTTGCGGCCTGGAGGCAGCCCTGGTGCTGGGGCGCGTTCGCCCGGGCGCCGGGGACGAAGCCGAGCAGCGCGCTGGTCCAGGCCGTCCCGTGCTTGTTCTGCACCCCGACAGAGGCGGGAATCACGAAGTTCCCCGGCCCCGCGGATCCCGCGCCATGGCTTGGCTGCCGATAGCCATAGGTCTCCGCCTGGGCCAGGCTCGTGACGCCGTAGCCGCCGTCCTCGATGCCCTGCACCGTGACCCCGCCGTCGCCGGGCTCGGCGGCCACCGGGTAGCTGAAGCCCGCCGCCGCCATGCATCGCTGGGTCAGCTGGTCGTCGGCCGCCGCTAGCGCGTCCTGCTCCTGGACCGAGACCTGCTCGTAACTGTCCAGCGGCAGCGCGACAGTCTGCGCCGAGCCGGCCGGCGGGATCGGGGCCACGGAGATGTGCGGCCGCCCGC
>PMSW01000032.1 GCA_003168215.1 Actinomycetota bacterium
GTGGGATGATCGCCACATGCCGGTAGCGTATGGGCGTGTCGCCTTGGTGACGGGCAGCTCGCGCGGTCTGGGTTCGGTGATCGCGCGGCGCCTGGCCGGCGACGGCCTGGCCGTGGCGGTCAACGGCCGGCGCGGCGACGGCCTGGCCCGGGAGGTCGCCGGCAGCATTTGTGACGACGGCGGCGTCGCTGAGGCCTTCGGCGCCGACGTCACCGATGAGGCGCAGGTCGCCGAGCTGGTGTCCGCGATCACCAGCAGGTTCGGCCCGGTCGATGTGCTGGTGCTCAACGCCACTGGCCCGCAGCCCGAAGCCCCGGTGACCGAGGTGACATGGGCTGGCCACCTCGCCCAGCTGAACTTCTTCGTCAAGAGCCCCGTGCTGCTCGGCCGCGCGGTGCTGCCCGGGATGGCGGCACGGCGGTATGGCCGGATCGTGCACATCGACTCCGAGACCGCCGACCGGCCGCCNNATGCCTATCTCGCCTCGGTGCCTGCCGGGCGGATGGGAACCCCGGCCGACATCGCCCACGCCGTGAGCTTCCTCGCCTCCGAAGGCGCGGGTTTCATCACCGGCCAGCGCGTCATCGTCGACGGCGGCCGCAGCCTCGGCAGCTGACAACCGGCCCGGCGCTGAAAGCGCAGGCGGCATCTCGGGCGGCGACAGCGCCGCAGCGCCCCGTTGCCGGGGACTGCGGAGAGTGCACGCTGGAAGTGCTCCGGGCGGTCCTGCTGGGGCAGGCGCCGCAGTCGAGGCTGGCGTAGGTTGAACCATGGACTATCGCTCTTTGGGGCATAGCGGCTGCGCGGTGTCGGCCCTTGGCCTGGGGACCATGACCTTCGGGGTGGAGACGGACGAGCCGGGCGCGCATGAGCAACTTGACCATTTCGTCGAGGCGGGCGGCACATTGGTCGACACGGCCGATGTGTACGGCGACGGGATGTCGGAGGAGATCATCGGCCGCTGGCTGGCCAGTCGGCCGGCCGGGGCCACGGAGCCGGTGGTGCTGGCCACCAAGGGCCGCTTCCCGCTGGATGATTCTCCCAACGGCGCCGGGTTGTCCGCGCGGCATCTGACCCGGGCGCTGGACGCGTCGCTGCGCCGGCTGGGCGTCGAGGCGGTTGACCTGTATCAGGTTCATGCGTTTGATCCGTGGACGCCGCTGGAGGAAACGGTGCGTACCCTCGACGGGTTTGCCCGCGCTGGCAAGATCCGCTACTGGGGGCTGTCGAACTTTACCGGCTGGCAGTTAACGAAGGCGGTGCACCTGGCCCGCGCGCTGAATGCTGCCGGGCCGGTGACGCTTCAGCCGCAGTACAGCCTGCTGGTGCGGGAGATCGAGTGGGAGATCGTGCCTGCGGCGATGGACGCGGGCCTTGGGCTGCTGACCTGGAGTCCGCTTGGCGGCGGCTGGCTGTCGGGCAAGTACCGGCGCGGCCAGCGGCCGTCCGGCGCCACCCGCCTGGGCGAGGATCCGAACCGCGGCATGGAGGCTTACGACCGGCGGGGCACTCGGCGCACCTGGGACGTCATCGAAGCGGTGCAGAAGATCGCCGGGCAGCGCGGCGTGTCGATGGCCGAGATCGCGCTGGCGTGGGTGAGCGATCGGCCAGCGGTGACCTCGATCATCCTCGGCGCCCGCACGGCCGGGCAGCTGGCGACCAACCTTCGCGCCGCTGACCTGCATCTCAGCCCAGCCGAAACCGCCGTGCTCAACGCCGCGAGCGACCCGCAGCCCACCGACTATCCATACGGCGAGCTGGGTATGCAGCAGCGCGACCGCCGCCTCGCCGACGGTGACTAGCCCGCCGCGGATGACAGCCCAGTCAGGATGGCGAGGTTCCGCATGCCCGCTCCATGGCCACATAGACTCCGTCCCCGTCCTGCGCCACGAACCCGGCACGCTCCCAGAAGCGACGGGCGTCGTTGCCCTGCAGGACGCGGCATCTGACGGGAAGCCGGCCGGCATCGGCCTCAGCCAGCAGGCACCGGACCAGCGCGCCCCCGGTACCAGCGCCCCGGAATTCCGGGAGGAGGGCGATGTCGACGATGAGGATCTCGTCGTCGGAGCGCCTGACGATCATGCGCCCGGCCCGCTCGCCGCCCACGCAAATGACCGAATACCGGGCGTCTGGGAAGCACCCGCGGTAGTGGCGGGTCTGGGCGTCGAACTGCATGCGGATGAAAGCATCCTGCTGCGCTGCAGACCAGCCCAGCCCGGTCAGTTCCGGTCTCCGCGTGGACGCGTAGAGGGACAGCAGAAAGTCGCCGTCTTCGGGGAGACGCTCGGGCCGGACGCTGACTTCGCCGCACATGATGCCCGGGATTTTAATGGCTGTAGCGTGTCAGCCGACAGGCGGCGACCAGCCCGGTGATCGATGGCTGACGATGCTGGCGCATGGGCTGTCCCCCGGACCCCGGGCTATTTAAGCTGAGGGGCAGAACACGCGAGAGGCGGGCGCCGACACCATCAATAGTCTGTGACCACGCCACCCTTCAAGGAGACGACGGTGTCTGAGCCATATCTCGGCGAGATCAGGATCTTCGGCTTCAACTTCCCGCCGCAAGGCTGGGCCTCCTGTAACGGCCAGACCTTGCCGATCAGCCAGAACACCGCGCTCTTCAGCCTTCTCGGCACGACCTACGGGGGCGATGGGGTCACCACCTTCGCCCTGCCTGACCTGCAGTCACGCGTGGCGATCCACCAAGGCCAGGGCGCGGGGCTATCTGCCTACAGCGCAGGCCAGGCCGGCGGTGCCGAGAGCGTGACGCTGCTGCCAGGTCAGATGCCGGTGCACACCCACCCCGTGCACGCCAGTAACAGCCCGGCCGGAGCACACGGGCCGCAGGGCCGCACGCTGGCCCGGGCCGGCACTGACATCTACGCGGCAGCGCCCGACACGAGCACCGTCATGAACGCCGGGATGCTCGGCGACGCCGGGGACAACGATCCGCACCCCAACATCCAGCCCTATCTCGTCCTGAACTTCTGCATCGCACTGCAAGGGATCTTCCCCGCACGAGACTGACAGTGCCAGCCAGGAGCGCCCGCCAGCGATGACGATCGTTCAGCCCGTAAGACAGGCCAGCACCCGGCGGCAAGCGCCTAGCTTAGGGCTCCTGGCGACCGTGGTTGCCGGCTGTGAGCTGGGCACGGATCTGGTCGGCTTCGGGCGTGCCAAGCTCGTCGTAAAGGGCAAGAGCTTCGTGCCAGTGATCGAGCGCCTGAGCTGGGTCACCGGCGGCATGATGGCTGCGGGCGAGGCCGGCCCGGGCGCGGGCCTGTTCGGACTTGTCGCCGCTCTGGCTGGCCAGGTCGAGTGCGCGGCTGTGCGCGGCGCGGGCCTCGGCCGGCTGCTGGGTAGCGAGGTATGCCTCGCCAAGGCCATTGAGCGCCTCGGCTTCGCCGAACTGGTCCTCGTTCTCGCGGGCGATCATCGTGGCCTGCTGGTGGTAGCCGATAGCCAGCTGCACATGGCCCTGCCCCAGCTGGGCAGCGCCGAGGTGAGCCAGCACCCACGCTTCGCCGGTCTGGTCTTCCGCCTCGCGGAACAGGCTCAGTGCCCGCTCAAGACGGCCCGCGGCGTCCTGGTAGCGGCTGAGTCGCAAGCTGAGGTCACCGAGGAGGGCCAGCACGTACGCTTCGTTGACCCGGTCGCCGGTCTCCTGGCACAGGGCGAGCGCCCGCTGGAGGTGCTCGTCGGCGCGCTGGTAGCGGCCCATCCGCAGGTCCACATCGCCGAGGCCGTGCAGGGCGCGGGCTGCGCCGGCCCGGATGCCGGTGGCCAGGTACAGCTGCAGAGCCTGCTGATGGTGCTCACCGGCCTGCTGATACCGGCCCTGCTGCGATTCGACAGTGGCGAGGTTCTGCAGTGCCCGTGCCTGGCCGGCCTGATCGCCGGCTTCACAGAACAGCGCATAGGCCTGCTGCAGCTTGCTGGTGGCCTGATGACTGTCGCCGTAATGAAGATCGATCTGGCTGAGGGCGCTGAGCGCGGTCGCCTCGGCGGCGCGGTCACCTATGGTGCGTGCTGCGTCTATGGCGCGGGTGTGGATGACGACGGCCTCAGAGAAGTGGCCGCTTCCTGCCAGGTAGCGGGGCAACGTGGCGGACAGCGCGATGATATGACGGGGCCACCCGCGGTCAGCGGCGTTAGCCGCGACTGCGGCGAGGTTGGCCAGTTCAGCGTCCAGCCAGGCCCTCGCCTCGGCGGTGCTGGCGAGCGGCGGGACCGCTGTGGCAGGAGGGGGGATACGGGGCCGGCGGTGGAGCTCGGCGGGGAACAGCGTGTCCATCGCGGTAGCGGCAGCGTACAGGTAATAGTCGAACAGGCGGGTCAGCGCGGCTAGCTGCCCCTCTTCGCTGTCCTCGGTCCCGGCAAGCTCCCGGGCGTAGGCACGCAGCAGGTCATGCATGGCATACCGGCCCGGGGCGGCCTGCTCGATCAGGTTGCCCCGGGCCAGCACGTCCAGCACGCGGCGGGCCTGCCCGGCGGTGGTGGCCGTGAGCGCGACGGCGGCGTGCAGGCCGAGATCGAGGCCGGGGTGCAGGCCGAGTTTCCGGAACAGGCCGGCGGCCTCGGTGTCCAGATTCTGGTAGGACCAGGAGAACACGGACCGGATCCCGGTGCGCGGGTCTGCGCCGGCGTCCAGCAGGTCCAGCCGCTGCTGATCCCCCAGTTCACCGGCCAGCCTGGCAAGGCTGGCCGCCGGACGGTTGACAGCAAACTCGGCAGCGACGCGCAGCGCCAGCGGCAGCCTCGCGCATCGCGCCGCCAGCACGTCCGCGGCAGCCAGGTCGCCGTCCACCCTGGTGCCGATCAATGCCCGCAGCAGCTCGATTGCCTCCGCCAGCGGCAGCGGGTCCAGGTCCAGCTGGACGGCGCCATCCCGGGCCACCAGGCCGGCTAGCGCATCACGGCTGGTGACGACCGTCAAGCATCCCGGGCTGCCGGGCAGCAGCGGCCGAACCTGCTCCGCCTGCCCTGCGTTGTCCAGGAGCACCAGCATCCGGCGCCCGGCCAGCAGGCTCCGGAACCGGGCGGCGCGTTCGCTCATCTCGGCGGGGATGTCCTGCCCGGACACGCCCAGGGCGCGCAGGAAACCGGCGAGCGCGTCCGAGGCGGGCACCGGCTCATCCGGGTCATAACCGCGCAGGTTGACATACAGCTGGCCGTCCGGGAACTGCCCGGCGACCTGATGTGCCCAGTGGATTGCCAGCGCCGTCTTCCCGACCCCCGCCGTACCCCCGATGGCGGAGATCACCAGCGCGGCCGGCGCGCTGCCAGCGGAATCCAGCAGGCTGGTCAGCGCCGCGATCTCACTGTCGCGGCCGACGAACTGCCGTACCGGGCCGGGTAGCTGCCGGGGCACGATCTGCCCGCCACCGGCCCGGGCCTGATGACCGTCAGGCACCACCACGGCGGAGGCGGTCGCATTGCGGAGCAGCCGTCGGTCAGCAGTAGCGAGGAAATCTCCTCGCGCCTCGCCGCGCAGTCTCAGTGCATCGGCCAGCCGCCGGACCGAGTCGGGGTGCGGCCACCTGGTGCGGCCGCGCTCCAGGTTGCTGATCGTGCGGGTGCTCAGGCCAGACCTCTCGGCCAGCTCGTCCTGAGACAACTCAGCCGACTGGCGGCAGGCACGCAGCCGCTGCCCGAGTGCTGCCGCGTCGTCAGTCATTGCGAGCCTTGCCGGTCTGGGCGGTCAGGGGCAGATCAGACCTGGTGCCTGCGGCGCCGGGCGAGGTGGGCCGAGCGGGATCGCGGATGGGTAGGTTCCCGAATCGACCGGAATCCTACCCCGAAGTGCGGGTGAAATTGCATTGATCTAGGCCGGTGTACGGCGCGGCTGCGCGGCGAGCGGCTGTCCGCGCCTGAGATTGCGGACCTGGAAGTGATGTCCGTGCATCGTACTTTTCTCAGCGGGAGTCAGAGATCCGGTAGCCGATGCCGGGGGTCGTGGCGATGACCGGCGGGTCGCCGAGCTTGCGCCTGAGCCGTCCGATGGTGACCGTGACCGTGTTGGTGAACGGGTCGGCCTGCTCGTCCCAGACCTGCTCAAGCAGGTCCTCGGCGCGCAGGTAGGCCGGTGCGGCGAGCAGCAGCGCCTCCAGCACGCCGAACTCCTTGACCGACAGATCTACCGGCCGGCCTTCCCGTGTGACGGTGCGCCGCATCGCATCGAGCTCGATCCCGGCCGCGCGCAGGATCCGGGCCCGTGCGGCGGGCTTGCGGCGAGCCAGGGCGCGAATCCGCAGGACCAGCTCGGGAAAGTGGAATGGCTTGCCTAGATAGTCGTCGGCGCCGAGGCCAAGTCCGGTCACCCGGTCACCCGGCGCGCCGGATGCGGTCAGCATGAGAACCATGGCCCGCTGGTCGCGGTCGGTGATCATCTGGCAGAGGGAGTCGCCGTGGATACCGGGCAGGTCACGATCCAGGACCACGACGTCGTAGGGATTGAGATCCAGCTTGGCCGCCGCCTCCAGGCCGTCGTGGGCGGCGTCGACCGCCATACCTTGATCTCGCAAGCCCTCTACCAGCACCTCGGCCAGGGACCGCGAGTCCTCGACGACGAGGACTCTCATGCCGGGGCACCTGCCGGGACGACCTCGGCCCAGGCGGCGGACGCGGGCAGGCTGATCGTGACCCGCAGGCCGCCCGCGGACCGCGCCTGCAGGTCGACCGAGCCGCCGTGGGCCTCCGCGATGGCCGCGACGATCGACAGGCCGAGGCCTGATCCCTTGTCTGAGCCGGTCCGGTCCGCCCCGATCCGGCGGAATGGCTCAGACAGCCCGGCTACCTGCTGCTGGTCAAGTAGCGGGCCGCCGTTCTCGACGATCAGGCGGGCCCGGCCGGCCGCGGTACGGGACACAATCCGGATCCAGCCGCCTTCTGCGTTGTGGCAGACGGCATTGTCGATGACGTTCTCCACCATCCTCGTGATCAGCGCCTGGCTGCCGGTCACCCATGCGCTGCCCAGGGAGTCGGCCTCCTGCACGGTCAGGTTCATGGCACGGATCGCCGCGGCCTGATCGGAAAGGGCGGCGCCGACGACGTAGTCCAGCGGGATCACCGCGCGGCCGGGCAGAGCCTGGTGCTGGGCGCGCGCCAGCACGAGGAACGCCTCGAGGAGCCTGTCGACCTTATCCAGCTCGGCACGCAGCCGCCCGGCCAGCGCGACGGTCTGCGGCGGGGCAGGATCCGGCTTCGCCAGCGCCACGTCCAGCGAGGCTCGCATGGTGGTCAGCGGAGTCCGCAGTTCGTGAGATGCGTTGGCGACGAAACGGCGCTGGGCGCTGAAAGCGACCTCCAGCCGCTCCAGCAGGCCGTCGATGGTGTCGCCGAGCTCCTTCAGCTCGTCTTCAGGGCCCTGCACCGCAAGCCGCTCATGCAGGCTGTCCTCGGAGATCCGCTGGGCCGCGGCCGTCATCTGGCGGACCGGCCTTAGCGCGCGGCCGGCCACCAGCCAGCCGAGCCCCACCGAGATCACCGTCATGATCGCCAGCGCGATCAGCGACGAGATCAGCAGCACATGCGAGAGCTGGTTCTGGTTCGGCTGGCTGGCCGCCTGGGACTGGAGCTGACTGATCTGGGACTGGAGCTGGTGGATGCGCGCGTTGGCCTGGTGCAGTGGCGATCCGGGAGCGGAGTTGATGGCCGCCGGCACGGCCTGGGACGTCGAGCGGCCGACGGCGACGCCGCTGGCGATGGTCAGCAGCAGCGCGCCGGAGAACACGAACAAGATCCCGTAGAGGATGGTCAGCCGCGTCCGCACCGTGCGGCCCGGCAGCCGTACCCAGCGCGGCAGCCGTACCCGGCCCGGCTGCGGGGACCGGAACGGCGGGCGCGGATGGCTGGCCCTGACGGCGTTGCGGGGCAGGGTGGTGTCGCGGTTCGACGCGCGCAATGTGCCCCTCCTCCCGTCGCCGATGCTCCTGATCAGGGATTTCGGCTCTGCCATCTCACTTCAGCATGCCCGGGTGGACCTAACAACGGGATAACAGCATCCGTGCGGGCCATGTTATGGCCGCACCCGTAGAACTCAGGTCACAGGAAGTTCCGTAGCGAACGAGAAGGATCACCGAATGCAAGCCACGATTGAAGTGAACGGCCTGCGCAAGCGGTTCGGGCCGACGCTAGCGCTGGACGGCATGTCATTCGCTGTCCAGCCTGGCCAGGTGACCGGCTTCGTCGGCCCGAACGGGGCCGGCAAGTCCACCACGATGCGGGTAATCCTGAGCCTGGACGCACCCGACGAGGGCAAGGCAACCATCGGCGGCATGCCGTATGCGAGCCTGCGGCAGCCGATGCGAGTGATCGGGTCGCTGCTGGACGCGGGCGCGCTGCAGCCGAGCCGGTCCGCGCGCAACCACCTGCTCTGGCTGGCCTACTCACAAGGCCTGCCGGCCAGGCGGGTGGACGAAGTGATCGAGCAGGCGGGCCTGGAGAGCGTCGCCAAGCGGCGGGCCGGGGGATACTCGCTCGGCATGCGGCAACGGCTCGGCATCGCCGCGGCGATGCTGGGAAACCCGGTCGCGATCATGCTGGACGAGCCATTCAACGGGATGGACCCCGAGGGCATCGTGTGGATGCGGGGCTTCCTGCGCTCGCTGGCCGCCGACGGCCGGGCGGTGCTGGTGTCCAGCCACCTGATGAGCGAGCTTCAGGACACGGCGGATCACCTGGTAGTCGTGGGCCGCGGCAAGGTCATCGCCGACACGACCGTGGCGAGCCTGCTAGCAGCCGCGTCCGGTGACCGGGTGGCACTGCGCACGTCCGCCCGGCCGGAGGCCACAACGGTGCTGGAGCGGGCGGGGGCCACCATTGTCGCGTCCGGCCAGGACGTGCTCACGATCTCGGGCCTGCCCGCGGAGCGCGTCGTCGCGCTGCTGGGCGCGGCGGCCGTGCCGTTCTCCGAGGTCTCCGCCCACCGGGCCACGCTGGAGCAGGCCTACATGGAGCTGACCAGGCAGGCAGTCGAGTTCCGGCCCGCAGGATTCGACGCCGGCGCGGCGGCGGAGGTGCCGCGATGACGACTCAGGCGATCTCGGTGCCGCGGCCGGACGCCGGACCCGATACCGGCCCTGGCCGGGGCGGTTTCGGCGGGCTCGTGCGGGCCGAGTGGATCAAGTTCCGCAGCGTGCGCGGCTGGGTGATCGGCATGATCCTGGCCGCGATCCTGACTGTATTCCTCGGCGTGTTCGCGGCCGCGAACGCGAGCATCGGCTGCCAGATCAACGGCGGTCCGCCGAAATCGGGCAAAGCCTGCCTGCCTTACATCCCGCACGGGCCGGGGGGCGAGATCGTGACCGACAGCTTCTACTTCGCGCGCCAGCCGCTGGCCGGGAACGGCACTATCACCGCGGAAGTCACCTCGCTCACCGGCGAGCACGCGAACCTCAGCTCGGGGCCTGCACAGGTCGGGAACGGAAACATGGTGCCCGGCCTGGTCGGGTGGGCCAAGGCGGGGATCATCATCAAGCAGAGCACCCACCAGGGCTCGGCCTATGCGGCGATGATGGTGACGGGCGGTCACGGGGTCCGGATGCAGTACAACTTCACCGGGGACACCGCCGGGATGCCCGGTGCCGTTTCGGCGGCGCACCCCCGCTGGCTGCGGCTGACTCGCTCCGGCGACACGATCACCGGCTACGACTCCGCCGACGGCACGCACTGGACCCAGGTCGGCACGGTCCAGCTCACCGGGCTGCCGTCGACCGTCCAGGCCGGCATGTTCGCGACCTCGCCGGGCTACACGGTGACCCAGAACTCGTTCGGCGGCAGCAGCAATAACGGCGGCCCCGCCCAGGCCACCGGAGTCTTCGATCACGTCAGCCTGGCTGGCGGGGCACCCGGCAGCACCTGGACTCCCGCCGCGATCGGCGGCGGGGGGCCGGCCGGGGGAGGACCGGGGCCAGGCGGCGGGGGCTCGGCGCCGTTCACCCGGAACGGCGGCAGCTACACGCTGACGGGCTCTGGCGACATCGCGCCGGTCACGCCGGGACCAGACAGCCCGCTCCCGACGGTGACGATCGGGCAGAGCCTGGCAGGCGCGTTCCTGGGGCTGATCGCGATCGTGGTGGTGGCGGCGATGTTCTTCAGCACCGAGTACCGGCGCGGTCTCATCCNNGTGGTGATCGGCGCGGTGGCCTTCGTCACCGGGCTGGCGGCCGCGGTGGTCTCGATCGGCGTCGGTGTCCCCAAGGAGGAGAATTCGGGTCAGGTACTGCTGACCGCGCCCCTGCCGACCGAGGTGCGGGTCATCGTCGGCACGGCGGCGATGCTGGCCGTGGCCGCCATCTTCGCCGTCGCCCTGGGCGCGATCCTGCGGCGCAGCGCCGCCGCGATCACGATCGCGGTCGTCACGGTCGTCATGCCGTTCCTGCTGGCCGCGCTCAATGTCGTGCCCGCCGGGGTCGGCGACTGGCTGCTGCGGCTGACCCCGGCCGCGGGCCTGGCAATCGAGCAGAGCATCCCGCGGTACGCGCAGGTCACCACCGTCATCTCGCCCGTGCAGGGCTACTATCCGCTGTCGCCCTACGCCGGGTTCGCCGTGCTGTGCCTGTGGGCGGCGGCGGCCCTAGCCCTCGCGCTGGTCATGCTGCGGCGGCGGGACGCATGAGCGCCGCCGCGGCGACGCAGCCAGCGCCGGCGATGGCCGCGGCGGCAGCGCGCGGGGCGAGCCTGCGCCACGCGCTGCGCGCCGAGTGGACCAAGCTGCGCACGGTTCCCGGACCCGCCTGGCTGCTCCTCGGGATCGCGGCGCTGACCATCGCGGTCAGCGCCGCGGCTGTCGGGGCCACTCACTGCCCGCAGAACCTGACCTGCCCGGTCGACACGACCAAGCTCAGCCTGACCGGCATCCAGTTCGGCCAGGCCGTGGTCGCGATCCTCGCGGTGCTGGCGTTCTGTAACGAGTACAGCACCGGCATGATCCGCGTCACGCTCGCGGCGATGCCGAGGCGGCACACGGTATTTGCGGCCAAGGCCATCCTGATTGCCGGCCTTGTGCTGGTCGCCGGGGCGGTGGCCGTGTTCGGCTCGGTGCTTGCCGGGCACCTGATCCTGCCGGGCCACGGCTTCACCGCGGCGCGGGGTTTCCAGCCGGTGTGGCTGAGCTACGGGCCGGCGCTGCGAGCGGCGTGCGGGTCGGTGCTGTACCTGGCGCTGATCGCGCTGCTGAGCCTCGGCGTGGCCGTCATCGTGCGGGACTCGGCGGTGGCCATCGGGACCGTGCTGGCACTGCTGTACCTGTTCCCGATCGTCCTCGCTTTCATCGGGAACGAGCATTGGCAGCACCGGCTCGAGCGCTGGACGCCCACGATCGCGGGGCTGACCATCCAGGACACAACCGGCCTGCGCAGCCTGCCAATCACCCCGTGGGCAGGTCTAGGGGTACTCGCGATCTGGGCCGGCGCCGCGCTGCTGGCCGGCACCCTGGCGCTCCGGCTGCGCGATGCCTGACGGGCTGGGTCACAAGGCAGCGTCCGGCCGGTTCGTGGCTCGGGTTGCGATTCACACCGAACTCACACGTAATCCGCGCGACCGGCTAAGGCCAGGCAGGCATGATGTGCATGCATGACAGCACTGGCGCCGGCTGCGGATGTGCCGCGGCCAGGGGCCAGGACCTTGTGGGACGTCGCGGAGGTGTGCCTGGCCGCGGCTGCCTTCGCGGTGCTGTGCGTGCTGGTGCTGAGAGCCTCGCCGTACCTTCCCGAGCCAGATGATTATGCCTATCGTGCCTCGATCGTGGCGATGACCGACGGGCACTTTTTCACCCTGTCGGGGGCGCAGGCGCACGCGCTCGCCGGGCAGCTGGCACCTCAGCTGGGCGGCAGCCGGATGGGTCCCGGTCCGGGTGGCGGCCCCATCCAGTGGGTGCAGCTGCCGGGAGGCAGGTGGATTAGCGAGAAGGACCCGGGCTACCCGTACCTCGCGGTGGCGTTCCAGGCGCTCGGTCTCATCCGGCTGGCGCCGCTTTTTTATGGCGCGCTGGCCTGCCTGGGCTTGTATTTCGGCGGCAGGCGCTGGCTGGGCAGGTTCGGCGGTGCGGCCGCGGTCGGCCTGTACTGCTCGTCCGGCGCGGCGATCTTGTTCGCATGGCGCGATTACATGCCCACCTTCACCGATGCGTCGCTGATCGCGGCGGGTACGGGGGCACTGCTGTGGACCGTGCTAGCGGCCGGGGCGAGCACGAGACGCAGGACCTGGGTGGGGCTGGCCGCCTTCGTGGCGCTGGAGGCGGCCACGTTCAGCAGGTACACCAACATCGTGGTGCTGGGCTGCGCGGTCATCGCGGTGCTCATGGCGTGGCGGCTGCGGGCCGCGCGGCTACCCGGCCGCGCGGTCGCCTGGTGGCTTGTGTCGGTCTGCATCTTCGGTACCGGGGCCGCGATCTTCAACACGCTCATCTACGGCGGCCCGCTGCGGTCCGGCTACCGGCCAGGGGAGATCACCTTCAGCCTCAGCGCCATCAGCGCCAACCTCCGCTATATGCCAGCCCACCTGATCCAGGCCATGCCCATGCTGGTCCTCGGCCTCGCCGCGCTCGCGGGCATCACCGCAATCTGGCTGCGCGGCCGCCGGGCAGGCGGCCAGCAGGCCGCGCTGGACAGGCGTGACCTGGCGGTCGCGGTTGCGCTGGCTGCCTCGTGGGCTGCCATCTGGGCCTTGTACGCCACCTATACCTGGACCGCGGCGCCGGGCCTGAGCACCCTGCAGGCGGCCCGGTTCTACGTGCCGGCCCTGGGCTCGATCTCGCTGCTCGGCGCGTGGCTGCTGGTCCGCGTCCCGCGCAGGCAGCCGCTTGCCGCGATCACCACACTCGTCGTGGCCGGGTTGCTGTTCGGGCTTGGTAGCCGGGCCTTCCATGACATGTACCAGTTCCCGTTCGGGCGGCAGCTCGTGGTGGTGCACGGGCCGGGCGGCACGGTCGAGCTGAAGCCAGGCCCAGGGGTCAGGATCGGCGGCCCGGGCGGCGTGAAGCGCGGCGGACCCGGCCGAGCCGTCCACATCGGGCCGTCTGGCGGGCCCAGTGTCCGCCCGGCATCATGACCGCCAGCCGGGCCCGCTTGCGGGCCGACCGGCACCGGAATTCCTATCTGGCTGATCTGAGCTGGTCTGGCTGATCTGAGCTGGTGATGGCATCAGCGGGGATGCGGGCCTGGCCACGGCCGGCGGGATCGGGATTGGTTTCCATGCGTGATCGTGATGCGAGTGATCATGCAGATCCTGCGAGACTGGGGCTGTCTTGCCGATAGGACTGCTCGCCTGACGCGGCTGCGGGTTTTCGCCCTGCGCCGCGGGCTGACCGGGGGCTGCCAGATGGAACCTGCCGCGACCGTGCCCGCTTCAGCGGTATCCGCGCCCGGGCGCGAGTCGCCGCAATTGCGGGCGCGCCGCCTGGCCGCCGCGCGGCGGCGGGCTACCGCTGTCCTGGCAGGGGTGACGGTGGTGTTCGTGGCCGTGACGGTGGCCGGCGTGCACGGGACGCTGCCTGGCTACGTGCAGGCCGGCGCCGAGGCGGCCATGGTCGGAGGCGTTGCGGACTGGTTCGCGGTGACGGCTCTGTTCCGCCGTCCTCTTGGCCTGCCGATACCGCACACTGCGCTGATCGTCGAGCGCAAGGATCAGTTCGCCGCCACTTTGGGCCAGTTCGTGCAGGAGAACTTCCTGAACGCCGATGTCCTTGCCGAGCGGATCCGCACCACCCGGCTCGTTCCCCGCCTGGCTGCCTGGCTGGCCGGCGAGGCCAGCGCAGCTGGCCTCGCCGGCCACGCCGCGGACCTGGTGGTCACGGTGGCCGAGGCTCTCCGCGATGAGGATGTCCAGCGCGTGCT
>PMSW01000033.1 GCA_003168215.1 Actinomycetota bacterium
TGCTGCCGTGCTGCCGCCGCCGTCGCGGTGCTGACCGCGCGCGCCGAGTGCCCGTCTGGCGGGCTGGCGGCGTGATTTCGAGCGTATCGGCGCGTTGCGTTGATGATCGAACAATTGTTCGTCTAGAGTAGCCCTGCTGACGGTGTCCGCTGCCATGCCGGGGCGGGCGGGCCGGCAGCACCGGAAACTGTCGGTGGCGGCGCGTAGCGTCTGTGCCGACAGTTCATTGACACAGCTCACGGCCCAGTTCACGACCCAGTTCAGGACACAGCCCGGCAGCGCGGGAAGCGCGGCATACGAACGGCTCGGAAGCACGGCCGGCGCGAGCCGGCAGGGCAGAAGCCCCTGATTCCCACAGGAGTTCTCATGGCACCGAACGACAGGTCGGGCAGCGGCAAAGGCGGCGGCGACAGGGAGAAGTCCCTCGATGCCGCGCTCGTCCAGATCGAACGGCAGTTCGGCAGGGGCGCCATCATGCGGCTCGGTGATGAGACCAGGGCGCCGATGGAGGTGATCCCCACCGGATCTATCTCACTCGACGTCGCGCTGGGCATCGGCGGCCTCCCGCGCGGCCGGATCGTCGAGATATACGGCCCGGAGAGCAGCGGCAAGACGTCCCTGGCCCTGCATGCGGTGGCGAACGCGCAGAAAGCCGGCGGGATCGCCGCCTTCATCGACGCCGAGCACGCGCTCGACCCCGACTACGCCAAGAAGCTCGGCGTGGACACCGACGCGCTGCTCGTCTCCCAGCCGGATACCGGCGAGCAGGCGCTGGAGATCGCCGACATGCTCATCCGCTCCGGAGCCGTCGACGTCATCGTCATCGACTCGGTGGCCGCGCTCGTCCCGCGGGCGGAGATCGAGGGCGAGATGGGCGACAGTCATGTCGGGCTGCAGGCCCGCCTGATGTCCCAGGCACTCCGCAAGATCGCGGGCGCGCTGAACCAGAACAAGACCACTGCGATCTTCATCAATCAGCTGCGGGAGAAGATCGGCGTCATGTTCGGCTCGCCCGAGACGACCTCGGGCGGAAAGGCGCTGAAGTTCTACGCGTCGATACGGCTCGACATCCGGCGCATCGAAACTCTCAAAGATGGCACCGACGCGGTGGGTAACCGCACCCGCGTTAAAGTAGTCAAGAATAAGTGCAGCCCGCCTTTCAAGGTCGCCGAGTTCGACATCCTGTATGGCATCGGCATCAGCAGGGAAGGCAGCCTGATCGATCTTGGCGTAGAGCATTCGATCGTCCGCAAGGCCGGCGCCTGGTACACCTACGAAGGCGACCAGCTCGGCCAGGGCAAGGAGAATGCCAGGAATTTCCTGCGTGACAATCCTGACCTTGCCAACGAGATCGAGAAGAAGCTCAAGGAGAAGCTCGGCATAGGCCCGCAGCTAGATGCTGACGCTGGCACGCAGCCGAAGCCGGAACTCGCGGTGGTCCCCAGGATCCCCGCGGGCAAGTCCGCCGGAGTCGCGGGAGCCGCCGGTGGTGCGTCGTAGCGGCGACCAAGAGGTGCCGGCCGGCCAGGCAGAAAATCCGGAGGCGGTCGCGCGGCAGATCTGCCTGCGGATGCTGACGGCCGCCCCGCGGACCCGGGCGCAGCTCGCCGATGCGCTGCGGCGGCGAGGAGTGCCCGCGGAGGCTGCCGAAGCGGTACTCGGGCGGTTCGGTGAGGTGAAGCTCATCGACGATGCCGCGTTCGCTGCCGCCTGGGTCGAGACCCGGCATCACGGCAAGGGCCTGTCCGGCCGGGCACTGGCAGCTGAGCTGGCGCACCGGGGCGTGCCCCCGGAGGACATCGAGGCGGCCATCGGCCGGCTCGATTCGCGCCAGGAGATCGCCACCGCGCGCGGGCTCGTCGCGCGGCGGCTGGCCAGCACGAGAGGGCAGCCGCTGAACGCGCGCACCCGGCGCCTCACCGGCATGCTGGCCAGGAAGGGGTACTCGCCGGCAATCGCCTACCGCGTCGTGCGGGAGGCCCTTGAGCAAGAGGGCATCGACCCGGCCGCGACCGGCGTCGACCTCGATGACCCGCCGGAAGCGGAAACTGACTTGCACTTTACGCAATGGTGAACCGCTGGTAGCAGCCTCGCGGGCAAACAGCGGCCCGGTGAAGATCGCAAAGGCATACTTGCCCAAAACGTTATCTGCGCTTAACCTCACGACAGCGAGGTTTTTGTTCCGCGCAGGGCGAGTCAGCATGGCTAAAGAAGATCAGTTACGAGCACCGGGGAGCCCGGAACCGGCTAGATCGGACGGGCGCACCCGGAGGCTGTGAAGGTATTGCGGGGCTAGCAGGCAGCCCGCCGGGCACAGGCCGGATTGGATGTCGGTCCGGCCGGCCCGCTTGCCGGATGTCGGTCCGGCCGGGCTGCGGGCCAGCCTGGCCGGAGGCCAGAGAGAGGTCGGCGAGGAGGAGCGCCGGCCGGCCAGCGGGCGGCGCCCGTCGGCCAGCAGGCGGAATCCTGCCGGGACATGCCAGCGTCCGGGAGGTTCGGCATGTACCCGTATCCCCCGGACGGGATCGCTCTAGGCGCGTGGCCCCTCGCTGCAGGGCACGGCCCTGGTACCGACCAGCGGTACCTCGGCGCCCATGAGGCGGGAAGGGGCGAACCTTGAGTAACGGAATCGCGCTGGTATTGGCGATCGCGCTCGTCGCCGCGCTCTTCGCGCTTGTTCTCGTGGTGCTCCGCAGGTCACCCGGCCGCGTTCCGGCTCGCCCCGCCGACGCGGAACCCGCCAGCCCGCAAGACGACGCGCAGCGTCAGCGTGCGCTGGCTGACGCCACCAGCGAAGCGGACCAGATCAGGGCGCGTGCCGAGTCAGCGGCCGGCGCCATCGTCAGCAGTGCAGAGGCAGCTGCCAGCCAGTCCGCCGAGGCGCGCCGCGAGGTCGAAAGCGAGATCCGGGCCGTCAAGGAAGAGGTAAGGCTGCTCCGCAGCGACCTGGAGCGGCGGGAGGCCCGGCTGGCGGAGCGGGAGCAGCGGATCGATGAGGATGCTCGCAAGGCCGATCAGCGTTCCGATGGCCTGGACGAACTGCAGCGCGGCATCAGTCGCGAGCGGGCGGAACTCGAAAGGCTCGGCGAGGAGCGCCGTGCGGTGCTCGAGCGCGCGGCGAGCCTTACCGCGGACCAGGCCAAGGCCGAGCTCGTCGCCGTCATAGAGAACCAGGCCAAGCGCGAGGCTGCCCTGATCGTTCGTGACATCGAGGCGTCAGCGCAGCGGGACGGCCAGAAGCGCGCCCGCAAGATCGTGACGCTGGCCATCCAGCGAGTTGCCAGTGAGCAGACAAGCGAGTCCGTGGTCTCCGTCCTGCATCTGCCAGGCGACGAGATGAAGGGCCGGATCATCGGCAGGGAAGGGCGCAACATCCGCGCCTTCGAGTCGGTTACCGGCGTCAACCTGATCATCGATGACACGCCGGAGGCCGTGCTGCTGTCCTGCTTCGACCCGGTTCGCCGCGAGGTCGGCAGGCTCACCCTAGAGCGCCTGGTCCTGGACGGCCGGATTCATCCGCAGCGGATCGAGGAGGCTTACGACCGGAGCAAGGCGGAAATCGAGCAGCTCTGCGTCCGGGCAGGCGAGGATGCGATGGTCGACCTGGGCATCACGGACCTGCACCCGGAGCTCACCAACTTGCTCGGCAGACTGCGCTACCGCACGTCCTACGGGCAGAACGTGCTGAAGCACCTGCTCGAATCTGCCCATATCGCCGGCATGATGGCCAGTGAGCTCGGGCTGGACCCGGCGCTGATGAAGCGATGCACGGTCCTGCACGACATCGGCAAGGCACTGACGCACGAGGTCGAGGGCAGTCACGCTCTCATTGGCGCGGAGATCGCGCGCCGGTATGGCGAGTCGGAGGATGTGGTGCACGCAATCGAAGCGCACCATAACGAGGTCGAGGTTCGCACTGTCGAGGCAGTGCTTACCCAGGCGGCCGATGCGATCAGCGGCGGCCGTCCCGGCGCCCGGCGGGAATCACTGGAGGCATACATCAAGCGCCTGGAGCGACTCGAGCAGATCGCGCTGGCCCAGGAAGGCGTCGAGAAGGTCTTCGCGATGCAGGCCGGCCGGGAAATCAGGATAATGGTCAAGCCGGAAAACGTCGACGACATCCAGGCACAGGTGATCGCCCGTGACGTGGCCAAGCAGGTGGAAGAGGAACTGACCTACCCTGGCCAGATACGCGTCACCGTGGTCAGGGAATCACGCGCTATCGAATTCGCCCGCTAGCGCTTTTCCGCTGCCTTTCCGCCGGTCAGCTTCAGCACCGGCACACCGGGCGGCGTGAAGCCAAGGATCTGGCCGTAGAAGGAAAGCTCGGCCTCCAGCGAAGCGATGATCGAGTCCGCCTTCCTGAACCCGTGGGATTCGCCCTCGAATGCGAGGTAGGCATGCCGGATGCCGTGCGCGGCGAGATCGTCGGCGATGCTCCTCGCCTGCTGTGGCGGCACTACCGGGTCATCGAGACCCTGCAGCAGCAGCACCGGGCAGGTGGCGTCGGTCACGTGACCCACCGGGGCGCGCTCGGTGTAGACGGCATCGAAGCCCGGCAGGGGCCCGATCAGCCCGTCAAGGTACCGCGATTCGAAGTCATGCGTTGACGCCGCGAAGCCGCGCAGGTCGGCGACGCCGTAATAGGACGTGGCCGCTGCGAAGACCGGATTCTTCACCGCGCCGGTGGTCACCGCCGCCAGCGCCGTCCAGCCGCCGGCCGAGCCGCCGCGGATGGCCAGCCGCGCGCCGTCGGCCTGGCCCGCCTTGGCGAGGGACATCGCGGCCGACTTGACGTCCTCGACGTCGACGATGCCCCACTGCCGCCGCAGCCGCTCACGGTATAGCCGGCCGTATCCGGTCGACCCGCCGTGGTTCACGTCGATGATCCCGATGCCGCGGCTGGTGAAGTAGGCCTTCTCGATATCCAGCAGCCCGACCGAGTTCCCCGTCGGCCCGCCGTGCACCCAGACGACGTACGGCGGCAGCTCGCCCGCCGGGGCGCTCACGTCCGGGTTCGCCGGTGCGTACACCAGGGCGTGCACGATGCGCCCGAACGGCCCCTCAAGCTCCACCGGACGCGGCACCGGCAGGTACCTGGCGTCGGGCACGTCCTCCATCTCGCGGCGCAGGACCGTCACCTTCGAGGTAGCCACGTCGACGGCGATGACCGACAGCGGCTCGCTGTGCCCGCCGGCCACGCCCGCGATCACGGTGCCGTCCGCGGAGAGCCCGAGTGAGAACTCCCCGAAACCGATGTCCAGGTCGGTGAGCTCGGATGTCTCAGGGTCGAGTATGCCCAGGCGCAGGCCGCCGCGGCCGTGCAGTACCGCGAGCCGGCCGTCGCCGAGCATCGCGAACGGCCGCGCCCCCAGCTGCCAGAGCGGGCCGGCGAACTCCTCCTCGGTGGGGAACAGCGCCTGCGGCGGCTCGCCGGTCAGTCCCACCTGGTAGATGTTCCACCACCCGGTCCAGTCGGTGGCCACGTACAGGCTCGTGCTGTCCCGCCAGACCGGTGCCAGCACGGACTCCCGCAGGCCGCCCTTCACCAGCCTGCCCTTGCCGGGGACGCCGTTCTCGATGGCCGCGACACGCAACTCGGTACCGTCCCACGGCATGTGCGGGTGATTCCAGCAGATCCAGGCCAGCCGGCCGCCGTCGGGCGACGGGGTGGGAAAGGCGAAGAAGTCCGATCCCACGGCAAGCTGCCGGATCGCGTCAGGCTTTTCGGCCGCGGAGCCGTCCAGTGGCACAGCCACGATCGAGCGGGTGACCTTGCCGCCGGCGTGCCGTTCCTGCACGCACCACACTTCCTTGCGGTCGGGGGAAAGCGCGAAGTCAGCGAAACGCAGCCCGGCAGGCTCGAGCCCGGCCCCGTTGACCGTGGCAGGATCGGGCGTCAGCGGGCGGGGCGCTGCCGCTTCCTTGGCATCGGCCGCCTCCATCCCGGCCAGGTAGAGCCGCTGATCCGAGTAGTTCGCGAAGACGATCGCGTGGCCGCGCGGCGGCCGCCCGCCGGCCGAGTGCGGCCGCGCCGAGGCACGCGGGACGGGCAAATATGACAAACCACCATATTCATGTACACGTGTCCGCGCGTTCCACGGCGCGGGCAGCAGCATGCGCGGCTTCCCGTCCGTGCCGCGGTGCACGATGGTCATCCGGCCGTCTTCTTCCGGCCGTCCCTCCTGCCACCAGATGTCCTCGCCGATGACAGTGGGGTACAGAATGCGGATCAGGCCCTGTGCCACGTCGGCGGCGCGGATGGGGGAGGGCCACGCGCCGAACGCGGCAGCGGGAATCGCCGCGTCCCCGGCGGTCAAAAGCTGGCTATCTCCTGTGTCTGCCGTTCCGTCAGGGGTGTCCGTCGAATCCACTGCTGTCGTCGTCGCGCCTTCTGCGGGAACCGTCGAGCTTTCTGTCATAGGGCTATCGTGCACCACTGGGCCACCCTGCCTAGCGCAGATTCCGGACACGGGTCATGCTCTGTGACCGAAGTGGCGAAGATCCGCATTACCGGAGCGACGAAGATCCGCTCGGCTGGCCGGTCGCCGCCCGCCCGGCTGGCCGTTCGGCTGGCCGCCCGCCCGGCTGGCCGTTCGGCTGGCCGTTCAGCGGGACGCCCCGCCGCCAACTGCCTCTACGCTGGGGGCATGGCGCGCTCTGACGGTCTCCGCAGCTTCGAGATTCGTACCTACGGGTGCCAGATGAACATGCACGATTCCGAGCGGCTTGCCGGGCTGCTGGAGGAAGCCGGCTACCAGCGCGCCGAGGCCGGCGCGAATCCGGACGTGGTGGTGTTCAACACCTGCGCGGTCAGGGAGAACGCGGACAACAGGCTGTACGGCAACCTGGGCCACCTGCTGCCGGTCAAGAACGCCCATCCGGGCATGCAGATCGCCGTCGGCGGCTGCCTCGCCCAGAAGGACCGGGCGGTCATCACGGCGCGCGCCCCGTGGGTTGACGTGGTGTTCGGCACCCACAACATCGGCTCGTTGCCGGCTGCTCCTGGAGCGCGCACGGGTGCAGCAGCAGGCCCAGGTCGAGATCGCTCGAGTCGCTGGAGCGGTTCCCCTCCGTGCTGCCTGCCCGCCGCGAGTCCGCCGTACTCGGCCTGGGTGGCGATCTCCGTGGGCTGCAACAACACCTGCACGTTCTGCATCGTGCCGAGCCTGCGCGGCAAGGAGGAGGACCGCAGGCCGGGCGACGTGCTGGCGGAGATCCGGGCGCTGACCGCCGAGGGCGTGCTGGAGGTCACGCTGCTCGGGCAGAACGTGAACTCCTACGGGGCGGCGTTCGGCGACCGGCAGGCCTTCGGGAAGCTGCTGCGAGCCTGCGGCGGGATCGACGGGCTTGAGCGGGTCCGCTTCACCTCGCCGCACCCGAGGGACTTCACCGATGACGTCATCGACGCGATGGCCCAGACCCCCAACGTGATGCCGCAGCTGCACATGCCGCTGCAGTCCGGCTCGGACGCGGTGCTGCGCGCCATGCGGCGCGCCTACCGCAGGGACAAGTACCTGGCCATCCTGGACCGGGTCCGCGCGGCCATGCCGGGCGCCGCGATCACGACCGACATCATCGTGGGATTCCCCGGCGAGACAGAACGAGACTTTTCCGCCACTCTCGATATCGTCCGGCAGGCCCGGTTCGCCGGCGCATTTACCTTCCAGTACTCGGTCCGCGCGGGCACTCCCGCGGCCGCGATGGACGGCCAGGTCCCCGCCGAGGTGGTCCGGGAGCGGTACGAGCGGCTCGCGGCGCTGGTGGCAGAGACCTCGCTGCGGGAGAACATGCTCCTCGCCGGCCGCGAGGTAGAGGTGCTCGTCGCCGACGGGGAAGGCCGCAAGGATGAGGCGACCCACCGCATGTCCGGCCGGGCGCGTGACAACAGGCTGGTGCACTTCGCGCCATCCGGCGCAGCGCCGCGGCCCGGCGACATCGTCACGACCGTCGTGACCCGCGGCGCGCCGAACTACCTGATCGCCGACGGCGTTCCCGTCGCGGTTCGCCGTACCCGCGGCGGCGATGCCTGGCAGGCTCGCCGCGCCGGCCAGGCCGGCCGCGCCCCGGTGCCCGTGCTGCTGGGCATGCCGGCGCGCGGCCGTCCGGCCTGAGCGTGCTCGTCGCGGCCGCCGTCTGCCCGCATCCGCCGTTGCTGGTGCCCGAGGCGATGGGCCTCGCCGGGCTCCCGGCGGCCGGCGGCCCGCCGGGACGCAGCCCGTCGGCGGGCAGTCACAGTGACCTTGGCGACCTGAGCGACGACGCGCAGATCCGGGCGCTGCGAGCCGCCTGCGGCGCTGCCGTGGCCGGCCTCGCCGCGGCGCGCCCGGACCTGATCGCGGTGGTCGGCGGGGCAGACCAGACGGCGGATTACGAGGCGTCTGCGGCGGGAACCCTGCGGAGTTTCGGCATCCCCTTCACGACCGGCACGGGACAGCCGATGCTGCCGCTGTCCCTGACCGTGGGCAGCTGGCTGATACGGCGTTTCCTGGTAGCAGGCTGGCAGGCTGCCGGGGCCGGCAGCGAAACGTGCCTCGTGCGGCTGCAGGCAGTGCGGCAGTCCTTGCCGCCCGCGGAGTGCCTGCGCCTGGGCGCCGATCTCGCGGGCCTGGCGCCCCGGGTCGCGCTGCTGGTCCTGGGCGACGGCTCGGCGCGCAAGGCCATCGGGGTGCACGGCGCCGCCGACCCGGCAGCGGACGAATATGACGCGGCGCTGACGGCTGCCCTGGCCGCTGCGGACGCCGGCGGCCTGGCCCGGCTTGACGCCGCGCTCGACGGTGAGCTGATGGTCGCCGGCCGGGCCGCCTGGCAGGTACTCGCCGGGGCAGGGGCCGGCGCCCGGCTGCGCGGCCAGGTCCGCTTCGCGGCGGCGCCGCTCGACGTCACCTACCTGGTCGCCTCGTGGGCTAGCTGACGGGCGGTTTCCCCGGGCACCCGCGAACGGCCGCAGCGCATCCTGCTGGCCGCCGGCGGCCATATAGGATCTTGCACTCTTGTTACGCATCGTGATATATATTTCACTTATAGTGATTAAGCAAGGCGAGCTGGTTCTGGTCTGCAGGATGGCCAGGCGGCGCGCGCGGGCCGTTGCGGGGCTTCGGGGGAAAGTTCCGCCAGTGCCTTGGGCACTTGCGAACTTTGGGGGAAAGCTATGCCAGTGCCCAAGGCACCGAGATCAGCAGTTCTCGTGGAGGTCTCCGTTCTGCGCTCACAGTGACCGACGTCGCGGCACGGCAGACGCCTTCTGGCCCAACGCTTGGGGATGATTCACATGATCAAGCTCGCTAGGCCGGGCACCGCCGTGCGGCCACTGCTGGCCCTGGCCGCCGAGCCGTTGCTGCCGGACGCGGTCATCGGCATTACCCGGGCCGGCATCGTGAGCAGCTGCAATCCGCCTGCGGTGCTCCTCTACGGCTACCTGCAGGAGGACATGGTCGGCCGCGCTGCGGACGTGCTGTGCCCGCCGGAGGTGCGAGCCCGTGAAGCCGAGATCCTGCAGCTGGTCATCTCGGACGGGCGGACAGAGCGGTACGAGGCGAACCGGGTCTGCAAGGACGGCACGGTGGTCGCCGTGTCGCTGACCGCGGCGCCGATCGTCAGCAAGGCAGGCACCATCACCGGCGTGACCATGGCGTCGCGGACGCTGGCCGGGTGGCAGGATGTTCACGATCAGGTCGAGGCCGGTGCTGAGAGCGAGCGCCGCGACTCGCGTGCGGCCCAGAAGCGCTTCGACGCGAAGGTCGACGCCGAGCGCCGTGCCGCCCGCGACGCCCAGGACCAGGTAGAGCAGGAGATCGAGAGCGTCCGCCGCGCCGCCTGGGAGATTCAGGACCGGTTCGACGCGCGGCGCGACGGCGAGCGCCGTGCGGCGCTGGAGAAAAATGAGCAGTTGCAGGCACGATTGCAGCAGGCCCAGCGACTGGAGAACCTCGGCCAGCTGGCCGGCGGGATCGCCCACGACTTCAACAACATCCTGGCCGTGATCGTCAACTACGCGACCTTCGTCTCCGATGAACTCGACGGCGCGTCCGAATCGGACTGGGCGCAGCGCTGGGAAACGGCCCGCGGCGATGTCGGACAGGTCAAACTGGCCGCCGAGCGGGCGGCGCGCCTCACCCATCAGCTGCTGGCCTTCGCCCGCCGCGAGGCGGTGCGGCCGCAGGTTCTCGACCTCGACCAGGTCATCTCGGCGATAGCCGAGATGCTGCGCCGCACGATCGGCGAGCATGTTGAACTCGTCACCTCACTCGCCGGTGACCTGTCGCCGGTGCTGGCCGATCCGGGCCAGCTGGAGCAGGTGCTGGTGAACCTCGCGGTCAACGCCCGCGACGCCATGCCCGGCGGCGGCACGCTGACCATCGAGACCGCCAACATCACCGTCGAGGACGGAGCCATCGACGGGGCGTCCCCGGCGCTGCCCGGCCGGAACGTGCTGCTGCGGGTCAGCGACAGCGGCACCGGAATGCCCGCCGACGTCATCGAGCACGCCTTCGATCCTTTCTTCACGACCAAGGCGGAGGGCGCTGGAACCGGGCTCGGCCTGGCCACCGTCTACGGCATCGTCAGCCAGGCCGGGGGCCGGATCCAGATCCACTCCGAGCCCGGTGCCGGCACGACCTTCAGCATCACGCTGCCGGTCACCGCGGAGATAGCCGTGCTGGCGGCCAAGCACGTGCCCCACCAGCGCTCCCCCAGGGGAGAGACCGTCCTCGTCGTCGAGGACGAGGCACCGCTGCGTGAGGTGACCAAGCGGATCTTCGCCCGCAACGGCTATCACGTGATCACTGCCGGGAGCGGCCCGGAAGCGACCGAGATTGTCCGCGGTTACCAGGGCGAGATCCACCTGCTCGTCACTGACGTGGTCATGCCGCACATGCTCGGCAAGGAACTCGCGGCGGAGATCCTGGCGATCAAGCCCGATATCGGGGTGCTCTTCATCTCCGGCTACGCCCAGCCGGTCCTCACCTCTCAGGGCATGCTCGACCCCGACGCGGCCCTGCTGGAGAAACCGTTCTCCGAGGCCGGCCTGATGGACAAGGTCGCCCAGGTACTCAACGGCCACCTCCAGGGCTTCCGGGCTATCGAAGGCACCCCGGCCTGAGCCAGCCGGGGGTGACCCAGGCCGGGTGCAGGCGAACATGCCGCAATCCGCCTTTGCACTTTGTTACGCATAGTAATATATAATTCACTTATAGTGATCAAGATGGGCGAGCTGATCCTGGCCTGCGGGATGGCGCAGCTGGCGCCTTCCGCCCACTACGTGGGGATGATTCATATGGTCAAGCCGACGAGGCTGAGCTCCGCCGAGCAGGCAGAGCTGGCCGCAGACGCCAAGCAGGCAGCGCGGGCCGCGGACGCGAAGCCGTCGTCGCGGGACGCGATCATCGGCATTACGCGGGCCGGCATCGTCAGTAGCTGGAACCCGCCCGCGGTGCTCCTTTACGGCTACCTGGAGGAGGAGATCGTCGGCCGCGCCGCGGATGTCATCTGCCCGCCGGACGCGCGAGCCCATGAAGCAAAGATCTTGCAGCGGATCATCGCGGGCGGGGCGGTAGAGCGGTTCGAGGCGGACCGGGTCTGCAAGGACGGGACGACGGTCAAGGTGTCGCTGACCTTGGCGCCGATCGTCAGCGGGGCGGGCGCCATCACCGGTGCAACGATGGTGTCGTGGAAGGTCGGCGGGCGGCAGGGAGTTCACGACCAGGTCGAGGCGGGAGTGGAGAGCGAACGCCGCAACTCGCGCGAGGCNNGTCGACACCGATCGCCGCCATTCGCGTGACGCTCAGGACCAGGTCGAGGAGGAGATTGAGAGCGTCCGCCGCGACGCCTGGGAAATTCAGGACCGATTCGACGCACGGCGCGACGGCGAGCGCCGCGAGGCCATCGAGCAAAATGAGCTGCTGCAGGCACAGCTGCAGCAGGCTCGGCGGCTGGAGAACCTGGGCCAGCTGGCCGGCGGGATCGCGCACGACTTCAACAACCTGCTCGCCGTCATCCTCAACTATGCGACCTTCGTCTCCGAGGAACTAGACGTTGCGTCCGACTCGGACTGGGCCCAGCGCTGCGGAACAGCCCGCGGCGACGTCGGGCAGATCAAGCTGGCCGCCGAGCGGGCGGCCCGGCTGACCCACCAGCTGCTCGCGTTCGCCCGCCGCGAAGTGGTGCGCCCGCAGGTCATCGACCTGGACCAGGTCGTCGCCGGGGTAGCGGAGATGCTCCGCCGGACCATCGGCGAGCACGTCCAGCTTGCCACCTTCCCCGGCGGTGACCTGTGGCCGGTGCTGGCCGACCCGGGCCAGCTGGAGCAGGTGCTGGTGAACCTCGCGGTCAACGCCCGCGACGCCATGCCCGGCGGCGGCACGCTGACGATCGACACCGCCAACATCACCGTGGACGACGACTCCGTCGCCGGGGGATCCAAGGCGCGGCCCGGCCGNNGTCTACGGGATCATCACCCAGGCCGAGGGCCACGTCCAGATCTACTCCGAGCCCGGTGCCGGTACGACCTTCAGCATCATGCTGCCGGTTACCGCGGAGGCAGCCGTAGCGGTCGTCGAGCACGCGCCCTACCAGCGTTCCCCCAAGGGGGAGACCATCCTGGTCGTCGAGGACGAGGCAGCGCTGCGCGAGGTGGCCAAGCGGATCTTCGCCCGCAACGGCTATCACGTGATCACTGCCGCGAGCGGCCCGGAGGCCATCGAGATTGTCCGCGGCTACCAGGGCGATATCCACCTGCTCGTCACTGACGTCGTCATGCCGCACATGCTCGGCAAGGAAGTCGCCGAGGAGATCCTGGCGATCAAGCCCGATATCGAGGTGCTCTTCATTTCCGGCTACGCCCGGCGGGTCCTTACTTCTCAGGGCATGCTGGACCCCGGCGTGGCCCTGGTGGAAAAGCCGTTCTCCGAGGCCGACCTGATGGACAAGGCCGCACGGGTACTCAACGGCCACTTCCGGGGCTACAAGACCGTAGAGAACCCTCAGGCCTGACCCAGCCCGGCGCCGCCCGCGCGAGCATGCCGCGACCCGCCGCTGGCACACTGAGGCCATGCCGCAGCCTGTGATCACGGTCGTGGGGCCGACGGCGACCGGGAAATCCGGCCTGTCGCTGCGGCTGGCGGCGGCGCTGGGCGGCGAGATCGTGAACGCCGACTCCATGCAACTGTACCGGGGCATGGACATCGGCACGGCGAAGCTTGCCCCGTCGGAGCGAGCGGGCGTGCGGCACCATCTCCTGGACGTCTGGGAGGTGAGCAGGACCGCGAGCGTCTCGGAGTACCAGCAGCTCGCGCGGGCGGCGATCGGCGAGATCAGCGGGCGGGGCAGGATCCCGATCCTGGTCGGCGGGTCCGGGCTGTACATCCGTGCCGCGATCGACAAGCTCGAATTCCCGGGCACCGACCCGCTGCTGCGCGATGGCCTGGAGGCCGAGCTTGCCGACCTCGGCGCTGCCGCGTTGCACGCCAGGCTCGCCCGGGCCGACCCGGCGGCTGCCGCCGCGATCCTGCCGGGGAATGGCCGCCGGATCGTCCGGGCGCTTGAGGTGATTGAGCTGTCCGGCCGGCCGTTCAGCGCGACGCTTCCCGGCTACGAGTCGTTCTACCCGGCCGTGCAGATTGGCCTGCGACTGCCCAGGGACGAGCTGGACCAGCGGATCGCCGGCCGGGTCAGCCAGATGTGGCAGGCCGGATTCGTGCCGGAAGTGCGGGAGCTGGCCGGCCGCGGCCTTCGTGCGGGCAGGACGGCGAGCCGCGCGCTCGGCTACGCGCAGGTGCTGCGATTCCTGGCGGGGGAGTGGCCGGAGGAGCAAGCCGCCGCCGAGACCGTGCGGGCGACCAGGCGGTTCGCCCGGCGCCAGGAAGCGTGGTTTCGCCGTGATCCCAGGATCAGCTGGCTGGCGGCTGACGATCCCAGCGTGGCAGACCGCGCCCTGGCCGCGCTCGCTACGCTGTCATCGTGACCGGCACGCATCAGCTCGTGGCCGCCTACTGGGCGGCGGCCGGCCGCGCCCATCTCGTAGAGCGATACTGACAGCTCTCGTCCCTGACGAGCCCGGTTCCGGACCTTCCAGTTCATTCTCGTGCGGCCGAGATCACCCCGAGCGCTATCGCGTGAGTGACGGCTGCCGTCCTGTCGCTGACGCCGAGCTTGGCGAAGGACCGCAGCAGGTGCGTCTTCACCGTGGCCTCGCTGATGAAGAGCTCGCCGCCGATCTCCGCGTTGGTGCGGCCGCGGGCGACCAGCGCGAGCACCTCGGTCTCCCGGCCGGAAAGCAGGTCGCGCCGCGGCTTGCGGACATGCGTGACAAGGCGCCGGGCAACCGACGGCGCCAGCACGGTCTCCCCGCGGGCTGCGGCCCGGATCGCGCTGGCGAGTTCGGCGGTGGGCGCGTCCTTGAGCAGGTAGCCGAGAGCGCCTGCCTCGACCGCCCGGATAATGTCCGCGTCGGTCTCATAAGTGGTGAGCACGACCACTCCCGTGCCCGGCGTCGCGCCCAGGATCGCCGCGGTCGCCCCGGCGCCGTCACCGCGGGGCATCCGCAGGTCCATCAGAACCACGTCGGGCCGGTGCCTGGCCGCCATCGCGACGGCCTCGGCACCCGATGCGGCCTCGGCTACCACCTCAATATCCCGCTCCGCCGCGAGCATGCCGCGCAGGCCCTCGCGGACCACCGGGTGGTCGTCGGCGAGCAGGACCCGGATCACGCCGGCACCTCCGCGCCGGCCAGCATGCTGCGGGTCACGCCGGCACCTCCGCCCGCACGCGGGTCCCCGTGCCTGGCGCGCTGCGCACCTCGACGCGGCCGCCGGCCTGGCTGAGCCGCTCGCGCATGCCGCGCAGCCCGTACCCGCCATTGACTTCCGCCGGGTCGAAACCCCGGCCGTCGTCAGTCACCTCCAGCGACACCGCACCGGGCTCGTAGCGCAGCAGCACCTGCACGGCCCTGGCGGCCGCGTGCTTGCGCACGTTCGCGAGCGCCTCCTGGCCGACGCGGAGCAGCACCACGTCGAACGCGGCGCTCAGTGGCCGCAGCGTCCCGCTGACACGGAAACTCGCGCCGATTCCGATCTCCGATCCGGCCCGCTCGGTGACCCGGCGCAGCGCGCTGGGCAGGTTCCCCGAGGCCAGCTCGGCAGGCGAGAGCGCGCCGATCAGCCTCCGCGCGTCCGCCAGGTTCTCCCTTGCCGTCTGCGCGGCCAGCTCAAGCTGCCGGCGGGCGGAGGCCGGGCCCGCGTCCGCCAGGCCAGCCTCGGCTGCCTGAAGCAGCACGATGATGCTGGAGAAGCCCTGCGCCAGCGTGTCGTGGATCTCTCCCGCCAGCCGCTGCCGCTCGGCCAGCGTGCCCGACTCGCGGTTGGCAGCGGCGAGCTCGGCACGGGTCTCCTGCAGCTGGCTGATGAGCTGGGCTCGTTCAGCACTCTGGCCGATGATCTTGTCGACGAAGCCGCCGTAGGCGTAGGAGAAGCCGATGCCGAAGGCGGCAATGCCGAGCGCGGCCACCACCCCGTCCAGGTGCGGATTCCGGTACGCCAGGAACAGCGCGCCGAGGACGTTCAGGATCACCACCGGGATCATTGCCCGGCGGAACGGCAGCACGTAGAAGCACTGCGGGCAGATCGCGAACGCCAGCGACCAGGCATTGGTGTCCTGGCTCTGCGCCACGGCGAAGAGCGCGATCAGGCCGGCCAGGTACGCCGGTCCTTTCCAGCTGGCCTGAGTGGACCGCATCTGCGGGCGTCCGACGGCGACATACCAGGGCACCATCGCGGCGAGCGCGATCGTGGCGGCGACCCTGGATGGCGCCGTCAGCCGGCCGGCCTCGATCACCAGCAGGATCGCCACGAAGACGATGGCGTAGAAGACGTCCCAGCGCAGCGTGCCGAGTTCCCACGCGTTCGGCTGGCCCGCTGCCGCGCTCAGCGGTGCCGGCTCTGCCATCGGAACGTCCGCACGCACAGCACCAAGCCTGCGGCAACCCAGGCCGCCAGCACCAGTGCCATCTTGCCGTGTTCCCAGGAATGCGCCGGCTCGAGCACTGCCGCGCCGGGCGGCAGGAACGCCGACCGCAGGCCCTGCGCCATCCACTTCAGCGGGAAGACCGCCGCCACCCGCTGCAGCCAGGGCGGCACGCTGGTGAACGGGATGAAGACGCCCGAGATGAACTCGAGCACGAGGAACGGCAGGGTGATCATCGGCGATGCGCTGCGCGCGGACCGCGGCAGGCTGCTCACCGCGATGCCGAGCAGCGAGCACGCCGCGCAGCCGAGCACGCAGACCCAGGCGAAGGTCCACCAGCGCCCGGCGGAGGACGGGAGCTGCAGGTGGTAGAACGCCACGCCCATGATCATCAGCAGCGTGATCTCGGCGATCATGCAGACGAAGACCTGCACGATCTTGCCGACGAAATACGCCGTGTGCGGCATCGGGGTGCCGTAGAGCCGCTTGAGCATCCCGGTGTCCCGCTCGACCGCGATGCCGATGCCGAGGTACTGGAAGCTGGTGGACATGATGCCGCCCGCGATCATGCCGGCCACGAAAAGCTGGCCGACGGTGACGCCGGGAGTGAGGGCGGACTGCCCGCCGAAGATCGACCCGAGCAGCACCAGCAGGACGGCGGGCAGCGCGAAGATGAAGACCACGGTCTCCCGCTCGCGGAAGAACGTCCTCAGCTCGACCCGGCCCCTGGCCAGGCCCGTCGTCAGCAGGGATGGCAGCGGGGCGCTGCTGGCGGCCGCGGGCAGCTGGCGCGCGGGCGCGCTTGCGGTCATCGGGAGTCTCCGATCAGTTCCAGGTAGGCGTCCTCGAGCGTCGGCCGCGTCACGGTCAGGCCGGGGATTTCGCCGTCAGCCTGGCGGGCGAGCTCGGCGACCGTGGCAGTCGGCGTGGCCGTCTGCACGCTCCGCCGGCCATCCGGGGTGTCCCAGCTGACCCGCGCGGGACGGTCGGCGCCGCCGATCTCCGCGGGCTCGCCGAGCGCCACCACCTGGCCGCCTGCCAGCACCGCGAGCCGCCCGGCCAGCGCTTCGGCCTCTTCCAGGTAATGCGTCGTCAGCACGATCGTGGCGCCGTCGGCGGCCAGCTGGCGGACGAGGTCCCAGAACTGCCGCCGGGCCTGCGGGTCGAAGCCGGTCGTTGGCTCGTCGAGGAAGAGCAGCTCCGGCCTGCCGACGATGCCGAGCGCCACGTCCACCCGGCGGGCCTGACCGCCCGACAGCGTACGAAGCCGGGCGCCTGCCTTCTCCGTCAGCCCCACGAGCTCGATGAGCTCGTCCGGATCGCGCGGCCGCGGGTAGAACGACGCGAAGTGCGCGATCATCTCGCGCACCGTCAGCTCGGGTCCCGTGGACGCGAGCTGCAGCACGATCCCGATCCGCGCCCGCCACGACCGGCCCGCGCGGCCCGGATCCTCGCCGAGCACCTCCGCGATGCCCTCGTCCCTGGGGCGGAACCCTTCCAGGATCTCCACCGTGGTCGTCTTGCCCGCGCCGTTCGGCCCGAGCAGCGCGAACACCTCACCGCGGCTGATCTCCAGATCGACGCCGTCGACCGCAGTAGTGTCCCCGTATCGCTTGCGCAGGCCGCTGACCCGCACCGCCGTGTCGGTTCCCATGCCACCAGCATCTCGCCCCCGGCGCGCGCCGTCGCCCTGCGGAAGATGGACCAGCTGTCCACCAGCTGGTGGACACGGGAGGTCACTACCATCGGGGGATGCGGTTCGCCAAGGGGCATGGGACGGAGAACGATTTTGTCCTGCTGCCTGACTTCGAGGGGAATCTCGACCTGACGCCGGCGCTGGTGACCCGGCTGTGCGACCGCAGGGCCGGGCTCGGCGGCGATGGCGTGCTGCGGGTCGTCCTTGCCGCGGCGCAGGCGGCCGGCGGTGATGCCGGCTGGNNGATGACGGCCTGGACGGCGCTGGCGAGCCGGCTGCCGAGTGGTTCATGGATTACCGCAACGCAGATGGCAGCGCCGCCGAGATGTGCGGGAACGGCATCAGGGTGTTCGCCCGCTACCTGCTGGATCACGGCCTGGTGCGGGACCTGGCGTTCACGGTGGCGACCAGGTCGGGTCCGCGGCGGGTGCGGGCTGAGCCGGACGGCTCGATCACCGCGGAGATGGGCATTCCGGCGATTCTCGGGACCGGGCGGGCGGTCATCGGCGGGCGGGAGTACGCGGGCCTGCGGATCTCGCTGGGCAACCCGCATCTCGCGGTGCTGACGGGCAGGCCGGTTGGCGATTTTGACCTGTCCGCCGCGCCGTTGCTCGACCCTGCCGAGTTCCCGGCGGGCGCGAACGTCGAGGTGGCGCGGATTACCGGCGAACGGCACGCGGAGATGCGGGTATATGAGCGGGGCTCGGGGCCGACCAGGTCCTGCGGCACCGGGGCAGTGGCCGTCGCGGTAGCCGCGGCAGTCGCGTCTGCCGGCGCCGGCCCGGACCTGGCCGCCGTTCCGGAGACAGCGAACGGGACCTGGACCGTGGATGTGCCAGGCGGCAGGCTCGCGGTCACGCTGGTCGGGACCGCGAGCCTGCTGACCGGCCCGGCCGTGATCGTCGCCGACGGCGAGCTTGATGACGCCTGGCTGGCCGGCGCCGAGAGCCGCTGACCTGTCGCGCACGACGACGGACGTGTCGTGCGCCGCGGCTGAGGTGCGACGTGCTGGCGCGGCTGAGGCGCCACGTGCTGGCGCGGCGGCGCCGCGGGCTGCGGCTGGCAGCTCATGCACTGCCGCTGGCGTGCCGTGCGCCGCTGCTGGCGAGCCAGAGGCCGACGGATACCAGGACCCAGCCGGTACGGCGCCGGATCGGACGACGGGCGCTGCGGCGGACGCCGCTGGCCCTGACCGCGGCAGCCGAGGTCGCGCGGAGTTCGGCTGTGTGCTGAGCGGCAGCTTGTTCTAGCGGGTAGGTGTGCATCTTCCTGGCCTTTCTTGGTGTCTGCCTGGTGGCAGGAGTTTCGGGTACGGACTGGCGGCTGGCGGCGGGGCCTAGCGGGCCGCTGAGCCGGCGGCGCGGACGACGCGTACGTCCCCGCTGACGCTGCGGCAGTGCAGGCTCAGGTCGGCGTCACCATCGCTGCCGGCCGGCTCCAGGTCACTGCGCACGTCCCCGGCGATCGCGGACAGGTCGAGGTAGACGCCGATGCCCGCCGGAACGGCGATGCTGATATCGCCGGAGACGGTGTTGACCTCGCCGCGGCCGGCCGTGATGCAGCCGATCCTGACGTCACCGCTGGCGCTCCGGACCTTAGCCGAGCCGTCCGCCCGGCCGACGCTCACGTCACCGCTGGCGGACGTCACCGTCACGTCGCCGCCGGCCCGCACGACGTCGGCGTCACCGGATGCGGTGCTTACCTCCGCCGCGGCGGCCGCGTCGTCCAGCCGCACGTCCCCTGATGCGGTGCTGATGCGGGCCAGGCCTGCTACCCGCTCGGCAGTCACGTCTCCGCTGGCGGTGCTGGCGTCGAGGGAACCGAGCTCGCCGGTGCAGCGGATGTCGGCGGAGGCCGCCTTCAGCTGGCACGAGGAGCCGTGCGGCAGGCGCACGGTCAGGTTGAGCGGGGTACTGCCGAGCAGCCGGACGCGGTCAGGCACGCTGATGGTCAGCGTCCCGGCGTCGAACTCGACGGTGGTGGCGGCGATGAGCTCCTCACCGCGCTTGTCGGAACGCGCCGGCGTGAGCGACACAGTGGCCGTCGCTATCGGCTCGGCGCTCACCGTGACGCTTCCGCCCTGCAGCTTGACGTCCAGGATGATCGGGTCCGGAGCGGGGAATTCCCAGGTAGTCATTGCTTCGTCCTTCGCTGATCGCCGGGCGGGATGGGCGCGGTGGTCCCGGCAGGGCATCCCGCGCACCTTGACAACGTCATGACGTCATCATGACGTCGTTTATGGCATCTGTCAAGCCATCAGTGCCGTCATAGCGTTGCCATAGAGGCGTCATATCAGCGTCGCAATGCGTCATTCCTGACTTGAGCTGCGTTTATCTGCCGTCACCACGACCTTGATCTGGCGTCAGCTCATGCCCCTCCCGGCATCCTGCGGTGCCCGCTTCGCGGGCGAGCGGCCCGTGCGGGCCAGGCGCATCGGGCCAGGCGTATCGGGTCAGGCGGGGAGTAGCTTGCTCACCGGGACGCTGCGGAGCGAGGCATCAAGCACCTCGGCGATGTGGGCCATCGGCATCCGGACCCCGCGGGCGGCCAGCGCTGCGGAGATCTGCAGCGAGCAGCCGGGGTTCGCCGAGACGAGCAGCTGCGCGCCGGTTGCCTCGATCGCGGCTGCCTTGCGCTCGCCGAGCTCGCGGGCAGCCTCCGGCTGAACCAGGTTGTAGATGCCGGCCGACCCGCAGCAGGTGCCGCCGTCGGCGACCTCGGCGAGGCTCAGCCCGGGGATCGCGCGCAGCAGCGCGCGCGGCTGCGCGGTGATCTGCTGGGCATGGCCGAGATGGCAGGCGTCGTGATA
>PMSW01000147.1 GCA_003168215.1 Actinomycetota bacterium
CACCAGCGCCGGCGCTGGTGCGACTCCCATGACCGCACGAACCCCCATGACCGCACGAGCCACCATAACCGCGCCGAACTCCCATGACCGGGTCAAGCCACCATGACCACGCCGAGCCCCTATGAAATTAAGACGAAGGATCCGCGTCCGTTGGCCGGCCGAATCCTCCGTGTTAATGGAAGGCGACTGACTGGGCCTCGCCGACGCCGCGCGCCGAGCTCGCATGAAATAAGACGGAGGATATGCACGCTCCAGCCGGCCGGATCCTCCGTGTTGATGGAACTACTGAGTGCGCGGGCTCGTCAGCCGGCCGACGGCATGGTCAGCAGCTGAATCGCGCGGACCACGGCCGTGACGTCCGTCAGGTCGGGCAAGACGATGCCGGCTCCGGCGGCGTGCAGGTCAGCCTCGGTTGACCGGCCGGTCGCGATGGCGACGGAATGGGCGCCGCCGACCCTGGCCGCCTCGACGTCGCGCGTCGAGTCCCCGATGTAGACCGTCGACGCCTCACCGAAAGCTACCCCGTACTTCTCCGCCGCCCGGCCCCTGGACATCATCAGCTGAGCACCCTTCGGGTAGATCTCCGACCCGTACCCGCCGATCTCGAAATCGAAGAAGGGCTCAAGGCCGAACGCGCGCAGCTTCTCCGCCGCGTTCGGCCTGATGGTGCCGGTCAGCACCGACTGGACCACGCCAGGCAGGTTCGCCACTGCCAGCACCGCCTCCCTCGCCCCGGGCAGGATGCGGCCGCGCTTGGCCAGCGCCTCCCGCCGGGAACCGAACGCCGTCGCCAGCTCGCTGACGAACCTGGCCAGCAACTCGTCGCTGCCGTCGTCGGTCGGTGCGGCCGCCGCAGGCACTGTAGGCGCCGCATCATTGCGCGCCAGTGCCTCGAAGAAGATCTCTGACTCGCTCTGGCCCGCCATCTGCGGCAGCTGGACCAGGGGGCGGCCGGTGACCCGGCGGAACGCGTCAGCGTACGCGTCCCTGGTCACCCTGGTCACGTCAACGAGGGTCAGGTCTATGTTCCACAGAACTAGGCGATGAATGGGTTCCTCCGACGCGTTCGGGCCAGAGTGAGCGTACCGCGTCATCGGCGACATAACGCCTGATCGGGGCGGCGAATAGCGATGAACGGACCACAAGCCGCTGTCTTTGACCGATAGACTCCGTTCGCCACTTAAGTACCGCGCTTGCGTGGCGGCACCGCGACGGTCGGCAAAAGAGGCTGCGCCGTCGAGCCTGGCCTCATCCGAGCGCATGCTGGAGCTACTAGTGATCAGCCACGTCGACTTCCGTAAGGCGACGGACTGACGGATGCTCGCGTTCGTCGTCGAGGTACGGGCCTTTGTCCTAGCCGGTCGCGTCTACCCGTTCGCCGTCCTGATGGCGGTGATCTGGTCCATGTGGGTAATCCGGGTGGTTCTCGCCCGCCGCTACCGGCCGTGGCTGCGGGGCTGGCAGACCACGGTATCGGTGCTCATCCCGGTCGCCGGCGAGGAGCCCGAGCTGTTCCGCGAGGTGCTCTCCCGGATCGTGGCGCAAAAGCCCGACCAGGTGCTCGTCGTGATCAACGGGCCGGAAGATCCTGGTCTGGCTGACATCTGCGCGGCCACGGCTGGCGTCCTGTGGACGTGGATACCGCAGGCCGGGAAGCGCAACGCACTGCGTATCGCGGTAGAGCAGGCCACCAGCGACATCGCCGTCATCGTGGACTCCGACACGCTGTGGACCACCGGGACGCTGCGGGAGCTGGTGAAGCCATTCCGCGATCCCTGGATCGGCGGGGTGTCAACCCGGCAGCGAATCCTGCGGCCGCAGCGCTCCGTGCTCACCAGGTGGGCCGATTGGCTGGAGGCCGTCCGCGGCGAGTACTCGCTGCCCGCGATGAGCGTGCTCGGGACGGTCGGCTGCCTGCCGGGGCGCACCATCGCCATCCGGATGGGCATCCTGCACGCGGTGATGCCCGAGTTCCTCACCGCCAGGTTCCTGGGCATCTTCCTTGAGGTATCCGACGACAGGGCGCTCACCAACCTGATACTCAAGGCCGGGTACCGGACCGCCTACCAGTCGACGTCGCTGGTCTACACCGACGCGCCAGTGGCCGTCGGCAAGCTCATCCGCCAGCAGCTGCGGTGGGCACGGGGATCGCAGTACAACACGCTGCGGATGCTGCCCTGGATGATCAGGCACACGCCGGCGCTGGCACTCTTCTACCTGGCCGACATAGTGATCCCGTTCATGCTGATCGCCTCGATCGCGTCCTGGGCATCGTCCGCCACGTACGGCACGCACAGCGCGCTGTATGACGCGCTGCCGCTGCCCACCGGGCACTGGCAGTCCGCCGCGAGCCTGATCGGGCTTGCCTTCGTGATGACGGTGCTCTCGGTCTCGGTGCGGTTCGGCCGTCACTTCGCGTACGTCCCCCGGGACTTGCTGTATCTGCCGATGTTCACCGCTATCAATACCTTGCTGCTTATGCCGATAAGGATCGCAGGCTTTATGCGGATGGGCCATGATTCTGGATGGGGCACCCGCGGGGCCGCCGGCTATGTCGGCACCCGCCGGCTGAATCCGCAGGCGATCATCCCCTACGTGATCGGAGTCCTCATGCTGGGAATCGCGGTGAGACTAGGTGTCTAGCCATCGCGTCAGCCGGTCCAGGAACAGGCTCAGGGCATGGACCTTCGTGACCGTCCCGGCGCTGGCGTTCTGCTGCCTGTACGCCTCCGGCGTGCTCGGGACGGTAGCGCCGAAGTCCTGGCATCCCCCGGAGGCCAGCCAGGCCCAGGAGGCCAAGCACGCCCTGCTGGCCGCGCAGGCCGCGCGTGTCAGGGAAGGGCAGCGGGCACACCGGAGCCGCCAGAACAAGCTGAAACACCTCGGCAAGGCGCCGGGCGCTCGCAACTTCGGAGTGGCCATCCCTGGCAACGCACTGCCTGCCTGGGTCTGGGGACCTTCCAAGAACGGCAAAAAATACGAAGGCACCGGTGTACACCCGCAGTTGCTGATGACCTTCCAGTCATGGCACGGGAAGCCGATGCCCACCACGTACCTCGAACAAGACGAGGAGTTTGGCATCCAAGCCCAGATGTTCACCTGGGAGCCATGGCGCACGCCCCCGCGCGACGACTCATCTCCTGCGCAGCAGGAAAGAGCCCAGCCGAGATACAGCAACCAGGCGATCGCCGATGGCAAGTGGGACTCCTACATCAAGGAATGGGCCGATGCCCTAAAGAGTTTTCCCCACATCACCGTGTACATCCGGTTCGGGCACGAGATGAACGGCGACTGGTATCCATGGAGCCTTGACCCGCCGGAGTACGTGCTGGCGTGGCGGCACATCTGGAATATCTTCCACCAGCAGCACGTGACGAACGCGAAGTTCGTCTGGTCTGCCGACTTCGGTGAGAGCTCGCCGGACACCGATTGGTGGCAGAACATGATGTCGTACTGGCCGGGGAAAAAGTACGTCAACGACATCGGCACCACGGTGATCAACTTTGGCGGGTCTGACTCCCACGCGGTTGACCAGTTCACGCCGCTTATTGATGTGGTGCATCAGCGGCTCAAGATGCCGATCATGCTCACCGAGGTGAACACCGCGAAAAAGGGCCGGACGCAGTGGATGCTCGATCTGGCCAGCTTCGTCGGGCAAACCCCCTGGATCAACGGCGTCGTGCTGTCCCAGGACCCGTCCCACGGGAAAGCCGCCATGCCGACCGTTGGCAATCTGTCGTGGCAGGTCAGCGATGACAAGAGCCGCCGCGCCCGGCTGGCCTTCGACAAGCTGGTCGACGCCGCCACCAAGACGTTCGGCCCGGCTGGCACCAGCGACGGCACAGGCTCGGGTGCGTAGTCCGGGTGCCTAACCGGGCAACAGCCAGGCTGGCCGGCGGCCTAGTGCTGCTGGCGACAATGGGCGGGGCGGCGGCGTGCGGATCGGCGGCGACGACGGGCTGCAGCCAGTACTGGCAATCGGCGGCCGGCCAGTACGTGATCGAGAACAACAATTTCCGCGACCAGTCCGAATGCATTGCGCGCATCGGCGACAGCGGATTCAGGGTCACCATCTCCGGCGCCGCCGCGGAGCAAGGCAGCGGCCAGCCGGCCGCGTACCCGGAGATCTACACCGGCTACCACTGGGGCACGCAGGCGGGAACCGCGTTCCCTGCCCGGCTCAGCTCGCTGTCCTATGCTCGCTCAAGCTGGTCGGTCGGTACCGCCCGCGCGCAGCCGGACAGCGCCTACGACGTGTCGTATGACCTGTGGGTCAACAAGGGCAGGCAAGTTGCGGCGAGCGGGCAGCCGGACGGCGCGGAGGTGATGATCTGGCTGACCGAGCGGGCGGTGCCGGCGCCGGCGCCCGGCACCCCGACGGTCGCGGTGGACGGCGTGCGCTACTACCGGATCGAATATGCCCGTCACGAGCGCGGCGTCAGCTGGCCCTTGATCATCTACCGGCGGGTGGTTCCCGTCACCGCGGTGCGAGACCTGGGCCTGCTTGGCTTCGTCGCCGACGCGGCCGCCCAGCATCAGCTGAGCATGTCCTGGTACCTGGAGTCGGTGGAAGCAGGCTTCGAGATCTGGCGTGGCGGCACCGGCCTGGACAGCAGGTCGTTCGCGCTCAGCGCCGGCTGAGCCGGGCTGCCGTACCGCCTGCGTGGCACGGCCGAACTGACTGCGCCGCACCCGGCTAGTGACGGCCAAGCGCGCGGTAGTTCCAGCCCGCTGTCCGCCAGCGTGCCGGGTCCAGCGCATTGCGGCCGTCCACGACGTTCCGCTGCGTGACGACCTCCGCCATGACCCCGGGGTCCGCGTCCAGGAACTCCTGCCACTCGGTGAGCAGCAGAACCACGTCGGCATCGCGTGCCGCCTCCATCGCGGAGTCGGCGTACTTGAGATCCGGATGGTGCCGGCGAGCGTTATCCATGGCCTCCGGATCGTAGACGGTGACCTGCGCGCCAAGCCGGTGGACCGCTTCCGCCACGTCGAGCGCCGGTGAGTCCCTGATGTCGTCGCAGTCTGGCTTGAATGCCGCCCCGAGCACGCCCACGCGCCGGCCGCCGAACGATCCGCCGACAAGCTCGCTGGCCAGCTCGACCGTGCGGGACCGGCACCGGCCGTTGATCGCGTCCACCTCGCGGAGGAAGGCCAGCGACTGCCCGGCGCCCAGGTCCCCGGCCCTGGCCATAAACGCCCGGATGTCCTTCGGCAGGCAGCCGCCGCCGAACCCGAGGCCGGGGTTCAGGCTAGCGCTGCCGATCCGCGCGTCATGGCCGAGCGCCGCAGCCAGCACGGTCACGTCGGCGCCGGCTGCGTCACAGACCTCGGACATGGCGTTAATGAAAGAGATCTTGGTCGCGAGGAAGGCGTTCGCTGCGACCTTCACGAGTTCAGCGGTGGCGAAATCGGTCACCAGAAATGGCGTGCCCTCGGCCACCGGCCGGGCGTAGATCTCCCGCAGGGTGGCCTCGGCCCGCTCCGATCTGAGCCCGGCCACGATCCGGTCGGGGTGCAGCGTGTCGGGCACGGCGCGCCCCTCGCGAAGGAATTCCGGGTTCCAGGCGAGTTCCGCGCCGTCGCCAGCGGGGGCCAGTTCCGCCAGCCTGCGCGCGCAGTCCGCGGCAGTGCCCACCGGCACGGTGGACTTGCCTACCACCAGGCAAGGCCGGGCAAGCAGCGGCCCGAGGCTGTTGATGCAGGCATGGAGGTAGGAGAGGTCCGCGCGGTTGGAGCCGGTGGCCGTCGGCGTGCCCACGCAGATGAAATGCACGTCCCCGAAATCCGCGGCCCGCTGATAGGACGTGGTGAAGGACAGCCGGCCAGAGTCCAGGCCACGGCGGAGCAGCTGCTTGAGGCCGGGCTCGTAGAAGGTCGGCTCAGCCTGGCTGAGGCTATCGACCAGGGCCTCGTCACTGTCGACGCCCAGGACATCGAAACCAAGCTCGGCCATGCAGGCAGCATGCGATGCGCCGAGATGGCCCGTCCCCATGACCGTGACACGCGGCGGCATGCAGCTCCTCTGCTGGGATCATGTGGCGACAGGTCAGCGTACGGCCAGACGGCCAGGAGATTGAGATTTTATAACGCCGCACGCGCCCTTTTTCAGCATTAACGCCGAAACCCACCCGCGTTCGGAACGCTACGCTGCGCAGCGCACCCAGACCGCGCCAGGGCACCGCACGACGGCAGAACGCCACACTCCGGTACAAGTCGCAATGACTGCGTTCTGCGAAATAAAGGTTGCCCTCAGTAATTAGCCCATACGGGGATAGCGGTAATCGACCGGCGGGACAAACAGTTCCTTGATCGTGCGGGCGTTGTCCCAGCGGATGAGGTTGAAGATCGAGCCGGGGCGTACGGCGATCTCGCTGACGAACCTGGCCAGCAACTCGTCGCTGCCGTCATCCGTTCGGGGCAGCCACCGCCGTCAGGGCAGCCGCGCCGACACGGCAGGCGCCGCATCGTTGCGCCCCAGCGCCTCGAAGAAGATCTCTGACTCGCTCTGGCGCTGCCATCTGCTCCTCCGGAGCGTTCGAGCAGAGTGAGCGCACCGCGTCATCGCGGACGTACCGCCGCATCGCCGGGAGTAATAGCGCTGAACGAACCACAAGCTGCCTTCTATGACCGATAGAATGGTTTCGCCACTTAAGTACCCTGCGCTTGGGTGGCGACACCGCGGCGGGTGTCCGTATGCCGTAATTTCCGTTGTCGAGATGCTATCCCTTGGCCGGAATCGCACAGCCACGCGGCGCTCCTGGCCTGATCCGCTGGCACGGGGTGTCGGGACGTGACTCCAGAGAGGTGTAACGATGTTCTGGCAGGCAGGGATTCGCGTTGCGGGCGTCGGCGCTGCGCTCATTATTGTCACGGCCAGTTGTTCCGCACCGCGCGATGCCGCCGCGGAGCGCGCGGGGACAGCGGCTGTCGTCCACATTCACGCCGCGGGAACCCAAGCCGCTGGCACTGGCGCCGCTGGCACTGCCGCCGTGGAGACCCCCGCGACTCTTGTCCGCACCGCGCGCACGGGGCAGGCCCGCACTCAGCACGCGGTCGCTCCTGCGGCAGGCAGCCGCTCGCCCGCGCGCGCAGGGTCCGTCCGCGGCGCCGGCAGTGACCCGGGGAGGATCCGCTGGCACCGGCCGCATCTTGGCGTCTATGCGAAGGGCATGCCCAGCTCCTACCAGCCCGTCGATGAGTTCGGCGCCGCAGTCGGGAAACGGCCGGCCATCGTGCTGTTCTACAGCGGGTTCGGCGAAAAATTCCCGACCAAGTTCGCTGAGCAGGCCCATGCTCACCGTGCAGTGCCGCTGGACCAGATCGAACCCACCGGCATCTCCATCGCCCAGATCGCCGCAGGCCGCTATGACGCCTACCTCAAGTCCTACGCGGACGCGGTTCGGTCCTATGGGCACCACGTGATCATCGGGTTCGCGCACGAGATGAATGGCTCGTGGTATTCGTGGGGCTGGACTCACGTATCCCCGAGTACCTGGGTCAGTGCGTGGCAGCGCGTAGTGACCGATTTCCGTAGCCAGGGCGCGGACAACGTGACCTGGCTGTGGACCGTGAGCCGCGTTCAGGATCAGGGGCCGTTCAGCGCTTACTGGCCGGGCGCCGCCTACGTGAACTGGGTGGGGATCGACGGGTACTTCACCTCGCGGCAGGACACGTTCGACAACGTGTTCAAACGCGCCATGGATGTCGTGCACCAGTTCACCAATGACCCGGTGCTGATCTCGGAGTCGGCAATCGGTCAACGTGCCGGGCAGGCGCGGAAGATCCCGGATCTGCTCGCCGGGGTTCTCAGGAAGCACCTGCGCGGGCTGGTCTGGTTCGACGTGGATCAGCACGGCGGGCTCTCCAGGCAGGACTGGCGGGTGGAAGGTCACCGGCGCGCGATGGCAGCGTTCCGCTCGGCCGATCACCGCTTCGTCTGACCCGAATCCGCGAGTAGAACGCCGTCTCCCCTACAGGCCTGCCGAATGGCACGGCGGCACGGCCGTACTGATCCGCCGGTCTTATCTGACCGCCGGGTCTTACTGTTATTTCCTAGTCAAGTTCGGAAATAACAGTAAGACCGTTTTATGCCAATCTGACGTTTTATGCTGATCTGACCGGTGCATTGAGCGCGTGTAGGTAATTAGTACTAAGTCTTATGATAACCGAGATAACAACATGATATGTCGGTACATTGTCATGGAACGCGCACGCGTACCTGCTGTGCGCCAGCGGCCGGAGTCCATAGCGAGCGCGACAGCACCTGCCGCTGGCCGGTGCTGTGGCCTGAGCCTGGGCTTGATAAGGAGGTAAGGACCGGCTTGAGGCTGAAGCGAAGCGACGGCGGTTACGCCACTGACTCATCTCCCCATATGCACTCCGCAGCGCAAGCCGAGGGGCTGCGGGCGCTCACATCGATAGCCACGCGAGAGGATAGCTATGCCGTTCATCCAGGTCACCGAGATCATCTCGGCGGTCTCCCTCGGACTTTCGGGAGCCCTGATCCTGACGTTGCGGTACTGCTGGAGGCGTGGCAAGCCACTCCAGGAGCCCTGAGCGAGCACTACGACATCCCGCGGGTAACTTCCGACGACCGGAGCGCGCCAGCCCTGATCGCCCTCACGGTCCTGCTCGTCGCGGCCCGGACCGCGTGGCACCTAGGATTCGTCTTGCTGCACCGCTCCTACTGGGAGCTAACGCCGCTGTGGCTTCTGACGTTCGGCTTTCCGGTCGCCTCGATATTCCTGTGCTGGCTTGACACGCCGTACGTGACCACCTCTCGGCAGGACCGGCAGCTGGCGAACCTGTTCGTCGCGGCGGTGATTCCGGTCTACAACGAGGACCCTGAACTGCTGGACCGCAGCATCTGGTCGCTGGTGAACTCAAGCAGGCCGCCGCAGAAGATCCACATCGTGGAGGACGGCCCCTCCGGTGACTACGCGGCCGTCTGGCGTCACTGGGCCGGGCACCCGGTCATCGCCTGGACCCGGTGTCCCTTCAACGGCGGGAAGAAGTACGCGCAGTCAGTGGCGTTCGCCTCGTGCGACGAGGCCGACATCTTCCTCACCCTGGACAGCGACACCGCGCTGGAGTACCGGGCCATCGAGGAGGGCCTCAAGCCGTTCGCCGATCCGCAGGTGGCCTCCGTCGCCATGATCGAGGAGGTCTGGAACAAGGACGTGAACTGGCTGACCCGGACCTGCAGCATCAGGAACACGGTCTCCCAGCTCACCGCGTGGTCCACGCAGTCGGTGCTCGGGGATGTCCTGATCAACAGGGGCACCGGGGCCCTCTACCGGGCGGAGAACATCCGTGAGATCCTCCCGGCCTACGTCAACGAGACGTTCCTCGGCCGGGACATCAAGCTCGGCGACGACTCGGCGCTGACCCTGTTCTCCCATGCGAAGGGCCGAACGGTCCAGCAGGTCACGGCGTTCTGCCTGCCGATGTACCCCGAGACGCTCAGCCACCACTTCCGGCAGTGGCTCCGCTGGGCCAGGGGCGGGACGGTGCGCAACTTCTGGCGCCTGCGGTACCTGCCGGTCGCGTCCTGGGGCTGGTGGTGGGTGGCGCTGGGCATCTACTTCATCTTCACGTCAGTGATCATCCCGTTCGCGCTGGTGCTTGACTGGCCGGCATCAGAGCGCGTGACCTTCTACATCGTCCTCTTCATGATGACGTGGGCGGCGGCGCTGGGACCGCGGAGCCTATGCGTCAGGCGTTCCGGCGAGAGCAGGGGCTACCGGCTCGGTTCCGTCCTGCTGTACCCATTCGGGGTGTTCTGGACTTACGTGATCCTGCGCCCGATCAGGGTCTATGGGGTGCTGACCTGCCTGCGGCAGAGCTGGGTGACCCGGCAGAAGGGCGTGGAAGTCGAGGCAGTGAGGGGAGACCTCCATGCGGAGGCGTATTAGGCACCGCGGCGCCATAACCCTGGCCGTCGCCATCCCCGCCGTCCTGCTGATCACCGCGGCCTACGGCCTGTCCGGGGGATTCAAGGGCAGGCCGGGGGCCCAGCCCGGCGGGGCGAGCGGGCAGATCGGGCCGAAGGCGCCGCCGGTCAGGAAGGGCCTGAACATCGGCGTGTACGAGCCCGGCGTGGCTCCCCCGCTGACGAGCATCCGGAAGTTCGGCACCGCCGTCGGGCACCAGCCGCAACTGCTGCTGATCTACAGCGAGTGGAACACCGCGTTCCGGACAGGCGTCGCCTGGTCCGCCTACGGCGAGCACATGACGGTCGTCGACCAGATGGAGCCGGAGTACATCAGCATCCAGGCGATAGCCCGCGGCCACTACGATCGCTACCTGCGCGCGTACGCCGACAGCGTCAAGAAGTTCGGCCACCCGATCATCATCGGCTTCGGCCATGAGATGAACGGCAACTGGTACTCGTGGCACGTCCTGCCGTCCACGTTCATCGCCGCCTGGCGCCATGTCGTCTCGGTGTTCCGGCAGCAGCACGCGGATAACGTCACGTGGATGTGGACCGTAGCCCACGCCGCCACCGGCCTGCGGCAATACTGGCCTGGCGGCAAGTACGTCAATATGGTCGGCATCGACGGCTACTTCGAGAAGCCGGGGGACACCTTTGCCTCCATCTTCGGCGTCACGATCAGGGCCATCCGGAAGATAACAACCGACCCGGTGCTCATCTCGGAGACCGCGGCCGGGCCGCGGACGGGTCACCAGGCAGCGGACGTGGCCAGACTGTTCGCCGGCGCCGAGACGGATCACCTGACGGGCCTGGTGTGGTTCAACGAGGCGCAGGACAGCGGCCTCCATCACCAGGACTGGCTGCTGCACGGGCGCGTTCTCGCCGCGTTCCGCAGCGCAGTGAAGAGAGTTCCACGTTAACAGCCACAACTCCTGCCAACCTCGGAGAATGCGCAGGGAGTAATCACGGTTGCCCTCAGTAATTAGCCCATATGGGGATAGCGGTAATCGACCGGCGGGACAAACAGTTCCTTGATCGTGCGGGCGTTGACCCAGCGGATGAGGTTGAAGATCGAACCCGCCTTGTCGTTGGTGCCGCTGGCACGCGCTCCGCCGAAGGGCTGCTGACCGACGACCGCGCCAGTCGGCTTGTCGTTGATGTAGAAGTTGCCCGCGGTGAAGCGAAGCGCCTCGGTCGCTGCCGCGATGGCTGTCCTGTCCTGGGCGATGATCGAGCCGGTCAGGGCGTACGGCGAGACGTCGGCCGCCTGCGCGACGACTGCGTCGTAGTCCGCGTCGTCGAATACGTGCACGCCGAGGATCGGGCCGAAGTACTCCGTGCTGAACACCTCGTCGGTCGGATCGGTACACGCCAGCACGGTCGGCTGCACGAAGTAACCATCGGCGTCGTCGATCTCGCCGCCGGCCAGCACCCGGATCGATGACCGCGTCTTNNCGAGAAGTCGCCGGACACGTCGCCCATGGTCAGCGACTGCACGGCGGAGACGAAGTCGTCTCCCATCCGGTCCCAGACCGACCGCGCGATGTATGCCCGGGAGGCAGCCGAGCACTTCTGGCCCTGGTACTCGAACGCGCCGCGGATCAGCGCCGTGGAGAGCACGTCGGGGTCGGCCGATGGGTGGGCGATGACGAAGTCCTTCCCGCCGGTCTCGCCGACCAGCCGGGGGTAGCCGCGGTAACGGGAGATGTTCTCCCCGACGGTGCGCCACAGACTGTGGAAAGTCCCGGTCGAGCCGGTGAAGTGGATGCCGGCCAGGTCCTCGTGCGCCAGCGCGACGCGGGACACGGTCCGCCCGTCCCCGGTCACCATGTTGATCACGCCTGGCGGCAGCCCGGCGACCTCGAGCAGCCGCATCAGGTAGTGCGCGGACAGCTGCTGAGTGTGCGACGGCTTCCAGAGCACGGTGTTGCCCATCAGCGCGGGCGCGGTCGGCAGGTTGCCGGCGATCGAGGTGAAGTTGAACGGCGTGATGGCGAGCACGAATCCCTCGAGCGGACGGTACTCCAGGCGGTTCCAGGCGCTGCTTGTCGACTCGGGCTGCTCGGCAAGCAGTCGCCTGCCGAAATGAACGTTGTATCGCCAGAAGTCGATCAGCTCGCAGGCGGCGTCTATCTCTGCCTGGTAGACCGACTTGGACTGGCCGAGGATCGTGGCGGCGTTGATCGTGGCCCGCCAGGGGCCGGCCAGCAGTTCCGCGGCCTTCAGGAAGATCGCCGCCCGGTCGTCGTAGGACAGCGCGCGCCAGCCGGGCGCCGCCTTCCTTGCCGACTCGATCGCCGCCGCAACGTCCTCCTCGGTCACGTTGCCGAGCTCGCCGAGCACGTGCCGGTGGTTATGCGGCTGGACGATCTCGACCCGCTCGCCGCCGCCCATCCGCTGCCTGCCGCCCGCGGTCATGGTCAGCTCGGCCCGCTCCCCGGCCAGTTCCTTGACCCTGGCCTCCAGCACGGCGCGATCCGGACTGCCCGGCGCGTACTGCCTGATCGGCTCGTTGACCGGCGGGGGAACGTTGGTGACGGCATCCATGGCGACTCGCTCCCTGCGCTATCGGGTTCCCGATTCGCGCCTCGACGGCGGCGGAATCATCGTCGCATGAATCGCGCGGAACTCCTCAGCCGGTCGCGTAGGCAAGCTCCTGGCTGGCATACCACATCAGCTCGTGCCCCTCCGCCCCGTCGACGGTGAATCTCGCGTCATCGTCGCCCTCGTCGGCCTTGGTCAGCGCGGCGACGGCCGCGCGGATGTCCTCGGTAGCGCGGGGGTCGTCGATGTGACCAGAAACAACGAGATGAACGGGCACTGCTCCGTCGATCTCGACCGCTGCCGGATCGTCCGGCGCGGTGATCTTGATGATTCGCTCGTCCGGGATCTCGACGGCGAGCACGACTCGCCGCGGCGGCGCGTCGGGGTCCTCCAGCAGGAGCCGGAGCGATGCCCTGGCAGCCAGCATCATGGCTGCGTATTCAAGTTCTTCGAGATCGCCGCTGACATACCACTCCCGTAGTGCGGGCGTGACGGCAAAGCCGCGGCGCGGCGGCTGGCCGATCTCAGCGCTGGCCAGTAGCTCGGCCAGACCTGGCAGCGTAAAAGGCAGGTAAACGCGCATAGCTCCCCAGAAGGTCCGGCACCGGTGCGCGGCGTCCGGTGCCGGTTTAGGGGCGGACTCCTGCGCACTCCCCGAGTGAGCAGGAGAGGGTGATCACGAGTGTGCCATTATCAGCGCCTCACGGCCGGGAAATCGCCAGTGCGGCGAGCACGGCAGCCACGGCAGCCTCCAGCGGCTCGTGTTCCCACACCCGCACGACCTCCCAGCCCGCTGCTGCCAGCGCGGTGTCGGCGGCACGGTCGCGCTCGACGTTCCTGCGCAGCTTGGGGTCCCAGTACCCGACGTTGACGGCCGGCTTGCTGCCGTGCTCGGGGCAGCAATGCCAGAAGCAGCCATCGACGAAAACCGCGACCCGGCGAGCGGTGAACGCGATATCCGGCCGGACCCGTTTCCCGCCGTCGAGATCCAGCCGGTAATCCTTGCGGTACCGGTAACCCCGGCGGTGCAGGGCGCGGCGCAGCGCGAGCTCGGGCTTGGTGTCGGTGCGCCGGTTGGCGCGCATGTTGGCCGAGCGGCCTGCGCTGGTCGGGTACGGGTAGTCGGCCACGGCGCCCAACGCTAGAACAGCCGGCCAGCCGCCGTCAGGTTTCCCGGCTGTCAGGTCGCTAAGCCGCTAGGCGGCTTGCTGTGCGCGGCTCGCCGGGCCGCTAGGCCGGAAGGCCGTCCAGCGGGATCCCGAGCAGCTCCGACAGCCGCCGCGTGGTAGAATGCAGCCCGCGGTGATGCACTCCCACCATGCCGACCGCCTCGGCGGCCAGCACATTGGCCTCGATGTCGTCGATGAAGATGCACTCGGCGGGCTCGAGGCCCAGCAGCGTCGTGGCGTGCAGGAAGATTCTCGGCTCCGGCTTGCGCATGCCGGCCTCAGCGGAGATGACTACGGCATCGAACAGCTCGGCGAACAGGTGCCGCGGGTAGTCGTTGCGGCCCCACGAGTTGGACAGCAGGGCAGTCCGGAATCCGGCCCGGCGGACGGCACGCAATGTTTCCTGCATCGCGGAGTCCACCAGCATCGCGGCGAACATCCTCGTCAGCAGGCCATCCGCAGGAACGGGCGCGCCGTCAACGCGGAGGATCTGGCCAGCGAGGAGCCGTTCGAACTCCTCGTTCGTGCATTCTCCGCGCTCCAGCGCGTGAATCGGATTTCCCGCGCCATCCGGGTCGTAGGCCTGCTTGACCCAGGGCCGCATGACCGCCGTATAGCTCTGCCGGTCGACGCTGTCAGCATCGATCCAGGCGTCGATCGTCTCCAGGATCGGGTTAGTCATGACCCCGCCCCAGTCGGTGATCACTCCGCGCAGCTTCGGGCGGGCGGCGGACGAGTCTTCGGCAGGCAGATCTTCGGCAGGCAGATCTTCTGACCGGCGGACGGGGTTGGCAGATCCGCTCTTTTCAGGCACGTCTTCGATGTTAGGCGACCGTGCTCCAGAAAGTCCGACGTCTTTCCCGCCTGGCGCCGGGCGGGGACCGTTTTGTCGGTAGCAGTCGATAGTTTTATCTAAGAAGCTTTTCTAACAGCAACTATAGGACGGGAGGAGAAGCCGATGTCAGCAGAGCCCTCCGTGTCTCCCGAGCCATCCATGCCCCCCGGCCAGCCCAGCAATCCGCCCCCGCCCGCTGCGCGAGAAGTGATCGCAGCGGGGTTCACCCACCGCGACCACGAACAAAGCGCGCGCGGGTTTGCCGCCGGGGGCCCGCTGGACCAGATGGAACCTGGCCCGGTGCTGGCCGGGTTCGCTGACGACGCGATCGACGATGGCCTCGCCGTCCTGAGTGATGACGACCTGGTGGGTTTGCTGTGTGCGGCACGGCGGCTGTCGTCGTGGACGGCCTCCATCGAGCTGCGGGCGGTCAGCCACCTCTACGGGCGGCGCGCCGCGCATGACGCCGCGGCCGAGAGTAGCCGCCAAGCCGAGCACGTCGTCGACGAGGTCGCCGCCGCGCTGACGCTGACCCGCCGGTCGGCGGACCGGTTGCTGAGCCTCGCCGCCGGGGTCACGCGCCTGCCGGCCGCCGCCGCGGCGTTAGCTGCCGGTCGGATTGACATGCCACGGGCGATCGTGTTCACCGACGAGCTGGCCGGCCTAG
>PMSW01000097.1 GCA_003168215.1 Actinomycetota bacterium
GTTCCTTTCATCGTGGCGGGGGACGGGGCGGGTGCCCCGGTAGCCGGGCCGCGCACAAGATTTAGATTATCCCTAATATAATTAATGTCAAGCTAGTTAGCTCTATGCTAGATTGTGCGTGCGGCCGAGGACGGGGGACGACGTGACTGATCTGCGGCAGGTATTCGATGACCTGGTGAGGTTCGAGACGATCCTGTGGGGGGCGGTCGACGGGCGGCTGCAGGAGGAGTGCGGCGTCGGTCTCGCGAGCCTGAACGGCATGCTCGTCATCGACGCGACACCGCTGTGCCGGGTCCAAGACATCGCCCGGGCGGTCGCGATCACCGTGGGCGGCGCCAGCCAGGCCGTCGACCGCCTCGAATCCGCCGGGCTATGCGCCCGCCGGGCCAACCCCTCGGACCGGCGCTCATCGATCGTGGAGCTGACCCCCAAGGGCATCGAACTCCTGGGCATCGCCGCCCCCGTCTTCGACCGCGAGCTCGACCGCCTGCTGCGGGCTCCGCTGCCCGGTACCGACCTCACGCATCTGGCCGATGCCCTCAGCACCCTCCGCCGGTCCGCGGCCGCCCAGGCAAGCAGCCCCGCGGCTGGCGGGGCCTTGAAGCGAAGCTAGGAGTCCCGACGACCAGCGCCACCGCTCGCGCCGTCCGGTAGGGCGAACGCGGCACTATTACCACCTGCGTCCTTCCTTCCAGGAAGCCCGCACCGCCCGCCGGCCCCGGACCTCCTAAGGCCCGCGACCTGGCCAGGCGGATCCTCACCGACCCATCGGCGAGGCGATTCGATAACTATCAACCACGCGGCCGAGGACGCAGACCAGACGCTCCCGTCCGCGTCGAGGTCACCGTCCACATGGCAAAGCAAATGGTCAGCGCCATGATCCACGGTAAGGCTCAAGATAACCACCATTTACGGACATGGGGTCTTTTCCTTCCCCCTGGTCGCCGGCGGCTTGCGACCGATTCGGCAGGGAGAATGCCTCACTGCCTGAAGCGGCTGCCACCGATGACTCTCTGTGACAGTCATGAGCCTAGCTGATGGTATCCGCAGCGTGTCTCCGGTAGCCGTCCGAGCGCCTCGTCGCCGAGGAAAACGACAAGTACGTGAGAGGAAAGCCAACGACAGACAGATGAGAACCCGGCAGATCCGCAGCTCAGCAGCACCTGAAGCGACATCCGTGGCGAGAACCTACACCGTCCTGCTGTACCGCGGTACACGCCGGGAATGGAATGCGGATCGTCGCTGCCACCGCCGGGGCTCCTATCCACGAGAGCCAGTATCCACGGCCCTGTACAGCCCCGGCACCACCCGCGCCGCGAGTCGATCGCCCTGCGGCAGAAGCGGACAATTTCGATGCCGGGAGACCATGCATGCTTATGCAAGGTAAGTCGACAGATCGTTGCGCCAATACCTGGAGACTGCAGTACGACGACAACTTTGTCGACGACTGGCTTCACGGATACCGGCCCGTTCACGGCCGGCTCGATGGCGATTCCGGCGCCGGCCATCCAGATCTGGGAATTCTGTGCACGACAAGCTGGCGGCGCGGCAGATCGCCGGTCTGCCTCCTGGCGTTCGCCAGCCCGTGCAGGGGTCGGAGTCGACCGCACGTGGACGACTAGCGTGCGTTAGCGCCACAGCATCTCACACGACTTAGCGCCGGATCCGCCTTGCGATCATGACCCCGCAACCGGGCTGGACTGGGCTAGATAGCTGGCACGGCCGAGGTAATGTGCCCGATTGGATGGCCACGGGCTTATTTATCTGGCACCGGACACCGGCGGCGAGGGACGTCCGCGGAACGCCTAATCTGGCGCACCGTCGGTATGGCACGGCGGCTACGGGCGTGGCGCCGATCATGGTCCGCCGTCGCCTGTTGCCCACTGGACTGTCGGGGCCTGCGCGAGTGCAGGCACAGTCGGCGCTGGCTAATCCTGTCTCGGCTCGCTGTCTCCCATGGAGCTGCTCGTAGTTTGCACGGGTCGCGATCCAGTCGCGCGCGGCCAGCCCGGTCGGTGTCATCCAGCGGTGCATCGATGACATCACCCCGCTGCTCGGCCAGCTGCGGGCCGGCCAGGAATGCCGGCCAGCCGGCTCGTGTTGACGCGCTGGTGAAGCAGATCGGGTTCTTGTCGTTCGGGCACTGGTCGTCGTCGAGCGGCTCGCAGACGCAGTCGGCCTCCGATGCTCTGCTGCAGTCGATCGATCTGGCGGTCGCGGCGGAGGATCTGGGCGCCGACGGTGCCTATTTCCGCGTGCACCATTTCGCCAGGCAGCTGGGCTCGCCTTTCTCGCTGCTGGCCGCCATCGGCGCGCGGACCAGCCGTATCGAGATCGGCACTGCAGTCATCGACATGCGCTATGAGAACCCGCTGTACATGGCCGAGGATGCCGGCGCGGCTGACCTCATCGCCGGCGGCCGTCTCCAGCTCGGGATCAGCCGCGGCTCGCCGGAGCAGGTGATCGACGGCTGGCGTTACTTCGGCTACCAGCCGCAGGAAGGCCAGACGGACGCCGACATGGCGCGCGGGCACACCGAGGTGCTGCTGGAGGTACTGCGGGGCGAGGGCTTCGCCCAGCCCAGTCCCCGGCCGATGTTCCCGAACCCGCCTGGCTTGCTGCGGGTGGAGCCGTACTCAGCCGGGCTGCGGGAGCGCATCTGGTGGGGCGCGGCGTCGCAGCGGACGGCGGCGTGGGCAGCCGGGCTGGGCATGAACCTGCAGAGCTCAACGCTCATCAGCAACGAGTCGGGCAAGCCCTTTCACGTGCAGCAAGCTGAGCAGATCCAGGCATTCCGTGACGCGTGGCACACGGCGCGCCACGAGCGCGAGCCGCGGATATCAGTGAGCCGGAGCATCTTCCCTCTAGTCGAGGACCGCGACCGGGCCTACTTCGGCCCCAGGAACCAGGACACCGACCAGATCGGGTTCATCGACGCGACGACGCAGGCGATCTTCGGGCGCTCGTACGCGGCCGAGCCCGAAGAACTGATCCGCCAGCTCAAAGAGGACGAGGCGATCGCGGCCGCTGACACACTGCTGCTCACCGTGCCCAACCAGCTCGGTGTCGACTACAACGCCCACGTCATCGACAGCATCCTGACCCAGGTGGCGCCCGCGCTCGGCTGGCGATAAGTCAGCCCCCCAGCCGGGTGATCTACCCGCGCGACCTATCGTCCCGAACCCGCTATGCAGCTGCGCGCCGCACGCTGGCCGGAACTGCGTGATGTTGTGCCTGAGAGCGGCAGGCAGGCGAGAGGGCGCCGGATCGCGGCGGAATGGCGCCGGAGTGGGACGAGGGTTCTGATCGAGCCGATGGGTACTCGCCCGCCGATGACGAAGACGCCGCCCACGAACGCTGGCGCGAAGATACCAAGGCTCAGCCGCCTGCCGACGTTCATCGAAGCTCCTGTGGTCATTTGAGCCAGGCAATTATCCGCGCCGTAGAGCCGATCATCGGTCATCTCTGCCCTCGGCCACATAACGACCCGATCTGCGCCGAACGTCGACCAGCGGCCGAAAGGCCACCTGCCGCGCCGATCGGCGGTTAGCGAGTGTTTGAGGCGTTCACGCCTGGTGAGTTCGGGCGGGACCGTTTCTGCGCTGGGCGGCTGGGCCATCCGGCCAGCGGCACCTGGCCGCCAGACGGAGACTTGCCGGTTACCGGGCGGCCCCAGCTACGCAGGC